>JANRMB010000372.1:0-9591 GCA_033761985.1 Candidatus Sumerlaeia bacterium | reverse complement strand
CAACCCACCGAAGAAGAAGATTGGCAGAATCAGGGAACCCCACAGGAAGTACAACCCGCCGAAGTGGAAGCGTTGCTCAAATCCTCCAATCCACCCCAGCTCTTGGATGTTCGTGAAGAATTCGAACTCAAAGCCGATGGTATTATCCCCGGCTCTCACCACATCCCCCTTGCCGACGTTTCCCGCCGCTGCAAGGAGCTTGATTCCAACCGCCCCGTCGTCGTTTACTGCGCCAGCGGGATGCGTAGCTTCGATGCAGGCTTTACCCTCATTCAGCATGGATTTAAGGATGTCTCCAACCTGAATGGTGGCATCCACGCCTGGCGCGGCGATAAAGCACCCTACAAACCATAACCATCCGATAAAGAAAGAACCCCCACTCGATGTCACAACACTTGGAAATCATCCGTGAAGCCACCCTCAAACTCCGCCACACCCAACTCGCCCTCTTTACAGCCCTTGCATCCAAATCCACAGTAATTCCCCCTACCTGGCGGAACCACCTCCACTGGCATCTGGGTCATCTAATCCTCACTCCACGCCTCCTCACCTATGGTCTCCTCAAAGAGGATCTCGGCGTTCCTGCATCCTACCGACCCCTCTTCGCCAAGGATTCCACCCCCCTCAATTGGAAGCCAGAAGACCAAATCCCCAGTTACGAACAACTGCTGGAAGACTTCATCCCGACCACGGAAGCACTCTTTGCTGCTATGGAGACCCGCGCGTTCGAGCCCTACGCCGCTACCTACACCACCACTCCCGGCGTTGTGCTTGAAAATCCCCTTCAGGCTCTCAACTTCAGTCAATTTCACGATGGCATCCACTTGGGCCTCACCATCGCCCTTCGCCGCGCCCTCGGCTGATGCACCAACCCCTCCTTCTCTCCATCCGCTTTTCCGCCTCCGGACTTCTCCGGGGGCGGTCCCAGCTTTCCGTCACCACGCAGTCCATTCTTCAATTTTGTGCTGAAGTGGAAAATCCTCCCCTCGCCACCCCCTGCTCACTCGATGTTCTTTACTGCTCCGTTGCCGAAATTCGCCGGCTAAACAACACCTTCCGGAACATCAACGAACCTACCGACGTGTTGAGTTTTCCTGCCGAGCCCGGTACTTACTCCCATTCCCCCGAGGTTCCCCATCTCGGTGACCTCGCCATCTGCCTCCCCTACGTTCAAAAACAAGCCCTCGCAAACAACAGCACTCTCGCTCGGGATACAGCCTTGTTTCTCGTGCATGGCTACCTCCACCTCCTCGGGTATGACCACGCCACTAAATCCGAGGAAAAAAAGATGTTCGCCCGCCAGTCAGAACTCCTCAAGCTTCATCAACAACGCCAACCCCACTGGCAATCTCCTTTGCAAATTCTTCAACTTACCCCCGGCAGCAGTTCCGCTTTATGACTCAATCCCCCCTTACCGAGCCGGAGTGGAACCCCAACTTCCGCTGTGGATTCGTCTCCTTCCTCGGGAAACCGAACGTCGGCAAATCCACCCTTGTCAATGCTCTCCTCGGCCAGAAACTCGTCGCCGTCAGCGGACTTCCCCAAACCACCCGCGATCGAATCCACGCCATCGTTTCCCAACCGGATTATCAGATGATCCTCGTCGATCTCCCCGGGATGGTGGAAGCGACCGACAAACTCAATGAGGTGCTGCGTGAAAACGTTCTCAACGGGATTGAAGGCGTCGATTGCGTCATCCACCTTATGGACGCCACGGAGCCCCAACCGGTTTCCCCGGATTTGGCGGCCCTCATCCGCGCCCTCCCGTGTCCCGTCATAGGAGTGCTCAACAAAGTCGATCTCCTTACTGCTCCGTTTTCCGAAGAGGCCTTCTTCACCAAACTCGATGGAATTGTGGAACGCTCTCACTACGCTGGCTTCCACGCCATCGCTGCCCGGCTGGGCGCGGGAGTTCCGGAACTACTTCAATCCCTCATCCCCCTTCTCCCAAAAGGGCCGGCACTCTACGATCCCGACGAACTTACAGACCGCGATCTTCGATTTCTCTCCGCCGAATTAATCCGCGAGAAAGTCTTTCTCCACACCCACCAGGAACTCCCATACAGCACAGCCGTGGCGATTGAACAATTCTCCGAGCGCGAGAACGGCAAGTGGTACATCGCCGCCATTATTCACGTGGAGCGCGATCCACAGAAGGGGATGGTTATCGGCAAAGGAGGAGAAAAGCTCAAACGCATCAGCCAGGAAGCCCGCCGCGACATCGAAGAACTGTGCGGCGCCCCCGTCTATCTCGAGCTATTCGTTCGGGTCACTAAAAACTGGCGCAAATCAGATTTTCTATTGAAGCAACTGGGGTATCGAAAACCGAAGTAAGTCGGTATCTATTGTCTCACTCTGTAAAACTGAGACCTCAAACGGATCAATAATCATCATTCCACGATGGGTTCGGCGGCAGTAAGCAGAGCACGACGAATTTCTTTGTATCGTGGGGATTTCTTCCAAACAAAGATGCGATTGTCCAGTTTGTTCATGGGCTCTGCGTAATTCAAACTACGGAGAGGTTCAAATTCTCCAAAACGTGGATGCCGAACAATATCTCGCGTCATCCCTCGATAATGATGATGGACAAGAGTAATCACATCCGGTTGTCGATTGAATAAACTTGCCGCGTCAAACTGGCCCGCAAATTCAGGATCATTCAATCCCGTGATATCAATAAACTCCAAATGTGGGTTTCGAGCCGCTCCCACACCTAGTTCAGTCATTACTATCTTCGTTCCCTCCGGAAGGGGATTCAACAACCACGAAACACGATAGTCGACCGATTGAAAAGTTCTCTGATAGGAGCGCAATTGTGCTTGAGGAAGCAGTATTACAGAAAAAATATAAACCAGCATGACCCAAAAATAGCCGCGATTAAATGAATGACGAGAAATCCAATAACTCCCAGAATCACAATTCAATTTGCAAACCAGCGAAAACAATAAAACCATCATACCACAGGAAAAGGGGAAAAAGTATCGATGAAGATATCCCATTATCTGAAGAGATGTGGAAAGATAAAATATCCCTAAATAAATCGGAAACCATAACCAGAAGTAACTTCTCCATAGTTGCTTTTGAGATAAAAGAAAAGCCACCGCAAGATGCAAAAACCAGGATTCTCGCAAGAAAAGAATCCAGTAATTCCCCAAATTCCTAAGTTCATCGGGATCAAAATCCTTGTAGGGAGAATTCCAGATAGTGCCCTTTATCTTAAACGATTGTGGGAATAACTCCCCAAAGTAGTAAATTCTAATCATTCCATAAAGAACCAAAAGAATCGCGGTGATGATTCCCCATAGAAAGACAAACTGAGTACGATTATCACGGTCTTTAAGATACTTAATCCACAAGAATAACGGACACAAACTAGCAATCAAACCAAATTCCGGCCTTGCCAATACAAGTAGAAAACCCAGCAAGCCTAATCCAAACGCTAACCGATTGCCCAATCGTAGTGAAGCCGAATCTATTGACTCTGAACACAATATCTTTCCGAGTATTCCATAATAAGCAACAAGCAAACAACTGGAAAGCGCCGTCTCCATTCCACTTTGCCCCGCCACCAATACATTCAAATCCGATACCACAAAAAAAGTGGGAGCCAGAATTGCCCAGCAACGATGATCCTCCCGTAAATAACTCCGACAAATAAAATAAAGCAGTAGCAACAAAACGATCGCAAAGAGAGTGGAAAGATAAACGAGCAATGCTCCAGACTGCGCCCATTCCAGTGGAAAAACCATCAAAGAACCCAGTATCACAAGCAACCATAACGGAGACGTCAACCCATCCACTGGAGCTGAACCCGGATTCCAAGTATACCCCTCTCCAGTCAATATATTATTCGCATACCGGACAAAAAAATAGGCGTCATCATATAACCATGTTGGATTGAAAGCGTACAGAAAATAAAATCCTATCAGCATCGAAAGTTGAAGAAATTCGTCAGAGCGTAAATGCAAAGCTCCCCCAGTTCTAAAAGCACTCCAAAACCGTCTTAGTATCATTTAGGAATTTATACTTTCTGATGAGATATTATTTTTCCGCTTCAACCGTATCGAAATCGTAAAAAACGCAATCATACACCCTAGAGCCAATAACAAACACAATGGACCGAACAACGCCGCTCCCAATAATTCCTGACCGCTTCCTTCAAATTCATCCCTCGCCACCAAGGAACCCAACGATATCACCGAAGCGAATCCGATCGTTCCCAAAAGAAGCGACAATACCAAGTTAACCGCCGAGCCCACGGAGATCACTTCCCTCACCAGCAACGCCCCCTTCATCAACGCCAGCGCCAAACCTCCGCAAACAATCCCCGAAACCATCCCCCCAATAAACACCGGCCAGCGTTGATCCGCATCGGTTGATAGCAACCCGCTCAAAATTCCAACCGTAAAGCCAATCAACGCCGCCAGCAGAAGCATTACTCCCGCAAATGCGCAGACCAAGAAGAGCAGCACAGATATATTCTTCACCATTATTCTCCTGAACCGATGGACTCCACCCGCGTTTGAACCACACCGTCCATCAGAACTGCTTCCAACAGCTCCTGAGTGTGCAATTCACGAACGGAATTCACCAGTCGCCCACTCTCCTTACTCCGCAAAAAAGCATACCCTTTCTGAAGGATCAACTCAGGGTTATGCCCTTTCAATCCCGAGAGAGAACGCTTTAGTCTCGTCTCCCTTTCCAACACAGCCGAATCCAGCGCCCTGTTTAAGCGTTCCATGGCATCATCCGCCCGTTGAATCCGCTGTTGAACAAGATACTCCGGTTGCCGAAGCCCATGCGAATTCATCAGTGAGTTGGCTTTCTGCTGCAAATAAACCAATCGCCCCAACACCACCTGATCCAAACGGGCAGCCAGTGATTGCGCCTTCCGGAGCGATTCCCCCTGATCCACGGAGACCAGTTCCGCCGCCGCCGATGGAGTCGGAGCACGCAAATCCGCCGCAAAATCGCAAAGCGTGAAATTAATCTCGTGTCCCACGGCACTGATTACCGGAACCGGAGAATCAACCACGGCTTTTACCACCAACTCAGAATTGAATTCCCACAAATCCTCGATGCTTCCACCCCCACGCCCCACAATCACCGTATCGCAACGGTTTAAGGCGCCCAGTTCCCGAATCCCTTCCGCAATCTGTTGGGCTGCCCCGCTTCCTTGAACTGCTGTGGGCCAAATCAGAATCTCAAGACCAGGGGCTCGCCTCTGAAGAATCTGTAGCATATCTTGAAGAGCCGCGCCGGTTGGGCTTGTTACAATACCGATGCATCTGGGGTGTGTGGGAATTGCTCTCTTCCGTTCTGGCGAAAAACACCCCTGTGCTTCCAGCTTGGCCTTGAGTTGCAGAAACTTCTGATAAAGCGCCCCTTCCCCCACGGGCTTCAGGGAATCCACCACCAGCTGGTATTGCCCCCGTTTGTCATAAACACTGAGGCGACCCCTCGCCTCCACCATATCCCCATCACGGAACACTTTGCCAGAACGTTCCAGCGTGCTTCTCCATATAACTGCCCCAAGCAACGCCCCTTCATCCTTTAGGGAAAAATACACATGGCCTGAGGAAGCCATCTTCCAACCGGTGATCTCACCTTCCACCCAAACGGTGGAAAAGGTTCCTTCCAGAAACGTTCTCAACCGTGCCGTCAACTCGGAGATCGACTGCGGAGCTGCTGGTTGTTCTGTCGAATTAACGAGTCGCGGCATTCACTCAACACCAAGGCGTGGACTATCTCCATCAACGCCGTTCCCCCAGCCAAGCCTCAAGAGGATTTATCCGATGCTTTCGGCTGCGCCATTCCAAAACATCAGCGGCTTTAGTACGGTATCCTCCACTCCCCATCCCTTGTGTTGACGCCTCAGCGCAATACGGCGATATCCAACCGCCCAGAAGATCTCCACAGGAACCCCGGGATGCTTCACGAACTCGCCATCACTGCACTCCTTTTCTTCCTCCTTTGCGCCTTGATCGGTTCCATAGGAGCATGGGCCTCCGTGCGTCTTAGTCATCTTCTTGGCATCTATGATAATCCCGGCGGACGCAAAGTACACCGCAAACCCATGCCCTATCTCGGTGGATTGGGTTTCGCATTTACGGTAGTCCTCGGAACAGCGATTTTCAGTTTTGTTGCTCCACAATTCGCCCTTATCCAACAGCCCTTTATTCTGGCATTTCTCATCGGTCTCCTCGCCATCTTCCTGGTGGGCTTCTGGGATGACGTTGCCGGAATGAGTCCCTTCGTCAAACTTGGGCTCCAAATCGTGATTGCCGTGGGCATGTGGTTCGCCGGAATCCGTATTGAACGTGTCACCCTCGGCTTCGGCGGTGCACTGGATCTCATGGCTGCCAACCCTGATTCCGATGGATTGCTGATTCTGCTTCTCGCAAGCCTCCCGAGCCTTCTGCTCACCGTTGGTTGGTATGTTGCGCTCATGAATGCCATCAACCTCATAGATGGTCTCGATGGCCTCGCTGGTGGAGTTTCCCTTATCGCCGCACTCTCTCTTGGGATTGTTGGCCTGGGAGTCACCCTGGGAATTGGGAATGGCATTACATTTGGTCAAGTTCTCCCCTTTATCGCCGGAGGGGCGCTTCTTGGCTTTCTGACCCAAAACTGGCACCCAGCCAAAATCTTTATGGGTGATGCAGGAAGCCTGAGCATCGGGTATGTTCTCGCCACTGCCAGCATGCTCAGCAGCACCAAAGCCCCGGCGCTGGTGGCCCTCATGGTTCCTTTGGTGGCACTAGCCCTTCCCTTGTTTGAAACAACCTTCTCCTTCGCCCGTAGGCTTCTTCGTGGCCAAAACCCGTTCAAAGCCGATCGCCGCCATCTTCACCACCGCCTTCTCGATGCCGGCCTCAACCACCAACGAGTCGTTCTTATTTTCCTCTATACCACCACCTATTTCGGCATCAACGCCATCCTCATTTCCCAAAGCCGTTCCCCGCTTCTTCTCCTCAACGTCTTTATGATTGGCGTGGGGTTGATGATGCTCATCGAATACCTCAAATACTTTGAAAAGAAGCGCCTCAGCGAAGACAAAAATCTCCGGGAAAACCAAACTTCTCCCACCACCCTCGATTCCTCTAAGGGAACATTCGGGAAGGCTTCCCCATGAGCAACGAACGCAATCCAGAACGCTACAAAGACCTCATACAGAATCGAAAAGCCCGGCATTCCTACGAGATCACAGAGGAAATTGAGGCGGGAATCGAACTCCGTGGCTACGAAGTCAAGTCCCTGCGCGAAAGTGGCGGCTCCATTGTTGAAGCCTACATCACCAACAAGGGGACGCAGATGTACATCATCGGCATGACGATCCCCCCTTATTCCAAGGCTTCCATGTTTACCGAACCCAGCAAACGGGATCGCCGACTTCTGCTCCATCGCCGCCAAATCAATTCCCTCATCAGCGCAGCATCGGTCAAAGGCATGACGCTTATCCCACTCAAGGTTTACCTGAGCGAAAAAGGAATCGTCAAAGTCCTCGTCGGAGTAGGTCGCGGCAAAGCCCTTTACGATAAACGCCAAGACATCAAGGAACGCGATCTTAAACGCGAGTTCGACCGCGACTACAAAATCCGATGATTCCTTCTGCTCGAATCTTTTTTGCTTTCTGCCTACTTATAGGCCTCGTGCACGCCCAACAGCCCGCAACGCTGGAGCCTTCCCCCGCCAACTCCCCCCGTGAAGCCAGCGTCCTCCGCCTCGCCGCCAAAAATCAGGCAGAACGCCTCGAAGTCCTCCTTAGCCACGGCGTTAATGTAGACTCACCAAGCCTTCTGCTCTTTCTGGAAACAGGGTTCCCCGAAGCGGCCCGGCGCCGGGGGCTTCCCGAAGATCCCGAAATCAAATCCAACGTCGTTAATGCTGCCATTCAGGAAGTTGGATTTCTCCAAAATCCGGAAGCCACCAGCCTCCTCGTCCGAATTTACCGGGGAGAATTCCCCAACGGCATCAACAACATCCTTGGAATGGATACCGAAATCCTGCCGCTGGATGCCCGTGCTCTGGCCCAACGTTCCTACAAAAACAATCTCCGCTTCAACGCACTCGTTGCTCTCGGGTACTTGAACGATCCAACCCCTGTTCCCCTCATCCGCGAACAACTCCTAAGTGAAACAGACAACTCCTACATACTCGAGGGCGCCATCACTCTTGCTCTTCTCGGCGACCCCAAATCACTCGAGATCCTCCTCAATCGATTCTCCAAAACCGATGAACCCCGTTTTCATCTTGCCTTTGAAGTCATTTTTCACCTGACCGGCCGCAATTACGACGTCTCAGAATTCGCTTCCAAATCCCGAAAAGAAAAAGCCCTTCGCGATTTCCGCGATTGGTACTCCACAGAAGGCGCATCATGGACTCCCGAGCGCGACGCCATTCTCCGTAGAAGGGAGTCAGGATTGGTACTCAGCACCCCTCCAGCCGGTTCTCTTCGCGGTGCTCTACGTGCCACGAAAGATTTCACTGATTATGACGCGCGTTATGCAGGCCGCACCTTCCTTCGCAACCGCGCAAAATCCCAAGTTCCCGAACTTCAAATCATCTCCAACGATCCCGCCGAGGAACTCGATATCCGAACCGCCGCCATGGAATGGTATGCAGCCACGGAACCCGATGACGCCGAAAGCGATCTCAAAAAGCTGCAGAAAAACGACGAAAATCCCGAGATTCGCCAAAAAGCACAATCCTTGCTCCAAGAAATTGAAAAGCTTAAAGAGGCCAAACCCTGATCATCATGCCTATCACCAACACCGATCGCCAACCCGTTGAATACTATCAGGCTGCAGACTCCGGGCGCCCACGAAAACTCTCTGCCATTCCCATTCTCTTCGTCATGATCACCACCGCCATTTGTCTTTTTATCTTCACCCAGGTGCGCCAATCCACGATTGAAGCCCCCACTCGCACCCCGAAGGTCTTCGTTTTCCCCGAGGGCTTTAGTGGCAAAGCACGCGTTTACTACGGCCTTGAAGGCGAACAACCTCTTCCACTTGTGAAAGACCCCGAATCCGGAACCGAAAAATACCAACTCCTCTTCCCTGCAAGCGGAGAAATCCGCACTTCCACCCCCATGGAATGGGGACGTGCCGTTGATCAATTCTTCCTCCTTGTCCGTAAAGACAACGGCACAGTCGTCCGCCGACAAGTCAACTACTCTGGAGCCGACGTCCATAAGACCGGTCTTCTTGGGGACGAAAATGAGTTCTTCTATTCCGAGGAGGAACTCGCCCTACGAGATCCAAAGTTCGTTGAGCTGTATGAGCAACGCCGCGATGAACTCCAGAAAACCATCACAGAAAACGGCTTTCAAAATATCGATCATCCCGCGTATGAACTTATCTTCCTCAAAAGCGGGATCTTCTAAGCCACTCGTTTTCCAATCGTCGGATGTGAAAAATTTCCAAAATTTGCGTTCCGGCATTTGTTTTGTATAGAATTTCCTTATGCGTCAAACCAGGCGACTTAGGAAAACCTTATGAACTTCTCCCAACTCAAAACCTTTCTTGCAGTGGCGGATTCCGGAAGTTTTACCACCGCCGCAAGACTCTGCAAAATCTCACAACCCAG
>JANRMB010000371.1:0-16846 GCA_033761985.1 Candidatus Sumerlaeia bacterium | reverse complement strand
AGGCGGTGGTAAATCCGGGGTCGTTCCACTCCAACCGAATTGTTCCATCGGAGGCGGTGCGGGTGAGGAGCAAATCAGGAGCGAAGGCGGGGCGTTGGCCCGCGAAAGCAACAAGAGAATCATCCATCGCCTGGCGGGTGGTGGTGGCATCAATCGCCTGCGTCCCCCCCGTCAGAATGCCATCGGTGTTGGCGTAAATGGAAAAAAAGTAACGTTCTCCGGTGATCGGGTGATTGTGAAATCCACTGAGGGATACAGACCCGGAACTGGGGAGTGTCCCCGTTTTCGCGATCACCTGTCCCCGTATGGAAGCAAGCCTTCCCCCAAGGGTACCATCCACTCCGCCGATGGGGAACGTCGCCACCCAACGAGGACTGCGCAGAGTCATTTCGCGGAAAACATCGACTGTTTGCTTGGGTGTCACTTTGTTGGTGCGGTCAAGCCCGGAACCATCGTTGAGGATCATCCCGGTGGTATTCACGTCCAACGAGGTGTTGAACCAGGCAATGGATTGTTGGGCACCTGCTTGATAAGTATCGACTCCCGTGATTTTGTAGCCGATGTGGCGCATCAGGTAATCGGCCATCCCATTATGACTTCCCTTGTTGAGGGCAATGCACGCTTCAGCAAGGTCCAACGGGCGGCCGGTCTCCACGTCGTTATTCTCTGTGGAGAGATAGGTGGCGATCAGCGTGGAGCCTGCAGGAGGATTGAATCCTGTGGCACCACTGGAGCCGTTGATAACTGTAACCCCTGCGGCGACGAGTTCCGAGCGAAAGGCGGCGGCTGCTTCTGCGTTGCGATTCTGTGTGGAGGTGAGGCTGCTGTGATCCGTCCCCGTGGAGGATTTGTTGTAGATCATTGCCCCTTGGCCAACAACGGCTCCGTTGATTTGTGTGATTCCCGCGGCGCGGACTTTTTGTGCTAAGGTGCGAAGCCCCCGAGCGGCGTTTCCACTACCAAATACGTCCGAATGCCAGGTGATGTCATGCTCGCCCAGAAGGATGATATCGCCGGTTACCGTGGCACCGTTACGAGTTCCCGTATGAAAGGCACGAGTGCGGAAGGCATAGGTTTCACCCAGCAATCCGAAGCCTGCCGCGGTGGTGAAGATTTTGGTGTTTGAGGCTGGAACCATCGCGAAATCCGCGTTGCGACCATAGTACTCCGCATTGCCATCGGCGGATTCAATCAGGTAGCCCCAATTGATATCCCGGATGTTGGCGCGATCCAGCACGGCTTCCACAGCGAGGGGGATTTCTTGGGAAGAAACCACTCCGGGAATGCCCAGGGCGGCCAACACCCACAATGGAAGTTGTTGATGTAAACGCATGAAAAGGATACCCGCCAAAAACGATTGCTCTTTCTTACTCTTGGCCGTTCAAACGGGCAACCGCATTCCCGCAAAAAGTGTTGGTGAAACGGAACAAACACATTCGCCAAACCGTCAAATGGTTAGATTATTACCCTCCTTGGAGAAGAATGCCTTGAAACTCCTGCCTTTTTTTTTCTGTGCTACTCTTTTGGCTTTTGGCGTGGCCTGTTCCTCCAACAAACCCGCCAGTGATCCCTCCAGTTCCACTGCTCCCACGGAAAATGTCGAAACAAAACCCACACCTCTGGAAGGCACCAAATGGGAATTGGTGGAACTGTTGGGAAGTCCGGTGGTGGCTGCAGAAGGGCGCGGACCCTATACTCTTGAATTCAATGCAGGAACACAACGAGCTGCGGCCTTTGCCGGGTGCAATCGCCTGAATGCGGGATATACCCGCAAGGATGTGAACCGATTGGAATTCTCCCCAGTGGCAAGTACCATGATGGCCTGTTTGGATATGAGTGTTGAAACGCAGTTGGCCGAGGTAATGGAACGAGTGGACAGCTTTGTGATTGTGGGCGATGAACTGCAACTGCTTCGCGCCAAGATGTCCCCACTAGCTCGGTTCAAAGCAATCCCCGCTGAGTGATCAGCGGGGACAGCATCAAAGGAAGGTGAATCGCTGCTAACCCTTACTTCCAGTGATGGAAGTAAGGAAGATTTCCGGCGGTTTTGGATACAGCCTCAAGATCCGTCAGCAACTCGGCGGTGGAATCCCACCTGCCGGTGAGGAATTGGGATTGAGGGCCATCGGCAAGGGTTACGGCGATTTCCTCACCTTCCACGAAGAGTTTTTTCTTCTCCACATCCAGATGGAATTCCACGTTGGGATGTGTTTCAGCCAAATCCATGAGTTTCTGGATGGTGCCTTCTTCCACGGTGACACAGGGAACGCCGAGGGAGATGCAATTGCCAAAGAAGATCTCTGCGAAGCTTTCTCCGATGATGGCTTTGATGCCTTTGTTCCAGCGAACAAGCGACTGGGGTGCGTGCTCGCGGGAGCTTCCGCAGCCGAAGTTTTTGTTCACGAGCAATACGGTGGCGTTTTGGAAACGAGCTTGGTCAAAAGGGTGATCCTGACCTTTTTGTTTCAGACCAATGCGGTCGTCCTCAAAAGCGTGCTCACCCAAACCATCGAATACCACGCACTTGAGAAAGCGGGCGGGGATGATGCGGTCGGTATCGATGTCATTTCCCCGAACGGGAATTGCGGTACCTTTGATGTGGATGCGTTTATAGTCTTCCATGAATGTAATCCTTATAGATGGGCATAAGTCAGATTGTGGCGATATGGGCGACGATGCTCCCGGCATGGTGTCGCCTTCTGAGTGTGATTGAAGGTTTACACTCCCGCGGGAGTCTCGGCGATTTCGAAAAGTTCCCGGGCGTCGGTTACTTCACCGGTAAATGCGGCAGCCGCAACCATGACGGGGCTCATAAGGAGCGTACGGCCGGTGGGGGAGCCTTGGCGCCCTTTGAAGTTCCGGTTGCTGGAGGAAGCGGAAATCTCGCGCCCCTTCAGTTTGTCGGGGTTCATGGCAAGGCACATGGAGCACCCTGCTTCGCGGAATTCAAAGCCTGCTTCGCGGAGAACCACATCGTATCCCCGGCGGATGCATTCGGCCTTCACGCTTTGGCTTCCGGGTACGGCGATGGCGCGCACATGGGGGGCGACTTTGAACCCTTTGCCCTTGATCTGGTTCACAACGGCTTCAAAGTCGGAGATGCGACCGTTGGTGCAGGAGCCGAGGAAGGCGACATCGATCTTGGTTCCCTTGATCGGCTGGCCCTCTTTGAAGTCCATGTATTCGAAGGCTTCTTTAACGAGTTCCTGTTCGTCGGTGTCGAAGTTCTTCAGGGAAGGAATTTTCGCATTTACGGCGATGGATTGGCCGGGAGTGATTCCCCAGGTAACAACGGGTTCAATGTCTGCCGCGTTGTACACCACCACGTCATCGTAATGGGCATCGGCGTCGGATTTCATGCTTTCCCAATACGCCACGGCTTTGTCCCACGCCTCACCTTTGGGAGCATAAGGGCGCCCTTTGATGTATTCATAGGTTGTTTGGTCGGGGTTGATGTAACCGCAGCGGGCACCACCTTCGATGCTCATGTTACAAACGGTCATGCGCTCTTCCATGGTCATGCGCTCGAACACTTCACCAGCGTATTCGTAGGCGTAGCCAACGCCACCTTTAACGCCGAGTTGCTGGATGATATAGAGGATCACATCCTTGGCGTACACACCGGGACGGAGCTTGCCGTTGATTTCAATTTTGCGGACTTTGGATTTCCCCATGCTCATGGTTTGGGTGGCCAACACGTCGCGTACTTGCGAAGTCCCGATGCCGAAAGCAATCGCTCCAAACGCACCGTGAGTGGAGGTGTGGCTGTCCCCGCAGCAAATGGTCATACCGGGTTGGGTGAGGCCCTGTTCCGGACCAACAACGTGAACGATCCCCTGTTCGCCTTTGCTGGGAGCAAAAAGCCGGATACCAAACTCAGCACAGTTTTTCTCCAGTTCCTGCATCATTTCTTCGGCCATAGAATCGATCAACGGGCGGGCTTGGGAACTTGTGGGGATAATGTGATCCACGGTGGCGAAGTTGCGCTCAGGATAAAGCACCTTCATGCCGCGCTCGCGGAGCATTGCGAAAGCCTGGGGCGAGGTAACTTCGTGAATCATCTGAAGCCCCATGAAGAGTTGATACTGCCCACTGGGCAAACGCCGAACGGTATGGCGGTCGAATACTTTGGTATAGAGGCTTTGTCCCATGATCTGAAGAACTCCTGAAATCGGTGGGGTTACGTGGCACACCCATCAAGCCGGTGCAATCGTGTTTCCCATCGTTGCATCAAGTGGCAAACTACCACGATGATTCACCCATCTTGGTGGGTGGTTTGGAACAATGGCCAAGGTGTGTTCCCCACGTCAGCAAGAAAGTTGGGGCAAGGTGAGCAAAGCCAGCAACTAAAGGGGGGAACTTTGATGATTCCATAGGATTTACCTATAAATTTAATGGGTTTTGCATAGATTTATGTTGGAGGGGCATTTTACAGCGTTAGAGAAGCGCGACTCAATTGTTTGGAACTGATGATTCAAGGCTTGCCTGAACTTAGGGGTTGAATCGTGAGGTGATTCGGGCACTTTTCTGCCGTGCGCCTTGGCGACCCTGAAGGATTTCAGGATTTTTTTGAGTCACTCCATTATTCATGAAATTTTTCCACTCCCTCTTGGCGATTTGCCTCCTGCTTCCGCATGTATTGTTTGCACAGGCGCCAGCTGGCTACTACTCCAGCGCGGAAGGCTTGAGCGGCAGTGCTCTGGAGTCGGCGCTTCGCAACATCATCGATGGCCATAATGCTTTGAGTTATGATGGCGCCAAGGATGAGCTTTGGGAAGTAGTGGAACCCGAAAATGGGCGCATCCGTTGTGTTTATACGGGCCGGGAGACGACCAGTCTGCGCGCTGATACCGACGGCATGAACGCCGAGCACACTTGGCCTCAGAGCCGTGGCGCGGGAAGTACTCCCCCCCGAAGCGATTTGCATCACCTTTTTGTAACGGACGCTGATTGGAACAGTCGCCGTGGATCGCTCCGCTTTTCCACTGTTTCCAACCCCACCGCTACATCACCCATCGGAGCAAAGGTGAATAGCTCTGTGGGTTTTGAGCCACCGGATGAGACCAAGGGGGATATCGCCCGGGCGATCTTCTATTTCAGCGTACGCTACAATTTGGATGTTCTGGAAAATCCCACCCTCTCCGGCTCCGATGGTTCAACCTCCGACAACAACATGGGGATTCTCTCCGATCTCATTGATTGGCACTTTGCCGATCCTCCGAGCACCCATGAGGTGAATCGCAACAACCGGATTTTTGGTATACAGGGAAATCGTAACCCGTTCATCGATCGGCCGGAGTTTATTACGGCACTCTTCAACCTGGGGCCCACCGCTCCACAACTTTCGATTACCACCGTGCCAAGTGTTCCACGGTTTGATACCGTCACGCAATTTCAGGTTACAATCACCGCTGCTTCGGCCATCAATCCGTTTAGCGCAGAAGTTTTCTACCGTATTGGTGGAACGGGTACTTTCACGGCTCTTCCGTTGGTTCTTCAGTCCGGTACAACCACAAACGGCACGTGGGTTACCTCGAATGGAATACCCGTTCAACCCGGCGGAACCATGGTTCAGTACTACACTCAGGCCACTGATTCCACCCCCCTTACCACCCGGCTTCCAACCACCGGGCAGTTTTCTTTCACCGTTTTCGAGCCCGGGGCACCAGTTATCACTGCAGCCACTTCGCCCGCCCAACCCATCGTGGGGCAGCCGATTTTCCTCACTGCATCAATTGTTTCGGAAGATGGGGTAAACCCCTTCAGCGTGGAAGCAGAGTATTCCACCAGTACAGGGCAAAACGGAACCATCCCCTTGGAGCTTACTTCCGGTTCCGTCTTCAATGGCCAATGGAGTACCACACAAGCGATTGAGGATCTTGAGGATGGGGACATTTTGAACTACGCCATTCTTGCCGAAGATACTCAAAATCGGAACACTCGTCAACCCGCCCAAGGGAGCCTGCAGGTTACTGTTCTTGGCGTTCCCCAAGAGATCAACCTGAGTGGCTACAAGTTGATTGAGACGGATGCCAACCTCACCGTCACGTTCCCCAACGGAACGCTTCTCCCCGCAGGTGGTGTGCTGATTGTTTCGCGTCAGGCAAGTCGTTCTGTTTTTGAAGCACGTTGGGGAACTCTTCCCGCCTCTACCCGATTCATTAATGCCTTCGATATTATCGGGGGGAATGGGCTGGTGATCAATGGCGGCGAAATTTTTGAGCTTCGTAATGCGGCCAACCAACTGGTGGATGGCCCTACCGCCACCACGGGAATCAGTGCGCAGAACGCCCGGGTGCATCGGTCTTCGCTGACCACCAATTCCTGGAGTTCTGGAACCGCAGCCAGCGCCACTCCGGGCGTTGTGGGCCTAACTCCCGCCGGAGCGGGCTTGCGGATCACGGAATTTGCCGATCCAGCCAGTTCCTTTACCGAAGCTTTTGTGGAAATCACCTACGATGCTCCGGCACCGGTGGTGGTCAACTTTACGGCCAACGTGGTGGAGGGGACAGTTCCACTTACTGTGCAATTCACCGATACAACTTCCGGGGCAACTCCCGGCAATCATCAGTGGGATTTCGATAACAACGGTACAGTGGATAGCACGCTTTCCAATCCCTCTCATACCTATACACAACCGGGGCTGTATTCGGTTAAGCTCACCAACAGCGCCGGAACACGCACACGGAACCAATACATTAACGTGGATGCAGCACAATCCGCTTCATTTATCTTCTACTAATGAGTGTTTGAAGAAACTTGTTTTTCAGTTCGGCAAATCGTCATCGAGTGATTCAAACTCGATGACGAGGTCGCTGTTTGGGTCCTTGAACTTGTTTGTTGTAGGCGGCGGTGTGGCGACCGCGGGTGAGGGAGTTGGTGTGGGTTTGGGCGTCTTGGGATGCCCTCCCGTTCCAGGTTCTTTGGGTTGGGTAGCTTTGCTGCTATTGACTTGGACCATGGCGGGGCGAATGACGCGACCCTTGAGTTCCCATCCGGGGCGCATCACCTGAAGAATAAAGCCATCATTCAGCGTGGGATCATAGTCGGTGCTGACAGCATCGTGAAAATTGGGGTCGAAAGGTTGGCCAAGAGGGTTGATTTCCTGAAGACCGCTTTGCTTCAGCACCAAAACAAACTCCCGGTGAATCATCTGAACGCCTTTGAGGAGCCCCCCCACATCGCGGGCGGATTCCATGGACTGCAGGGCAAGGGCGAAGTGATCCATGGGGTTGACCAACTCCCGCATGATTTCCTCTTTGGCGAATTTTTTGAGATCGTCTTTTTCCTTCTGAAAACGGCGGCGTTGTGTTTCCAAGTCTTCCCGAAGGCGTGACATCACATCCAACGATTCCGCCAAACGCATTTGCAAGGTTTTCACCTCGCTTTGAAGCTCCGTTTCCCGACGCGATGGGGATTGCTGATGAGCTACAGCTTCTGCGGAAGGGTTTCCGCCCTCTGAAATTGCTCCATCTTCTTCCTTCAACCGCTCCATCTCCAAACTGGAGAGGGATTGCTGTGCATAATTTGCCCGACGCAGGCGATACTTACGACGCGAGATTTTTCTCGGGTTGGGGGTGCTCATGCAGGATAAACCAACTCATATTGAATTCCCGAAAGAAGTTCCCCTTCTGAAGGCTTTCCGCAAGCAGGGAATAGGCTTTTCGGGGGACAGGGAAGAGGATTTCTAGGTGTTCGATTTGTTGTTACCGCCCTGCTCCGGAAGCAACACCACGTCCCCGGAGGCAATACCCTCCAATATCACCACGTCTGATCCGTTTTCCATCCCCAAGACGACAGGCCGATCTTCTGTGCTGATCCCCTTTCGGACGCGAACGGAGTATCCTTCCGATGACTTATTCAGTGCTGCGAGAGGGATGGTGATGGAGTCCGGAACTTGATGCAGGATAATTTCCACCGATGCAGATATTCCAGGTTTTAGCTGTTGGGGAGGATTTTCCAACTCCAACTCCACCTCGAACACTTTCTCGCGATGTTTTTGGTTGGTTTGCATCAGGGTTCCCCCGGCGCTCTCCTTGCGGTCGATGGCGACCTTGCTGACGGATTTCACCCGGGCTTTTGTGGAGGAACCCTTAATGGCATCGAACGTGACGGTGGCGTTGGAGCCTTCCCGAACCTCCAGGAAGTACCGTTCCGGAATTTGTGTTCGGATCATCAACGTTGCCAAGTCGGGAATTTCTCCAAGGATTTGACCCGTGCGAACATCCTCACCGGGTTTGGGCTCCACCATTTTGTCCTGAGTCCAATCCCAACGGGGTTTGCGTTGGAAAAGACCGGAAACGGGAGCCATCATTTTAGCTTGGGAGATTTTTGCCTCGGCGATGGAGAGTTCACGGATCAGGCCCTCACTGCGAATTTTGCTTTGTTCAATTTTGCTTAAGTAATCGGCCGATTCGGTCAGCGTGGCTGTTTCGTTGGATTGCAAATCCAAATCTTTTCCCTGTGTGTTCAACCGTGTGGTGGTCAGGGAGGAACGGGCATCTCGAAGGTCATCCTCAGGAACAACAGAACGTTGTAGAAGAACTTCTGTTTCGGCGAGTTGGAGAGTGACGTCTTCCAATCGGATGCGGTTGAATTCAAGCTCTGACTCGGCCAAATCAACATCCAGAGAACTTCTGCTGAGGGCGATTTTCAGGGATTCCACGTTCGCCTCCAAGTCTTCTTTCAGGCGCTTCAACTCATCCAGTTTGTTGTTTACCTCGTCGATAGCCTCTTGCGCCTCCATCTCCATTACCAACTCGCCTTGCTGTACAAACTTTCCAGTCTCTGGAAGGAAGATGAGTTTCCCTTCTGAGGGGGCCATGATGGGCACCACCCGCCGGGCTTCCACGGCACCCACTTCCTGAATTTTGACCTCGAAGGTTTTGGGGCGAACGGTGTAGGTCTGAGCGCTGGATTGTTCAGCGGTATTGCAGCCGGTAAGAACTGCCACGGTGAAAAGAGTGGCGCATGAGAAGAAATGCCGCAGGGGGAAAAACAAAAAGGAGCCTCGCAGGAGGCTCCCTTTGTTGCGATTATCAAGACGTCGGTGTGGAAGTTGGATCATCCATCAAACCTTTTGAAGTTGTTGATTGAGGGCAATCCGGCGGCGAAGTGCTTCCTGACGGGAGCGATTTTTGTTCTTGTACTTCATTTCCGGGTCGCGGGTCACATCGGTGTTATCTTCGTGGCGACGGTAGTGGTAGAGCACTTCGTGTACCCGATCCACGCTGTACTTCTCGCCGGTTTTGAGAACCATGTCGTAGTCTTCACCGAAGTTCCCGTAGTTGACTTCATCGTAGAGACCAAACTCTTCGAGAACGGCTTTGGGGAAAATGCGCACGGCACCGCCACCATCGCGGCGGAGGATCTGGTTACGGCTGTAACCGCTATGGGTGATGGGGGCGATATCGTGCAGGATTTCGCCTTTCTCATTCATCAGGCGGTAGTAGCTGATGGCCAAACCGCACTTGGGATGCGACTCCAAATGGCCGATCATTTTTTCCAAGGTTGTGGGAGC
The DNA here is from genome assembly GCA_033761985.1 of Candidatus Sumerlaeia bacterium. Classification (GTDB taxonomy): domain Bacteria; phylum Sumerlaeota; class Sumerlaeia; order SLMS01; family JAHLLQ01; genus JANRMB01. Next base: position 7,326 of record JANRMB010000371.1, on the reverse strand, counting down.
GTATTCGTCATCGGAGTCAAGTTGGCAGATGTACTTACCGCGGGCCTCGCGAATACCGTGGTTGAGAGCGGAAGCAATGCTGCCACCTGTGCCGTGGAAGAGGCGAATGCGGGAGTCTTCAGCGGCGAGGCGTTCGATTAACTGAATGGTTCCATCGGTGGAGCCGTTGTCCACGATGATGATTTCGAAGTCTTGGAAAGTTCCCTGTTGTACTTTGCGGATGGCGTTTTCGATATAGCGGACGCGGTTGAGGATGGGGATGACCACGCTTGCCAAAACGGGCGTTTGATGTTTGGGCTGGGGAACGTTGGCAAAGTCATGATCGATCCAGGCGCCAATCCGTTTGAGGGCTTTTTCAAAAACGGTGGTTACTTCGCGCTCAACGTCTTCGGGGTAGAAAACGTAGGAGAAACCGCCAAGTTTTCCACGGCCGGGGGAGTGAAGCGCGCCGGCAGAGGAATCAGCCACTTGAACAATTTTGTAGGTGTAAAGAACTTCGGGGAGGTTTTTGATCAAACCAATTTCCATCAGTTTCAAGTGCATGTCATATTCCCATGCATTGAAGAGGGATTCATCAAAGCCGCCGACTTCACGAACGGCGCGGGTCCGGTAGATCACCATGGAGCCGAAATCGAAACGCTCGTGGGGGCACCCGGCGTGCTCGTGCAATTTCACGGTGACGGACTTGCCGTTTTTCTCTTCGATGTAATTGGGATAAAGTACGTAGGCATCTTTATGCGCATCGGCGAAGGAGGAAACTTGGGCGCAGAATTCAGGGTTGAGGAAAACATTCTGACCAAGAGCGATGAGAAGGGCATTTTCTGGTGCTGCGGCAATGGCTGCGTTGTACTTGGCGGCATCATTTACGAATGGTCCGCTGAGAAGAGTGGTACGGGGAGCGATGGCGGCGGGAACTTCAGAGAGGTCGCCAAGGCCGGTTACCATCAGGTGGGAATTTGCAGCCATGCGTTGGGCAAGGTGTTGGAACATTTCCGCGCGTGCCGCTGGGGCAACGCCTTCAAGAAGAGCGATGAAGACGCAGGGAATGCCGGTAGTTTGACTCATGGGGGAGTTTTCCTTATGGGGTTGCAGTGCAAAATTGGAGTCTTCGACATGTTCCGAAGTTTGTTCCGCCGGTTCTTCGGGGGCTTCCCAAAGCAATTCCGGAGCGGGAGAAACAATGTCGGTGCTTTCGGGAAATTGAACAACCTGAAGAGGTTCCGGTGTCAAGCCTTGCCCTTGGTGAGTGGTGGATTCTGCTTCAACTTGTACTACTTTAGTTGTGGTTTCTGAGGAATCCACAACGTTTTCTGGGGATTCTTGGGGTTCCCTATATCCCGAAAGAGGGGGAGTTTCTTCCAATTGATCCAATAATGGAAGATCTTCAGGGACTGCGGAGCCTTCCTGAGGGTGGATATCCCAGGGAGTGGATTGCTCCTCCACCTCAGGGGTGTGTTGCAAAATCGGAAGTTCGGCGGTGTTTTGGGGGGTGTATTCGGGGAGTGAAGATTCCTCGGATTCGGGGAGCTCCCCAAAAAGATCGCCGACAAACTCGGAACTATTTTGGGAAAGCACTTCTTCCTGAACTTCCGGGGGAGCGATGGGCTCGGTGGTTTCTGAAAGCATTTGAAGAGAGTTTTCCATTTCCTCTTCAAGTGCTTCCTCCAATTGTTCGGCGATGCTGGCCAGGGTGATGGCTGAGGATGTATCCAGAAGTTGGGAATCATCCGGTGAAGAATCGTCGGCTTCCTCTTGCTCTGAAATGAGTGGATCAGGCTCAGGCTCTGGGGCGGATTCCAGCACGGAGAATTCCTGTGGAACTTTAGGAACAGGTTGCGGACGGAAAACCTCGGCAAAAAAGTTATCGAGTTCCTCATCACTCGCCACCGGGATTATTCCGGATGGGGTGTACCCTGGGATATGACGGAGCATGTAGGCCACGGCGAGGGGGGAATCGCCTTCACTTATCAAGGCGCGAATTTCTTCAATAGCCTGTTCCAAGGGTTGGTGAAGGAAGCTTCGGGGTTGAACTTTCCACACTTTTTCCAACTCCGTGGCGCTGGCGTCCTCCTCCTGAGTAAGGAGTTCTTCATGGAGTTTTTCGCCAGGCTGTAGGCCGATGATTTTGATCTCAGGTCGTTCCTCGAAGGGGATTCCGGAGAGGGAGAGAAGGTTTTCCACAAGGCTTCCGATGCGAACGGGATCGCCCATCTCCAATAAATACAGCATGCTGGGCTGATTTTGAGAGCCTGCTCGGAGAACCAGGGAGACCGCTTCCTCCACCATCATAAAGTAGCGGGTGGCTTCGGGGTCTGTGACGGTGATGGGTTGGCGTTTTTCCATCTGGGACTCAAAAACGCGCAGCGCAGAGCCACGACTGCCGAGTACGTTACCAAACCGCACCACGTTGAACAGGGTTCGGCTTTCCGCAGCGATGGAGAAGACAACTTCCTCAGCCAAGCGCTTGCTTGCCCCCATGATGCTACTGGGCTTCACAGCTTTGTCGGTGCTGATGAGAACGAAACGTTCGCACTCGAAAGCATCGGCCAGGCGGGCCACATTCAGTGTTCCCAAAACGTTGTTGGAGAGCGCCTCCAAGGGTTGGCGTTCCATGAAGGTTACGTGTTTGTGGGCCGCTGCGTGGAACACCACGTTGGGGCGGAACCGTTCAAAGAGTTCGGTCATGTTGTGTTCATCGCGGATGTCACAAATGACCGTGGTGAAAAGCCCGTTGTAGGCGCCCAGTTGAGTTTTGAGTTCGTGGAGGGAGTTTTCGCCCCGGCCCAGAAGAATAACGCTCTCCGGTTGGTTGGGGAGAATTTGGCGGGCGAGTTCACTGCCGATAGAGCCACCGGCCCCGGTAATAAGGACGCGTTTACCCCGGAGGTATTGGCGTGATTCCGGGAGCATGACTTCAACTTTGGGGCGTGAGAGCAAGTCTTCCACCTTGACGCGTTTAAGCGTCCGCAAATCCACTTTCCCGTCGTCCAAATCGGCAATGCTGGGAACAACCAACAGGCGAATGCCACGGCCTTTGCAGAGTTCCACAATATCGTTGAGGCGTTTTTGGCTGGCGCCTTCGCTGGAGACGAGTACCACGGTGGCGCCGGTTTTCTCCATCAAGTCGGGAAGCGCCGCCAAACCGCGCACTGCTTTGAGGCCTGCGTAATGGCTTTCCAAGGGGGCTTCGTCCAGATAAACAATCCCCACAGGACGGAAGCGCGCTTCGGAGTTGGCTGCCTCAGACCATTTGAGGAGTTGCTGAAGCATGAGTTGGCAGTTGCGGGCTGATCCGATCAAAACAGCTTCTGGGGCATCGGCGGCGTATTGCGTGCGCCCTTCCCGCCACAATCGGTTGGAGAACCGGAATCCTGCGGCGAACAGAAAGCCCAAAAGCACGTAAAGGAAAATCACTTGGCGCGGAATGCGGTAAACATGGCTTTCTGTGGAGGAAATCAGGTTGATGGGAAGATCGAAGAATTCCTTTTGTGATTCCAGAAACAGGTTGAAACCGAAGAACACCAGAAGGCCGGTGGCGGAGGCGAGAACAAGCTTCTTCAGTTCTGGAACGCCAGTGAAACGGAAGTTTGTGAGGTACAACTTAAATGCGGCGAACAACCCCAACTGCACCAGAACCACCCAGACCGCCAGCAGGCTGCGCTGGAGGCGATAGGGTTGGTTGACCTCCTTGGCGAACTCCTCTCCAAAGCGAAGTTCAAAGGCCAATAGCCAAGCCAGATAGAGGAGAAAAGCATCCGCCAAAAGTACGACGCCACGGCGAATCCAGAGGGATTGAGATGTCACGGTAGTCCTCAACATAAGGAGTTAATTGATTAGGGGCTGAAGTAAGAAGCAACCATTGGCAATAGAAAACGAAGGGGGGCGCGGTTGACAAGGGGTGAAGTGATTATTGCTTCCGGGTTTGTTTGCACCTTGGTTTGATTCAACCAATCAGTTGTGGAGCGCAGCATCCAAAGTGGGATGCAGAACCCCTTCGGCAACGCCTTCTGCATACGGACCGAATCGGAGTTGGGTGGGGGAGACGTGACTTGCGGAGTTTCGTAGGGCTTCCACAATTTCTGTGGCACGGGGGTGGGTTTTGCGAACCCACAGGATAAGTTGTTGCCGACGAGGATCGATCCACCAGTAGTAGTGTCCGGCGTAGTAATAGTCGGCGGCTCTGCGGGTGAATCGTTCACGACTCCATGAGGCTACTTCCTCGGGAGATTGTTCCACCCAATCAAAATTCGCGGCAAAATCATCGAGAGCGCCAGTGGTGCTCACGGTGAAATAGACGTCAAAGGGATTGGCTTCGAGGTAGGCATCGCGCTCCTCGCGGCTTCCATGGGTGAAGACGAGAGAAGTAAGCCCCACTTCGTCGATGGTGCGGGTGCGTGCGTAATAGGGAATCAGCCCGGCCTCCATTCCGATGACGGTGGTATCATAGGAGAGGTCAAGGCTTCCGAGGGCTTGGCCGATTCGTTTGTTCGTTCCGTATCCGGCGATCTCAAAATTCTGGGCTTTGGGGGGATTCCAGAAATAGCGAATTCCACGGAAGGCATCAATTGTGGCGTATCGGAGACCAAAAGCAAAGAACAGTGCGACAACGGAGGCCACTGCCACCAGTTTGGCCCATGCGCTGTACTGGGGGAGTTTCCACTCCATGGAAAGGCTCTGCAATCGGGGAACAGCCAAAACCGCAAGCAATAGAATGAAGGGCAGGCTCGGCCAATTGAATCGGAAATCGTATCCCATGATGTGCTCCACGCGGCAGAAGAAGACGGCGTGGAAGAGGATCGTTAAAATGCTGAAGGCTTCGAGCGGGCGGAGTGGCGTTTCACGACCGGGTGGAACCAGGAGCCAGACGCCAAAGATCCAGAGGCCATAGATTCCGTAGTGGTTGAAGAAGTCGAAGACCATTCGGAATCCGGGTAGCGACGTCCCTTCCGTTGCCACCTTGTGATAATAGGGGGTGGGAAGAATGTGGCCAAAATAGAAATGCTTCCAAACAAGATAAAGAGCCACAAAACCGAAGAACGCAGCTCCCAACGCGACGCTGCGCCAACGATTCCCCGTATACAACCATGCTACCAAAAAACCGATACAAGCGACGGCTCCCCCTTCTGACCGCACCAGAAAAACGCAGAGGGAAACGAGGAGGAGTGTAACGAATCCTCCCCAATGGGATTGAAGCCATATCATGGAAGCAGTGGGTGTTTCCGCGTTTATGGGTCTTTGGCAAGCAGCGCCAATCAGAATAGCCCAAGTGAGATAAACTCCCGTTGTAAGCGCCGTTTCCATCCCGGAAAGGGTGTGCACCACCGTTCCGTGAAGGAGTAACCAGGTGAACGCGATGATGGGCGGTAGAACGCGAAGTGGTGAGGCATCGGAAGCGACCGGGGAGAACTTCTGACTGTAGAGCAGGAGAGAGGGAATCATCACCAAATTAATGAGGAGCGCCATCAATTGGGAATAGATGAGCGGATCGGCACCGAGCCAAAAACACGGCAGCAAGACGAGGATCATCAGAGGGCTGGAGTAGCCTTCCACCCGTTCCTCACCGATGTTCCACACCACGCCGTGCCCTTTGGCGATGTTTTCTGCAAATCGGAACGTGATAAAGGCATCATCGATCAGCATGCCGTGCCACACGATAAAGCCGTAGAGAAAGAGCAGTGAGGCGAGAAATCCGAACAGTGTGACAAGAAAAAGCTGAAAACGATTCATGGTTTTGGCAGAGGGCTGGATGGGGGCAATAGGTGATGGAAATTCGGAACCTTGCACGTGTTGAAGGCAACGAGAAAAGGGAGAAGTGGAAATCGTATTGGCCTAAATATAGCAAACTGCTCGCATATTTTTTCCGGAGATCGGTCTATGATAAAACATTCACTCAGTATTCTTTTTCTAAGTGCTGTTCTTGCAACAGGCTGTGGAAGCAAGGAAGCAAAAACGGAATACGCGCTGGCTGCGGCGCCAACTTCAGCGGTTGCTCTTGAGCGGTTGAAGGAAGGGAATGAGCGTTTCCTAAAAGGGGAAACGATTCAGAATGAATTGGGGACGGATCTGAAAAAGCATGAGGCAGGACAAAAGCCTTATGCCATCATCCTTTCCTGTGCTGATTCGCGCGTCCCTGTGGAACGCTTGTTTGATGCAGGTGTTGGTGAGTTGTTTGTGCTGCGTGTGGCGGGTAATGTGGCCACGGAAGAAATGATCGGGAGTTCGGAATTCGGCGTGGCGGCTCTTGGTGCCCCACTGATTGTGGTGATGGGTCATGAAAGCTGTGGTGCGGTTGTTGGAGCTCAAAGCCTTCAGCCGGAGCTTTATCCAGATGAGTTGCAAGGGTTGCTGGAGGGAATCCGTGAGGACTTGGATGAGTTGGATAAAGCTTCTGCCTCTCTTGCGGAAGCCACAGAGGCTAACGCTCGCCACCAAGTCTCCAAGTTGATGGAAAGCCCAGTGATTTCGGGTGCTGTGGAAGCGGGGACACTGAAGATTGTTCCAGCGGTTTATGCCATCGGCTCAGGCAAGGTTACCTTCCTCGAGTAACCTGCTCAACGTATCGGTTCTAAGGGCTCTCCATCAAACGATGGAGAGTCTTTTTATTTTTTTGGACGAGAGCAAAATGCTTCCCGGATTTCCCAAGCACTCCAGCCGTTCCCAGCCAATGCGGCAGCGGCGCCTAGAAGCGCATCCACGGTATCCTCCAAAACGTGTTCGCATGTGGGGGAAAGTTCTGAAAGTTTCAGGATGGGCTCGGCATTCCGATATTGCTCCAGTGTCACCAAATCATCCTGAAGAACGATGGCAAGATTGCCGGCGGTGATGTGCTCGGAGACAAAACGGAGATTCCGTTCTTTTGTGAAAAATACCGGGCGGGCGTAAAGGCGTTTTGCCATGGCGAGCACGTGTGGATCATCGGCGTTGAGTACGGCAACGCCAGCACGGTCCACCTCCTCCGCCACCACCGCCAACGTATAGGCGATGTCCTCCGGATCCGTCATGTCCTCATGCACGGGAAGTTGCTCCGCGGAATTCAGTACGATGCCTGTATCGGCGGTACGATAGGGGAGACCTTCAAAGACGAGTTGTTCCAGAGTGATGGGAATCAGATGGGAATCCGCCAAGGCGTGAGACATCATTTGATCCATGGCTTCGGGAGAGGAGGATTTGGCTGTGACGCAGGTTCCGGAAAGGGAGAGTGCTTGGTACAAAAGGCCAAGACAACTGCCGACACCTTTTGCCCCCGTAATCCCATATAGGGGGACATGGTGGGGAGAACCCAGGGGAAAGTGATTCTGCAAAAACTCTTCGGGAGATTTTCCTGTG
>JANRMB010000370.1:0-4040 GCA_033761985.1 Candidatus Sumerlaeia bacterium | reverse complement strand
GAGCCTTAGCATCTGAGCGATTCCTAGTGCCGATGCCTGAAAACACCCGATCGCCCCATGCACGATCCCATTTTGGGATTTCAAACCATCCTTGCTAATCTCATTCAAGCATTGGTCATAAATGCTTTGCCCCGATTCTTTCCCTCGGGGTGTCCGGTTTGGATTGCGCTACACCCTCCCGATTTCCCACAGTCCCTGCGCATTCCGGCAACGCTTTTGTTACGGGAGTCGGAACGCGACCGAAGTTCTTCATTCCACCCGACTTATCCAAAGCCGCTCAATGAACCCACTTCTTCCCCTACTCGTGAGTCTTCCCTTCCTAGGGGGACTCCTCTTTTGGTTTAGTCCTAAGACCTCCAACAGCCTCCCACGGATGCTCGCTTTGGCGATCACCACGGCCTGTTTGCTGACGCTTGGGGTGTTGACTTCCCAATGGGATGCCGCCAACCCCACAGCGTTTCAACTGGCGTGGCTTCCGGCGCTGGGGCTTTCGTTCGATCTTTGGCTGGATGGTCCGGCGTTGTTCTACGCCTGGCTGGTGCTGGGCATCGGTTGGCTCGTCTTCTGGTATGCCGGCTACTACATGGATCCTACGGACTCCCCGTGGCGATTCTATGGGGTGATGGTCTTCTTCATGGGGGCGATGCTCGGGGTGGTGGTCTCCAGCAATGTGCTGTTGATGTTTGTCTTCTGGGAATTAACGAGCGTCTCCTCGTTCCTTCTCATCGGTCACTGGAATGAAAAGGCCACCGCTCGCGAAGGGGCGTTGAGGGCATTGGTAACAACGGCGGGTGGGGGATTGGCGTTGCTTATGGGGATCGCCGTGCTGGCCTGGATTCTCTGGGATGCCAATCTGCCGCTGGTGCTGACCTGGGAAGCCTTGTGGGCCCAGCGCGAGGTGTTCGTGCAGCATCCGCTTTCTGCCGCGGCCTTAATTCTTCTCCTCCTTGGAGCCTTTACAAAGTCGGCGCAGTTCCCCTTCCAATACTGGTTACCGGGAGCGATGGAAGCCCCGACTCCTGTTTCCGCTTACCTGCACGCGGCGACCATGGTGAAGGCGGGCATCTACCTCCTGGGCCGACTCTATCCCCTGTTTGGAAATCACGAGTTGTGGCTTACGCTCGTGGGGACGGTGGGTGTTATCACCATGTGCCTCGGGGGATTCATGGCGATTCTCTCCAAGGATTTGAAGCAACTTTTGGCACACTCCACCGTGTCGCAGTTGGGGTTGCTCACTGCTTACTATGGCTTTGGGTACGGCCTGTTGGATGATCCCAAGCATTTGCTCCCGGTGGATCTGCTTCTGGTGGCGAGCCATGCGTTCTTCAAAGGGGCGCTGTTCATGCTCGTCGGGGTGATCGACCATGGTCTGCATACCCGGGATTACACGCGCATGGGCGGGCTTTTCAAGTACATGCCCACCACGGCCGTGTTGACGATTATCGGCTGTCTTTCCATGATGGGCTTTCCCCTTACGCTGGGGTTTGTGGCCAAAGAGTTGTTTCTGCACGCGGGCTTTCACCTTCACGGAACCGGACCCCTTCAGGTGGTGCTTCCTTGGTTAGCAGTTTTCGCTAGTATTTTCACGGTGGCCTACTGCCTGCGGATGATCATCTCCCCGTTCTTCGGAAAATTGAGGGACACACACCTTCACCCGCACGAGGGGAGCGTGGGGATGCTCTTCGCTCCGGCGTTGTTGATGGCGCTTTGCCTCCTCGGTGGCCTCTATGTCCCCCTGATCGAAAAGCCCATCGGTGCGTTGGTGAATTCGGAATTCTACGCCACCACCAGCAAGTTCAAGTTTGGTTTCTACAAGTACATCGATCTCATCTTCTGGGTGAGTATGTTCCTGTTCTTCCTGGCGGGTCCGGTTGTTTTCAAACTCAACGGCGTGATCGAGGGAATGTACAAGGCGGCGGGAAGCCCCGCGTTCTTTGGCGGAACCTACAACCTGATCTTCCTGCAATTTGTGCCGTGGTTTGCCAAATTTAGCCACGGCAGCATTCAATCGCCTTCTCTTCGACGGAACCTATTCGTCACTCTCACCACCTTTACGGTGCTGATGCTTTACCCGATGTACCGTTTGGTGGGCGAACTTCCTCCTGTTTCCTACGACCACTCAGAGTTTGAGGGGTTGCTGATGATGGCGGGGATAGTGTTGATTTCCGTGCTGGCGATTGCTGGTGTGTTGATCTCACGCCAAAAGTTGGTTCGCCTTGTGAGCCTTTCCATCGCAGGGATGATGGTGGCCATCTTCTTCCTGCTCTTCAACGCGCCAGATCTTGTGTTGACTCAAGTGCTGGTGGAAATCGTTTCCCTGATGATGTTCCTGCTGTTGCTGGGTAATCTGCCTCGCCGGATGATTGAGCCGGAACGCAGCCTCAAGGATTTCGCTCCCGCCGTGCTGGCCGGTGTGGTGGGGTTGTTCTTCGCGGTCATTACGTATGCGGCCTCTCAACCGAATCTGAGACCAGAACCCATTTTGGATGGGAACCGCACACACTTTGCCTACTACCGGGACTATACAAAATATCCCCCGGCGGATGATCCCGAGGCGCACTCGGGTGGCGGGGCAAACATGGTGAACGTGATTCTGGTGGACATCCGGGGGATTGATACCATGGGCGAAATCACGGTGCTGGGTATTGCAGCCTTGGGTGCTGTGGCGCTGATCTCTTTGGCTCGTCGCCAGAAGCGCACACGTACTGAAGGTTTTCACGAGCAGGATTTGGGGACAGCCAGCACGTTGGAGTTGGGAAACCGGCGACATGCCACTGTGGAGCTTGTCTCGCGTGAGTCCATGTTCCGTTACAAAATTGATGAGAGCGCCCGGTTGATGCTCGCACAGTATGCTCCTCCGGTGACGTTCCTAGTGTTGGGACTTGCGGCGGTCCTCTTCTTTGCGGGTCACAACAGCCCGGGTGGGGGCTTCATCGCGGGATTGTTGACCGTGGTGGGCTTGGCTCCCTACTTCCTTTATTATCCGAGAGATAAAGAACCATTCGGAGGGATTGATCCGATCGTGTTGATTCCCATCGGAATCTTCTTCGCCGTGGGGACGGGTCTGGCATCCATCCTCTTCGGCAAACCATTCCTTACCAGCACCTTCCAGTACTTCAGTGTCCCCCTTGCAGGTGAGATTGGTCTGGCGAGCGCCATGGCCTTTGACTTCGGAGTCTATCTCGTCGTTGTGGGTACCACACTCAAACTCATTCGCGGCTTCGGGAGGTATTGATTCCGATGATGGTCCTTATTTCCTCCCTGCTTACGGGTATCTTCTTCGGCGTGGGATTGTTTCTCATGATGCGCCGAAGCGTCTTCGAAATCCTACTCGGAGCCACCATTCTGGCGTATGGCACCTTCACGCTTATTCTCACCCTCTCCGGATGGAATGCGCAGTCTGACCCTCCGTTGCTTCCCAAGAAAAAAGAGAAAACCGAGGTGATTCAACTCGTGGAGAACGGGGACGGAGAAGTTGACGGATCAGTGGAGAAGAAAGACTCTGCCAAAGCCTTCAACCCCGTCGATCCACTTCCCCAGGCCCTGATTCTAACAGCCATCGTGATTAGCTTCGGTGTCACTGGTTTCCTCATTGTTCTTGTGTCCCGGGGAGTCGAAACCACGGGGACGATGGAATTTGGCGAGCTCCCCAAACAGGAAGGTGAACTGTGAACTTAATTCTCCTCCCGATTGTTCTTCCCATGCTGGGCGCGGTGCTTTGCCTTCTGGGCCGGAACAACCTCGGCTTTCAACGGTTGGTGGCGGGGCTTACCACTCATGCCACGCTGGCGGGAAGCATCTATTTGCTTTCCCGGTTATTGGAAAACGGAACACAGGCTGTACGGGTTGGTGATTGGCCGCTGACGTTTGGAATCGTTTTTGTGGCCGATGTGTTTGCAGCGCTCATGGTGATGTTTGGTTCGTTGGTTCATACCGCCACTTTTTGGTTCATGGTGGCGAGTGGAACTCCCGATGACGAAGAGTGCACCTTCCTTCACCCGCTGTTTCTGCTTCTGGGTGCCGGGGTCAACTGGGCATTC
>JANRMB010000369.1:0-14002 GCA_033761985.1 Candidatus Sumerlaeia bacterium | reverse complement strand
AATGCAGGAACTCAAAGAGGCCAAGCATCTTATATTTATTGGTTACAGTATGCCAGAAACCGACAAAAACATGTCATTCTTTTTGAAAGCAGCTCTGGGAGATAACCAAAGCCTGCGTAGAATTTTTGTCTTTGATCCAGCACTTCATAATGAAGATGAACGAGCCAAACAAATGGAGGACAGATTTAGGGCTTGTTTTTCCAAAAAAATGCAGAGCAGAATTGAATTCCGAAGAGAAAGCAATAATTCATATTTTAGGGATGGAACCCTCGCGCAATTTGCACATATTCTGAAAAGTAGTAATAATCTACTTTTCAAAAAGAATGCTTAGTTTTTGGGTTTCCCATATTCCATCCCCCTACCGATTCAGCGCCCGGGCGGAGGTGATCGCCTTGATCAACCCCGAAAGAATGAAGAACTTTAAAATCAATCCGCTGGCCAGTGAATCCGGGTTGATGAACCAATAGAATCCCATCGTTCCCAGAAACATCGTCAGCGCCAGACTTGCCGCCAAGACTGGAAACTTGTCCCCAAACCACGCGAGGACAAAGTACCCGATCGCCATAAACAGCTCCACACCCCCCATGAGGCGGAGGATGGTTTGCACTTCGGCATAGAAGGGATAATCGGAAACGGCGGAAAAATACATCCACGAGCGCAGCAATGTGAGAACCCCCACCACGGCAATCCAGATCATCCCGGTGTCCACTTTGTCCTGATGCAGACCGCGCTCACGGTTTTTTGCGATGACTTTTTTATCCCCTACCTGGTACCCAGACATGGTGGCATTCTCCCCTCGAATTGTTGTTTGTGGGAGACAATTGGGAATGGAATGCGGATTCGTCAATCCAGAACGAAACGGGAAAACGATGAAAAATTGATGAAGGATCGGGACTGTGGGACAAAAGGCTTTTTTCGCCACTTCTTCGCCCTTTCGCCAAACCACCGTTGGCAAACACTTAAATAAGAATATTCAATAAAATCAATACTCTACGGTTTTTCGGCAGGCTTTTGTAGGCAAACACTTAAATAAGAAGTTTACAAAAGTGGGGTGGTTTACGCCCAAGAGGGGACGTAGCGTGCATACTTGCGGGAGCTTCCAACTTCTTGATCCGGACGAATCAGTCCTTCTGAGATGGCCAAATTGATGAGCTGAGAAACAGTGGAGGATTTTTGTTCCGGCAACTTGAATCGATCACGCAAAGATTGATTCGTCATATACTCACGTGAAACATACCGAAGACAACAATGCTGGTAGCAGGCTCTCAGTTTGTCTGCTCGATCCATTTCTTCAAACGCTTTTGGGCTGAACAAAATGACGCTGGTTCTATGATGAGCCGCCGTAAATTCTGGAGGTGGAAGAAGAGAGTGTTCCACCTCATTAATGACTCGGTCGATACCACTACCTTTCTCTTCGCAGATGCGCATACGCCTCATCAGATCAGCCAATCGCTCGTTCCGGGATTGGTAACCGTCAATAAATCTCTCTGTGGTGATTATTGGAGTTCCGGGATTTGAAATTTCAATTCGGTTTGCAAAGATTTCCACCATTACCGAGGTGCCTCGAATCTGGAAATCCTGATGAATGATGGCATTTGCGAGCAACTCCCGGAGGCATTCGCTAGGAACCCATCGAATTGTTGTGCGCAAAGAGTTTTCTATAACCTCTTCATTTGGGATTCGCCCAAGTACTTCTTTGTTAAAGTCAGGAAAACCGACCGCAATTCCCCGGGTAAAAGATTGATCATGGAGTGTTCGGAGCTTGTTGATTCCTTCGTAGACGATAACCCGCGGTGCTTTGCGTTCCAAGTCTGGGAAATCACTCAACCGATAAGCCAGTAAAAGGGCGGCCAACCGCGTGATTTTATATCCTTGCTCAACTTTTACAATCAGCCTTTCATGAACTAATCGATCCAAAATCGCTTCTTCCCGTTGGGGAAAGGGAAGTTGAAGTAATTCAAAAAATCCTCTTAAGTCCAGTAAATTCAAAAGTTTGTGAGAGGAAAGAGTTTCCGGACAATAATCTTCGAGCCAGTCAGGTGCTCCTTCTGCAAAAATAGCCCTCAGCCTGTCCTCAGGCATTGGTACAAGGCTCTCTCCGGAGCGCATCCAATAGGAACCATCCAAATTGTAGACTGTGCCCCTTGGCCTGGAAGGACAGCGAAATACGACCAATCTTCCTTCGGGATGCGCTACCTCCTCCACCGTAACATAGAAACCGACCCGTTGAAAAATCTTGTCCGCGATATCTAGTGGGTTTGGGAAAGCTTCCGTTCCAATCACTCGTCTTGGAGCCTTGTCAGTCACGCCAAGGATCAGATAACCACCTCCCTCGTTGGCCAATGCCACGCAGTATTTGAAGAGCCTCGTTGTATCGAATTGGTTTTTTGCCTCCTTAAATTCCAATCGAGGACTTTCTGTTGGAGCTTTGATGAGCAGATCGATTTCTTCGGGAGTTGTCATCTCAGGGTAATCCGCACAAATGTTACAAATTGGCGTTCAGATTGTAACTCAGGGTAATACCCACAAAATAATCCAGCACACAAGTCAAGAAAATGCTGATTCAGGAGGAGCTTCATTCGCCACCTCTTCGCCCTTTCGCCAAACCACCGTTGGCAAACACTTAAATAAGAATATTCAATAAAATCAATACTCTACGGTTTTTCGGCAGGCTTTTGTAGGCAAACACTTAAATAAGAAGTTTACAAAAGTGGGGAGTCTAACACGACTCAGGAGATTAAACGAATCTCCACCTGCAGCCCCAGTGACAAATCCTATTAAAGCAAATTAACCCGTCGTTCTCAGTCCGCTGGCTATCGCGTTGATACTCAGGAGAACCGTTGGGAGTACGCTATCGGCGCGGGAGTCTCCTGCTTCGCGCATGCTCCGCCAATCGCGCAGCAGCCGAATTTGGTGACGGTGCAACCGCCGCAGACCGGCGTCGCGGAGGCGCAAAGTCCGGGTCATGCGGGGGCGGCGTTGTTCGCGCGGGGCGTGGAATACTTCGTCGATCATGCGTTGCGTGCGGGTGTATTCCGTGGTGATGAGATCCAGGAAGCGGTTCCTGAGGGCGGTATCCGTCACCAGTGCGGCGTAGGATTCCATGAGTTCCACGTCAGCGGAGGCGATGCTGGTTTCCGCGTTTGTCAGCACGTAACGCAGGAAGGGGAAGCGAGCGCCTTTTTCCAACAACACTTGGAATTGGGCGGGTTGTTGGGTTTTCAGGCGTTCCATTCCGGCGCCGATACCATACCAACCGGGAAGGTAGTAGCGGCTTTGTGTCCAGCTAAAGACCCAGGGAATGGCGCGGAGGTCTTCCATGGTGCGGCGACCGGTGCGGCGGCTGGGCCGTGAGCCGATGGTGCTCATCTCCAAGGCGTCGATGGGGGTGGCGGCGCTCCAGAAGTCCAGAAACCGATCGGCGACGATGAGTTCCGCGTAGGCCTCGTGGGTTTTTTCGGAGAGCGCCTCCATGGCTTCCAGCAGGGCTTCGTCCTCGGTGCAGGGCCGACTATGTTTGAGCGTGATGGAGGTAACTCCAGCGAGGAGGAGCTCCAGATTATACGTTCCCGTGATGGCGTTGGCGTACTTTTGGGCAATTGTTTCGCCCTGCTCTGTGAGGCGGAAGTGGCCGGTGAGGGAGCCGTGGGGGAGTGCCTCCAGAAAGCGGTGCGTGGGCCCGGCTCCTCGGCTGGTGGTGCCCCCCTTGCCGTGGAAGAACCGGATGTGCACGCCGTTTTCCGCCGCCACATCGGCGAGTGTTTTCTGGGCGCGGTGAACATTCCACTGGGCCGCCAAGATCCCACCGCTCTTGTTGCTGTCGCTATAACCCACCATCACCTGCTGCACGGGGCGGCCATCAGCAGCGGTGACTCCATCGGCGCAGGGGGCGAATTTCCGTAAGCTGCGTTTGGTGATGGGGTGCTTCAAGAACTCTTCCACAATTCCGGGGGCCTTGTGCAAGTCGTCCACGGTTTCAAACAGCGGCACTACGGGAAGAGGACAGAAGAGCCCTTCGCCGTGGCTTTGGGCCAACCCCACTTCGCGGGCCAGAAGATATACCACCAGCAAATCGGAGAGTTGACGCGTCATGCTGATAATGAGCGAGCCAAGGCCTTCGCCGCCCGTGAGCGCCAGATGTTCCGCCAACACCTTGTAGCAACCGAGGACGGAAGCCGCCTCTTTTCCGAGGGGGGCAAACAACGGGGCGAAGGGTCGTGGCGAGGCCAGCTCGCGGTTCAGAAACTCTAGGCGTTTTTCCTCCGGCCACTCGCTAAAGCGCGTATCGGCAAACCCCGCCAACTCCAACAGATTCTCCACCGCCAAATCGTGGTAACTGCTGTTCTGGCGAATATCCAGGTTGGCCATCTGCAGGCCAAAGACGTCCACCATGCGCTCCACAGGGAAGACCAGGGAATCGGCGAGGCGGGTGGCTCCGATGCGGTCGAGCGACTCCCGAACCACCTTCAAATCCCGGAGCAAGGCTCCCTTGTTCCGGTAGCATTTGGAGTCATCGGCGCTAAGCGGACGGTGAAGCTTTTCCAGAATCAGGTTGATGTACTGACGCCATGGTTCGTCGGTATTCTTTTGCAGAATCACCCGAGCCTCCGGGCCGAGATCATCGGAGAGGCGGATCATGGCTCCGCGCAAATTCGCCGGGGGTTCCTGCTGGCGGGCGGTCAGTGTAAGTTCCCCGTTTAGTCGGCGCAGGGCATCACCAAGAACCTTCACTCCGGCTTCGCGCATTTTTTGAAGGGATTCCCGCGTTACTTCCGGCGTTACCAACGGGTGACCATCGCGGTCGCCCCCCACCCAGGAGCCGAACCGCAACCGTGGGAAATGCTCCGGCTTGCGCTCAAGGGGTTCTGCCACGCCAGCGGCCCCCCAAGCTTGTTCCAACCGCTGGTCAAGGCGTTCAACCATGGAGGGGAAGACTTCCCGCAGGTAGTAGAGGATGTTATCCCGTTCGCTCGCCACATCGGGTTTGCTGAGGTAGATTTCCCCGGTGCGCCAGAGTCGTTCCAGCGTTGCCTTGATCTTCTTGTGAATTTCCCGCCGCTCGTTGGGGGTCCACATCTGGTTTTCCAACTGAACCATCAGCAAATACAATTCGCGGTGAAGAGCCAGCACCGTGGGGCGCTTGGATTCCGTGGGGTGTGCCGTGAGCACGGGCTCCACATGAATGCTGCGCAGCGCCTTGGCGATTTCCGCAGCGGTAAAGCCCTGTTCCATCAACTGGCGGAAGTTCTGCCCCCACAATCCGGGTTCGCGGGTGGGGCCTTCCTCGGTTTCACGAAGCCGGCGTGTTTGAGCCGCAGCGTTTTCCTCCACCAGGTTCAACAACTGAAACGCCACGGAAAGGGCGTGCATCTCCATTTCGGGGTTGTGCAACGGCTCCGTGTATTCATCGGAGACCGCGTGCGATGGCCCCACCAGACTTAGCGCCCGTGCTACTTCCGGCTCGCCGAGTTCCTCCACCACCTCCGCGATGGAACTCAGCAACTGCTCGTAGTCCTGCTCCATTTTGTCGAAGATATGGGGAAGCAGTTGATCGTTTTGCGGATTGGAGGATGCGGCCATACGTGAAGAAGTCCAAAAAAATTGGAGGTGGGTCTAAATGTTTTCCGGGTTCTAAAGGGGGGCGAGCTTTAGCTCAAGGGGGAATGGAACGGCCCGTGGGATTTTCCATCAAGCGATGCATCGGGAAGGTGATTTTCCGCCGATCGCTTTTCCCTGTATCTCAAATTCACCTTGTGGGGAGTGTGAAAGGGGCTTACCAAATCGTTCGGGCGGAACTCCCGAATGGATAAAGTTTGGAATTTTTCTGATGAAAAAAAACGATTGGGCCGCATACCAAAAGCAGTGGGATCAGGCGAATCTTGAGTTGGAGCCGATTCGCCAACGGGAACTTCAGGAGATGGACACCCAGCAGGCGATTCGCCAACTCACAGGTGCCATCAACTGGGCCTGCAAAAATGCCGAGCCGACCCAAACATCGGGTCTTGTGGAATGGGTCAAGCTTATGAGAGGATTTGAGGAATGGAAAAAGAATCGCTGAATCAACTTCTTCAAGCCGCCTTGGAGATTCAGATCAGTTTTCAGAAATCCAGCTTACAGTTTGGCTTCACCTCAACCGTTTCCCCTTCACATACCAGAAGCCCCATCCGCACCAGCCCAGTAAACCCAGAATCATCGCGGTGAAACCCCAACCAAAGGCGGGATCGCGGAAAACCAATTGAACCGTGTGTGTCCCCGCGGGTGCTTTCACCGCAAGCCGCCCTTCGGCTGATACAACCTCGCCAAGGGATGTCTTCCAGCCCGGGTGTGCATTCTGATTCAGGTGAATCACGCAATCCACTGGGGATTCATATTCCACCGTCTGGGTGTTATAGGTAAATTGGTGCTTCAAAAGAGTGCCTTCCCCGTCGGGGGATACCACCCAGGCCTCCCCCTTGTAGTCGGTGTTTTCCAGCACTTTGCCATCAGGCTCCACCCAGAGACGGGGGATGGCGTTTTCCTCAAAAATCAGATTCCCATACCAATGCACGGTTCCCTTGTTGTTCAGATAATTCTGAAACTGCTCCGTTTCGGGAATCCGTTCGGTCACGGGGAGAACCCGGTAACGTTCAATCTTGTTTTCCAAGCTTCGGATACCGATTTGGTAAAACTCCCGATTCCCGGTACGGATGGGATGCACGGTAAAATGGCTGGAGATTACCTCGCGCCCCGCTTTGATGAGCGGGAGCTGAAAAGATAGAAGGATAAGCACCAGTGCCGCGAGAAGTAGTACACCGCCACGCCCATTGCCTGAGGTTCTGAGGCGTTGTTCCAACTCATCAAAAAACAGCGCAATTCCCAGGCAACCCACCACCAACAATCCATTCAGCCAATACTTGGGAAAGGAGAACATTGTCTCAAAAAGCGGGAGATTCCGCAATAACTTGCTCAGCGGAATGGCCGCGTGGTCTCCCATGCAAACCAACCCCAAAACAACAGCCGGGGCGACAAGTAAAAAACCTTTGCGGAGATTCATCCCCATGGCCACTAAGCAGAGCAGAAGAGGCAACCACCCAATACCGCCGATATGATTGTAGCTCGCCAGATCTTCCCGACCCCACGCCAAATTGGAGAGAAGTGTCTCCACGTCCGTATAAGCCAATGTGAAGGCATCGGCATATTCGGTTTGGTTCACCCGATCCCGCTTCAAAAGCCCCAGCAGTGGGATGAGTTTGGAGAGAGACAGGATCGTCCCCACGGCAAAGGCACCCAACAGCAAACCTATTGCGCGAATTGAGTCTTTCAACCGCCCTTGGGTGAGGTAGGGGAGGAGTAACATCAAAAAGGCACCCGCCACAAAGGGTGCATACTTTGCCTGTGCAAAACTGGCTTGCACCAGAATCGGGAGTAGCAACCCCCACCAGCGCTTTTGCCAAAGTCCCCAAAAGAGAACGCCATACAACGGCAGAACATGGAGTATCAGCAAATCATAATTTCCGGAGTCCATCTGCATGGGAATCCACAAGCACATTCCATAGCACCACCCCCCAAGCACCGACCATAACGGATCGATCCCCAACCATAGCCTCGCCATGCCATACAACCCCAGAGCGGAACCGCACATCACCAGAAACGCCCAAACTTTGATTCCTTCCACTGCTCCCCACCAAATGTACACCAATCCCGGAAGGCTGATCCCCGGATTGTACACATAACCGGCCCAAGGCATCCCACCACCGAAATAGGGATTCCAAAGCGGGTACTCGCGGAATTCCCAAAAAGCCTGAACCATCGGCATTACAAAGGACTGCTGTACCAACCCATCGGGATCTCCTGTGAAGGAGGAAATCTGGTTCGGTTTACTGAACAACACGCTCCCATACCACAGCATTCCCAGCAGCAGAATGATAACATACCACACCTCGAGACGGAGTGGTGTGGTTTGGGGGGAGTCTTTAACTGCTGAGTCCGACAATCCGGTAAATACCTTGTGGAAAAATTAAACGAAAGGGCCTCTGAAGTCGAAACATCAGAGGCCCGAAAGAAGTGTCATCGTTGGCAAATCCGCGGGCAGTTACCCGTGGGTATCGATTTCTGAGAGAACGTCCTTGCCGGAAATCGCGCTCCAGTCTACGGGCTGTGGGGGAGTGGTGCCGTTGTCCTCCTTCATGCGGCGGATGTCCGCACCCACGGCGGCGAGCTTCTGTTCAAACCGCTCGTAGCCGCGCTCAACATGGTAAATACGGCGTACGGTGGTCTCGCCTTCGGCAATCAGGCCGGCGAGGGTCAAAGCAGCTCCGGCGCGCAAATCCGAGGACATGACCGGGGCCGCGGTCAGATGGTCCACTCCGGCGATTTCCACCATGGCTTCCACTTGTTCCATGTTGGCGCCCAAACGGTTCAATTCCTGAACGTGCATAAACCGATCTTGGTAGATGGTTTCGTTGATTCGGGAAACACCCGGTGTGCAGGCAAGAAGAGTACAGAACACGGGCTGCACATCCGTGGCGAGTTCCGGATAAGGCCCGGTGGTCAGGTTCAGCGGTTTGGGGGAACGGGTGGTATCGCGGCGCACGCGGAGGGTTGTGGCATCGGGTTGGTGAATGTCGGCACCCCATTCTCTCAGGGCTTCCAGCGTGGCACCCATATGGGAGGGTTGTACGTTGCGGAGAAGGAGGTCGCCATCAGTGATGAGTGCGGCCACGGCAAAGGTGGCGGCTTCGATGCGGTCGGGTTGCACCGTCCAATTAGTCCCGCGCAACTCTTCCACCCCTTGAATTGTCAACACGTCGCTGCCAATCCCGGTAATTTGGGCTCCCATGGCGTTGAGGAAATTGGCGAGTTCCTGCACTTCGGGTTCACGGGCGGCGTCGCGGATTACTGTTTCCCCTTTGGCGAGAGCTGCGGCCATTAAGACGTTGCAGGTGGCTCCCACTGAGGGGCCATTTTTACCGCCGAGCGAGAAGTCCGCCCCCACCATACCGTCGTGGCGGGCGTGAATGTAACCGTGACGCTCCACCATTTCAACGCCGAGCGCGCGGAACCCTTTGAGGTGTAGATCAATGGGTCGGCTTCCGATGTTGCAGCCACCAGGTTTGCTGACACTGGCCTTGTGGCAGCGGCTAATCATCGGCCCAAACGCATACATGGAGGCCCGCATCTGGCTCATCATCTCATACGGGACCCAATCGGTATCGAACGTCTCGGGGTCGATCACCATGCGGTTGTCCTTGAATACCACCCGTGCATTCAAGTGCTCGAGAAGGGCTTTCATGGAGCGAATATCCCGCAGATCGGGGACGTTCTCCAACACAGTGGGAGTCTTCGCCAAAAGAGCGGCGCACATCAGGGGAAGACAGGCGTTTTTGGAACCGCTGATATGTACGGTTCCACGAAGGGCCTTTTGGCCGCGAATCAGATAAAGATCCATGGAGGGAGAACTCGCTTTGCAGGTGATGAATGAAGCCGGGCTGGGCACGTATCGAGTAGCCACGCAAAGCACCGGCAAGACTGTCAAGTTCGGAAATCAGGGATTCTTGACAGTTCGCCTTAAAACGAATCGGACATCCTTAACTTTCCGGAAATTACTGAATATCGACGTTATTTTCGATGAATCTCGTATTTTTCGGTGCTTTTTTCCTGTTTTTTCGTTGACTAACCAAAGGCAGCGACCAAACCTACAATTGATTTTGGTTGATTTAGATTCCATTGTTCCGGCCCAAAAGGAAAGAGTCCATGGCCGGCACAGTTGTCCCTACTTCCAAGTCAACAATTCGAGTTGGCCCACATAAGAGGTATGCCATGAAAAAAACGATACTCACCACTGGACTCATGGCGTCGCTGCTCAGCTTTGCTGCCGCGCAGGACGGAGTCTACAATTTGACGGGAGGGGTAGTTACTTTCGGTCAGCCCTTGGACAATCCCCCCGTTGTTCAAACACCCACCGTTCTTCGCACCATGCCCAACCTGGTTCCCCCGCCAGCTACAATTTACGTTCGCGTACCGGGCTTCAGCGTGGATTATCCTCTTGTTATTGATGATAATACCACAACTCCCGCTGTTACTGTTCGTATTACCGACTCCGCCAGCATTCAGCACGATTTCCCCGGCGCGCCTCCGCAAGGGCCTTTCGTCATCCCCACACCCAATTCCATCGCCAACGGCCCCTTCACGGCTCAGATTATTGCAAATGATGGGTTCAATGCACCGGTCGTTTCTTCCCCTGCAAACGGCTTCCTAGATACGGAATTCGCCACTGCCCTTGGTTCCAACTTCTCCACTGCCAGCCCTTTGATTGCATCCAACACTACACCGACTCTGACCGGTACCTTCAATATCAACCCAGGTAATCTTATCCATTTTGCTCCGCTGAACAACGTGGAAGTTCAAGTCACTCGTCCCAACCCTTTCTTCACTACTTCCCTCAGTGCAGCGGCTGGCTCTCCCAACATTACTGGGAACAACTGGTCCGTTTCCCTCAACACCAACGCCCTCCCCGGTGAAGGCGTGTACAACATCAACCTGCGCGTCATCGATTTGGCCAACAACCCCGTAAACCCCTCCGGCCCCAATACCTCCGGTGTTCGCTCCGGTTCCATCAATGCAAACCCTCAATCATTGATTGTGGACTTCACCCAAGCAACCACCGTTCTTGCCGCAAATACCGTTAGTAACGGTGGCAACATCGTCGCTCCGGAAACCTTCACCGTAACCTTTACCGATGCCACCACGGTCTCCGGTTTTGCCGCAGGCGATGTTCAAATCGTGGGGACCGGTAATGGGACCGTTACCAACGTTCAATCCCTTGGCAACAACACGTTTAGCTTCCTTTTCACCCCCACGGTGAATGGCGCGTTTAGCATTCAAATCCCGGCCGAGGCCGGTGAAGACCAAGCTTTCAACAAAAGCCAGGCTTCCAACACCTTGAACTTCATCGCCGGCGCTGGCGATACCACGGCACCCACTATCACCGGGCCTGTTGTCATTCAACGCACGCTCCCCGGCGGAAACCCACCCCCCACGTTTGTACGCAATCAACAACCTCGCATCACGTGGACTTCTCTTTCTGATGATGTGGCGGTTACATCCGGTACGTTGATAATTACCGACAGCCTCAATAATGTATTCTCATTCGCCATCAATCCCTCGTTAAATGAATTCACATTGCCTGCGCCCGGTACCGGTGGCCGTGCATTGAATGCGTTGATTGCCCAAGGTAATTTCCGTGCCCAACTTGTTGTGGCGGATGCGGCTAACAACAGTGCTTCCGCTCTCTCCAACTTTGCCTTCATGGATACAATTATCCCCACTGCCACAGTGACGGGTGTTTCCACGGCAGTCCCCATCATTACGAACGATCCCCAAACCATCAACTTCGGTGGTACATTCAATGATGACCCCGGCAACGGCATTCCTTTCTCCGGTTTGCTCCAGATGGAAGTTCAGATTTCCCGTCGCGTCAATGGCGGCAACTCTGGTCCTTTCGCTTATCTGCAAAGCTTCACCGTGGCTATCCCCCAGGCTTCAAACGCCTCGGGCAACTGGGTTTTCAACTTCCTCCCAAGTTTCCCAGCACTTCCTGTTGAGGGCTTCTACAACCTCAATATTCGCCCCGTAGACCGTGCTCTTAACCCCAACGGGCTTCCCTCTGGCACGGGCGTAACCGCCATCCCCAACGGTATCCTCTTCGATATCACTGGTCCGCAGCTTACCAACTTCTACGCTCAAGACCCCAACTTCACCACCTGCGTGGGAATCGGCGAAGTCTTTATCGTGGAATACAGCGATATCTCCACTGTCTCCGGATTCGATCCTTCTGACGTTCTCATCACCCCCCCCGGAGCTGGTACTGTTTTCAACGTTCAACCTCTTGGAAACAACTCCTTCTCCTTCCAGTTTACTGCGATCCTTGAAGACACCATCACTCTTGATATCGCTGATCCTGCTGTTGTTGACCAAGCCGGAAACACCGGTGGCGGAACCGCTTCCATCACCTTCGGCGGCGATGTAACACCACCTGATCTCGAATGCGCCGAAGCCTTCACCGTGGTTGGGGCAGACGTTCAATTCTACAACCCCTCCAACCCTGCTTCTGTGTTCTTCTCAGCGCTTTTCACTGAGCCCGTTACCAACGTAACACCCCAGAACATCATCGTAACCGGCCCGGCCACCGTGGCCTCCGTTACCCCCAACTCCGGCTTCGATAACTCCTTCCTCATCGAACTGACACCCACAGGAACAGGTGTAATCACCCTCGCCTTCGTGGATGACGTGATCGAGGATTGCGCCGGCAACTTGTTCGACGCCACCCCCTACACCGCCAGCGTGGAACTTGTTCCCCTGCTCACCGGTCTTCCCATCCCGGCTCCCCTTGTCCCAGAGCAACCCTTCCGCGATCAACTCTTCGGTGGTGCGTCCTCTCTGGATGAAGGTATCCTCCTCGTCGGTTCCACCAAAACCGAGACTGCTGGTGTTGCGTTTGTCTTCGAAGTCAACGATGATGGATCAACGGTATCTCAAACCGCGATCCTTCGCCCCTTCACACCTGTTGTAAACGATGCCTTCGGTGCTGCCGTGGCACACTCGGGTACTTGGGCCCTTGTTGGTTCCCCCTACCGCGATACACCCGGTAATGCCAACGTAGGTTCCGCCACATTCTTCCTTCGTGATGACAACGGCGATTACTCCTCTTCTCCAAGCTTCCAGGTCTTCTCCAACACACCCGAACGCGAATCCCGCTTCGGTACTGCTGTGGACCTGAACGGCAACTACGCCATCATCGGTGAGCCGTTCGGCCGCGCCGGTGGTGCCGCTGAAGTCTTCTTCCTCGACACCTGTGCCGGTACCTGGGCGCACCAACAAACCCTCGTACCCAACGACCTCGCATTCTACGATACCTTCGGCTTCAGCGTCGCCACCAACGGCGTCCTGGCTCTTGTCGGCTCCTATCGTGACGACGATCGCGGAAGCGACACCGGTGCCGTCTATGTCTTCAGTCGCAGCGGATCCAACTGGAACCAAATCAATAAAATCATCCCAGGCCCAACCGTTCGTCTCGACAACTTCGGCTATGCTCTGGACTACCGTGCTGAGTTCCTTGCGGTTACTTCCCCCGGTGTTGACTTCAACGCCATTCGCGATCGCGGTTCTCTCTTCATCTTCAATCAACCCACTCCCACAACTTTTGCCCCCTTGGCACAAGTTCAAGAAAGCCTCACACGCCAATCCGACCAGTTCGGTTCCTCCGTTGCACTCAACAACGTGGGAGACGTCATCGTGGGTGCTCGCCTCTCCGATATCCGTGGCGTCGATTCCGGTGCTGCGTTTATCTACCTCAACAACTTCAACTACACCTTCGGCCAACCCTTCTACTACCTCGATAACATACGGAACAACTACTTCGGTGAATCCGTTGCCATCGGTCAAGGATTCGGCTTCGCCACAGCACCTCGTGCAAGCCACCCCGACCAAACAGAATACCCCTTCGGAACAGGTGTTGGTCTCTTCACCTCCACCGAAATCGGCGAATAATTCCGCCGCAATACCCCAACAACAAACAAAACAACTCGCTCCGGCTTCAACCAAGCTGGAGCGAGTTGGCTTTTTAGGCTCATTACGGTGCTCAACAAGGCACAAACCCACCGCGCTCCATACTTGTCCCTCCAAACAAACCGATAAGCACCCTCCGCCTGCCCGTAAACGTTTCCCCGCCACGCTCAAACCAGCGGAGTAAGCTGCTCCTTGTGGGGGCATTCATCCGGTCAGAAGCCCTCTGGAGTAGCCCGCAGAGGGCGTGGGAGCCCTAATCCCTTTCCACCCGAACCCGGTCGCCGTGTACTTCTCGCAAATTATTTTCTCCCCCTGCTTTTTTCTCTTTACAGGCTCCCCCCTTTTCCCCTACCACTTCGCCCCCCGGCACAGAAGAGCAGCAGCGCTCCTCTTCAAAAGCCGGAAAGCAAACGACAAATGAAGAAAAAATCTTCACTTTTCGCTTGCGCCAAAAACT
>JANRMB010000368.1:0-6557 GCA_033761985.1 Candidatus Sumerlaeia bacterium | reverse complement strand
CACGAGTTGAGGGGCTCCCCATGAACTATATCGCACGTCTCGCCGCCAGTTTTGCGCTCCTCGCCGGGGGACTCCCCGCCGCTGAGCTTCTGGTACCTTCTCAATATGCATCTATACAAATGGCTGTGGATTCAGCAGGGGATGGTGATATTATAACTATATCTCCGGGTACATACGTTGAGAATATTAAAGTGAAAGGAAGTAACCTTACATTTCGTTCGATTGAACCAGCAAATCCCACTATAAGAAACAGCACTATTATCAGACTCCCAACAAATGATTCCGTTTTTGATTTCACAAAATTCCCTGTTTCTGGAGAGTCTAGATTTGAGGGATTATATCTTCGTGGATTATCATCTGATTTTGGTGGTACAATAAAAGGTATCCCTGAGGTAAGCATTTTTGTTGACGGTTGTGTTTTCTTCTTTTGTGGCGCATTATTGGAAGGTGGTGCAATCTACAATACAAAAGGAACTATTAAGAATTCGCTATTTGATCAGTGTACTGCTGGTGTGGCTAGAGCCACGGATTCCTTTACTCTGGGCGCTGCAATCGCACGATTTGATGGTCTGATTGAAAACTGTGACTTTAGGGAAAACGTCTCTTCAGGAATACCCGCCAGTAATAATAGCTCCGTCGCAGGTTCTGGCGGTGCAATTGGGAATTCCTCTGGGATCATCCGTAACAGCCGGTTTAGTCGCAACCGAGCCACCAACCGCGGCGGAGCAATATCGGGATTTCAAGGTCTCATCGAAGACTGCTTTTTTGAACAAAATAGCGCTACGTTCTCCGGAGGGGCCCTTAGCGCTATTGAAAGCGGTTCGATTATAAATCAGTGTGTATTTGTTAAGAATTCTGCAATCTCAGTGGGTGCTATAAGAGATTCACAGGCTCATACCATAAATTCTGTCTTTATCTCAAATCGTGCTTCTACAGGTACTGCTGGAGTTTCTTCAAATACCTCTGGATGGTATGTTAATTGTATATTTTATGATAACTTCGCAAAAATTGGAGGGAGCACACTTCAAGGTAGTTATGGAAGAATTCAGAATTGTATTTTTTGGGGTAATAATTCCGGGGACGGAACACTCTTTGACTTTTTAGCTTATGATCCAGAATTCTGTCTCATTCAAGGCTGGGAGCCCGACGACCGTGGTAATATCAACGCTCCTCCAAGCTTTATCGATCCCACCCTTGATGCCAATAACCGCCCTCGCGACTTTCGTCTCCGCCCTGATTCCCCCGCCATCGACCGAGGTCTAAGGGTTTTTGACTCCGGCACAAGCGTTAGTCAGGCGCTGCAATTCGACGCCGACGGCAACCCCCGCCCGGTCGTCAATTACCCGACTGATATTTTCAACCGTGGCGATGGATTCGGCACAGACATCGGTGCCTACGAACACCAAACCGTGTACGAGGAAATACCCCGCACGGAACTCTGGTTGTTGCGATGACGCCGCGCTGTTGGCGCTCCATTGAATCCGGATCGCCAGGCTCCAGCCTGGCATCATCAACCCTGGTTGCCGGGCAGAGCCCGGCGTGCCGAATTTAACCGCGCCAGCATCCCTTTTATCCTGTTCGTTCTAGTGAATCCGAACTATCTCACTTCTTCCCCTTCAGCCACTCCAACAGTTTATCTTCCAACTCTGTAATGTCTTCCACAACCACTCCGAATTCCTCCAATTCCTCTGGTTTCGATGTTCCCCATGCGACTCCGATAAAGTGAATCCCGGTGTTGCGGCTGAGTTGTGCATCTGCGGCGCCGTCACCCACTAAGGCAATCCTCTCCGCGTTTGTTTCCCCCAACGCATTCCAAAGGCACTGGGGATCGGGTTTGATGGGAATGTAGTCCAACTGCCCTTGAATGACCTCAAACAAGGGGGATAGTTGGCAGGCGTTCATCACCTCCAGAGTGAGGTGGTGGGGTTTGTTGCTGAGTACCGCGAGCCGTGCGTGTGGGGCGATTTTTTGGCAAAGCTCCGGAATTCCGGCAAACGGCTTCGTAAATCGATACGGGTGCAGCCCGTAGTGGTGAAGTGTGCGTTGAATGAGTTCATCTTCCAGTTCAACGCTGGAGTTTTCCGGGAGCGCCTGACGCACCAGATTGCGCATTCCATGGCCGACCATACCCTTCACAGCTATGAGCGTATGACCGGGGAGGTGCATTTCCTGCAAACCACTGGACAAGGCGGCGTGAATGTCGGCAAATGAATCCACCAGTGTGCCGTCGAGATCAAAAACCACCCAGGGGCGTTGTGATTGAGTCATTTAGGGGCCTTCTTCCAGTCTAATCAAATGGCCATTCCGGGCCGGGGGTGGAGCTTTGGGTGAGCGCCAGTTTCGTGTTTTCGGCACCACGAAAGAAGGGCTTTCGCTTGGGCGCGGGGCAAAGCAATTCAACCCGTTGTTGCGCGTGGAAATGCGCCGCTGGCGTGCACGACCCCTCACGTACGGGTTGTTTGTGCTTTTGGCTGTGACGGGTCTGGTGCTGAACCGCGAGTTGGGTTCGGCGAATGGTGGGTGGTTGATCTGGATCGGGCTGCAGTTTCCCAATCCCCAGTTGTTCAGTCAGGGGGTGGAGCGCTTCCGGTGGCTGATTGACTGGATTCCGCTGGGGAGTTCCTTTGCCGATTTTCTCATGGGTTTCGATGATCTGAATCGCATCATGGTTCAGTTTGTCTCGCTGATGCTCAGACCGAGTACGATTATTCCCATTCTAATGGTGTGGCGCGCGCTGGTCAGCTTCCGGGAGTCGGGCTATTATAATTCCCTTCGGCAAACGTTTCTGGAACCGAGGGACTTTATCTGGGGTATTGTCACCATCCCGTTTTGGATTTCCGCCCTGATATTGGTTCTGTACGTCGGGCTGGTACTTACGCCGGATTTGGCCATGGGCTACTATGCCACTGATCCTGAGAGGCGGTTGGTGCACCCGTTTTGGGTTATTTTGGGGATCCTGTTCGAAGGAAGCATGAACGGTGGCATCATTTGTTTTGTGGCATTATACCTTGGCTTGCTACGCGGTGCACGGGTCAGCAACCTGTTTCCCGTGCTTTTGCTGGTAATCCTGATGCAGTTTGTTACAGCTCTCTATATGGTGCAAATGCCGGTTATCCACACGGCTCTTCTGGGAGACTGGGTGAATTTGGAAAATGAGGAACTCAGCACACCGATGAGGATTTTCGTGATGCAGCTCCGTTACCTGATCATGGGATTGCCCAAATTATTGGGGTGTGTGATTGTTTATCACTTATGCCTGAGGTTGCTGAAACAAGGAATGGATTTGGATGCAACTCCCCGATAATCCACTGTTTCACCGTGAGGATCGCCGGTTGCGGCGCCAGTGGATGGTTATCGTGCTGGTGTATCTTCTCTTTTGGCTTCCTCTCAACATAGGCGCCCGGGATTACATGACGGATTATCTGATCAACGCCTTTTTCGGGATGGGATTGGGGATGGTGATTCTTCCCCTCTACTTTCTGGAGGTTGTGCTTCGCCCGGATCTCTTTTTCGCCCTCATTCTTGGACGCTGGATTTGCCAGCAACTCCTCAATCCTGACTTGATGCGCGATCTCCGCCTTACTCTTCTAAAGCCCAAAGAGGTCCTGTTTGGCCTGCTGGGAAACTATGTGGTGATGCTGTGTGCGTTTCAGCTTTCCGGTATGTATTTTATCTACTCCCACACCTTGGCGATGGAGAGCACCGTACTGAGATGGGAAAACGGCGGCCGGTGGGATTTTAGCTTCTACGTGATGATTCTTGCCGCTCTGGAGGACTGCACCTATGCCATGGCGGTTCTCCTGATTTTTGTGTGGGAACTCTACAAGCGGTCGCTTTCCGGGTTGGGGGTGATTGTTGCCCTTCTCAAGGTAATCCTCCTCCTTGTTCCCTTAATGATCATCATGACGCTTTTTGAGTTTCTTCTTTTGGCGTTGAACATCACCAACATGAGCACCCCCATGGAGGTGTTGGTCTATAATGCCATCTGGTTTGGAGTCAGCATCCCTGCTGAGATTGCCATCATTTATCTAAACTTCCGGCGAATACTGAGGAAACTGCAAAAGGAATGGGAAGATACGGAGGAAGGGTAAATCAGAGTAGTTCAATTGCTCGCTCGGCCCGAATGCGGTCCAGAATCCAGTCGAGCGGAACATCCGTGGAAAGCGTCGCCGCAAGCCCCGCTTCTCGTTCCATGTCCAGTTGTTCGTTGCTGGCCAGGGAATCGGTCCCCAGATAAACTCGAACACCCGCATCCTTCAGGCGCTTGAGCGGGAACTCCCCGCGATCAAAATACACATGAGTCCCCGGGCAGACCACGACGGGAGTGTCTGTTTTGGCTAGGAGCTGTACTTCGGAATCCTTGAGATGGTTGCAATGAACCAGCAGGGTATGGGGGCCGAGCAGATGGTGTAGATGGAGATACTCCACCGGGCAAAGTCCCACCGGTTTCCAGCCCGGAGGCAACACCCCCAGATCCTCAAAATATGCGCGCAATTCTCCCGTACCTGTGGAGAGGAAATCCACTTCCTCCTGAGTTTCCGCGGCATGAAGACAGAGCCGCAGGCCACTCTTCCTAGGATGGAGCCCAAGCAGGAGTGCCTCGCAAACCGTGTAAGGTGCGTGGGGGGAGAGAATTAGAGAAGAAAGATTCCGGGCTACAAGGGGCCGAGCATGCTCCGGCCGGAAGCAAATCAGCTCCTTGTACCGCCGTATGGAAGTCATTCCCTCAGGGGTTTTCAAATCGAAACCCAGTGAGTCGATATCATACAGAATGGAGGTTTCCGCTGCGACGACTCGTTGCAGGTTCTGCTGGGCGATTTGCTCCGCATTCCTTTTAACTTCAGGGTTTTGCAAACTTCTTCGAGCCCCGATGACCCATTGAAGCCATTCAACAAAGGGAAGACCCGGCGGGATTTCTCCCTTCAGGAAACTCAACTCAAGATGGCAATGAGCATTGAACCACGTCATGGGAAGCCTTGGGAAATCGATGTGATTTTTGTGAGGAGAAGGGGTGCTGCGGGTTGTGGCCTGAATCGTGCCATCTGAGGGTTGATTTCAACGTTCCGGGAGTTAATGCCCCATGAAGATCGCAATCGTCTGTTATCCAACCTATGGTGGCTCTGGTGTTGTGGCAACCGAGTTGGGGCGTTTTTTGGCGCAACGTGGGCACGAGGTACACTTTATCTCCTCCAGCATGCCGTTTCGACTTCAGCACAGCCCGGAAACCAACATTACGTTCCACGAAGTTCCCACCATGAACTATGATGTGCTGAACGGAAACCTATATGGAATTGCCTTGGCCTCAAAGATCATTCAGGTGGTGAAAGATTATCATCTGGAAATTGTCCACGTTCATTACGCCGTACCCCACGCCATTTCCGCTTTCTTGGCCCGGAGTGCTCTTGGCAAAAACGAGTATCCTTTCAAGGTTGTGACCACGCTTCACGGGACGGATATCACCCTTACGGGGAGGGCACCCTCCTTCTTCCCGATCGTTACCTACGCCATCAATGGTTCCGATGCCGTGACATCAGTTTCCCAGTGGTTGAAGGATGAAACCATCCGCGAGTTTGATATCAAACGCCCCATCGATGTGATCTCCAATTTTGTGGATGTTCAGCAGTTTCGGCGTGGATTGAATCCTTGCAAACGCAGCTACTTTGCACCGAATGGCGAAAGCGTGTTGCTGCACATCTCAAACTTCAGACCTGTGAAGCGCATCCCCGATGTGATTGAAGTCTTCAATCGGGTGCAAAAAAAGCAACCCGCCGTTTTGGTAATGGTGGGTGACGGTCCCGAGAAGGAAGCTGCCGCGGAACAGGCTCGTCGTCTAGGATTGCTCAACAAAATCCGCTTCCTCGGCAAGCAGGATGACATCGAGTATTTCATGAGTTGTGCCGACGTGTTCCTCTTCCCGAGCGAGTATGAATCCTTTGGATTGGCGGCTCTTGAGGCCATGAGTTGCGAGCTTCCCGTGGTTGCCAGCAACGGTGGCGGCCTGAAGGAAGTGATTCACCATGGGGAAACGGGGCTTCTTGCCAACGTCGGGGATGTGGAGGCCATGACCGATCACGCCCTCACGTTACTGAATGATACCGCACTGGCGCGAAAAATAGGGCGGCAAGCCCGGGAGTCGGTGCTGCAGCAATACGTTCCCGAACTGATTATCCCGCAGTACGAGGCTTTGTATCAGCGGGTTTTAACGGAAACCAGTTTGGTTGCGCCGATGGAGTTTAACATCGTGGATCCCAACTTGGCTTACGCGGAGGGCATCTGAGTAAGTTGCCTTAAAGGATTCCACCTCCGAACGACTGCCCGGAGGTGGAATTCATTTTCTTGAGACTGTTTGCAATTTTAGTTCAGATCGATTGTTCCAACGGGTTCCTCTGCGGGGAGAAGCTCAATCGTCCCGGTGCTTGTTACGGGTGCGGCAGCGGCTTCAGCGCCCTCGGATCCTGGTACGGAGACGTTGAGTTGCAGCTCGGAAATCGCCTTGGCTACATCCTGAAGGGAGCGGGCAATTTCCTGATTTGCGGCAGCTACTTCGCGGGTGGCAT
>JANRMB010000367.1:0-23152 GCA_033761985.1 Candidatus Sumerlaeia bacterium | reverse complement strand
TGACGCTCACGGATCAGTATGTGCTCAAAATGAACGGCGACCCCCAACGCACGCTCGATCGCCGAGTATGCCTCGCCATGGCAATTCTCCTGGATACAGCCGAATCCCGCTAAGGGTTAAGGCATACCCGCCAACACTAATTGTTCAGCGAGCACCAGGGCATCCACCGGCCAGAATTCCACCGGTCGGGGAGTTTGCACGCCCCGGGCCCCATGCAGCGGGCGGCATGTGAGAACGGCGCTGCGCCACGCACGGGGAACGCCATGGATGCCGTGAACCGCCCCGAGTAGCGCCCCAGTGATGGCGGCGTTGGTATCCGTATCGCCCCCGCGGCGCACGGTGCGCACGATTCCCTCTTCCACAGAGCGGGCGTGCAGCAGTTCATAGAAGGCATTTTGAAATGCAATCACCACCCAGCCCATCTGGTGTTGAAACTCTCGCGGCGGGGCGATGGTCGCCGATTCCATGAGGTCGGTGAGGAGGCATTCGCGGCAGGCTTCGGCCCGGGCCATGGCAAAGTTGAAAACACGTTTCGGAGATTCACCGGTGCGGATGGCGTGGGCGATGGTGGCGGCAAACACCGCGGACGCATGGCGGCAGATGGGGTTCGGGTGAGAGAGGCGGGCATCCTCGCGGGCGTC
Source organism: Candidatus Sumerlaeia bacterium (assembly GCA_033761985.1). Classification (GTDB taxonomy): domain Bacteria; phylum Sumerlaeota; class Sumerlaeia; order SLMS01; family JAHLLQ01; genus JANRMB01. The sequence goes on along the minus strand of JANRMB010000367.1, from coordinate 22,511 downwards.
GGATTCTGTGGCTTCCACCGGGCGGAAAGCGGAGAAAATTCCCAGCGGACTGATGCGCATTAATGCGCCGTTGGCCTGAGTGGAGGGATCGGCCAGGGCACAGGCATGATCGGCGGGGGAGGTGGAATCCGGGGCGATGGCGGAGAATCCCCGGCGTGTGGCACTGCCGACGTCGAAGGGGTTGCTTCGAAGCCAATGACTGTAAGCGCGGGCCACGGCATCGCGGTTGTAGGCCCGCTCGGCGAGTAGCGTGCGGGCAAGCATCAGCGCAAGTTCGGAGTCGTCTGTCGGCTGACCCGCGAGCGTCTTCCAAAGGGTGCTGCCGATAAGGTGACGGGGACCGCCATCGGGGTGATCCGCAGCGATGGATTCCGCCGCTTCAAATTCCACTTGGGAGCCGAGTGCATCGCCGACGAGTTGACCCATCAGCGCTCCCTGAGCGCGCTGCAACACGGCGGAATCCGAAACCGCCCATCCGCGCACGGGTCGGGCAAGGGCAAAGCGTGGAGCCTCAGTACCGGGGCGATTTGTATCCTGCTCGGATTTCACCGCTTTCCAATCCACGGCGGAAAACTGGTTCAGGAGAGGAGCCGCGCACGCCACGGCAAAACCGGAGTTGAGCAATTCCCCCTCGGCGGAATAGCGGAAGGGTTCGCCGGTATGGAGGTTGTACAAGTCACCGCCTCCCGCCCGTAAAAGCGCATGAGCCGCCACCACGTCCCATGGGTGGGGCTTTCCAATCGTCACTGCAGCAGCGGCCTCCCCTGCTGCCACCAATGCCACCCGGTACGCAAGGCTCGCCATGGGGCGAAACCGCCCGGGAGCGACCACGCGGGCATAGGCACCTGCTGCGCGTTCTGCCTCGGGGGAAACAAGCACCACGGAATCCGGCTGCCATTGGTTGCACGGTTGAACAGGGACAGGGTCCCCATTCCGATGCAGTGGGCCACACCCTTTCGCCCAGGCAAGCGCATCCGTCCCCCCGGTGGAGCATTCAGCGGCGACAATAACCCCGACTACCGGTTCGCCGTTCTCCAACAGACCAATTGAAACCGAGGAACCCCGGAACCCTTTCAGAAAGGACGCCGTGCCATCGTTGGGATCCACCAGCCAAACGCGTCCCCGACCATCACGGGAAGGGCACCACTCGCTGCGGAGTTCCTCGCCCCGGTAACCATCGTCGGGGAATGCCGCACGAAGCCGGGCATGAATATGCCGCTCGATTTCGATGTCCACATCAGCGGATTCTCCGGCCCCGCGTGCTCCACCGGGACGAAAAAACTCGTTCCTCAGCAGAGCAGCGGCTTCGTGGGCAATCTCCCGGGCAACGGTGAGTTCGTGGTCAAGCATCCGTGGCAATTCCCGTTTATCCCCGATTAGTTACTACCGGATTGGGGGACACGTTTGTAGGGGGAGTATTCCAATTCGTTATCCGCAATCAGGGGTTTGAGGATTACAACGGTGCGGGCGGGGATGCGAACATCCATGGTGCCGGAGAAGAGGAAGTATTCACGACCCGATAATTGGTCGATCATTTTGGAGGCGCTCATCCACTTGCTTTCCGCCGGCATGATGAACTCCTGAACTTCCTCATTGGTGGGGTTGGCGATGATCAAGAGTGACTCATCGGCTTCATCTGTTTTACGAATAAAGGCGAAGAGGTTTTGGGTCTCCACGGGGATGTAATCACCCACGCGGAGGGCTTGTTCGCGTTTGCGAAGTTCCACCAGTTTGCGGAACCATTGCAAGGTGGTGTTCTGATCGTTCACTAAATCCCACCGCATGGGAGCACGCATTTCGGGGTCGTCGCCGCCTTCCATGCCGATCTCCACGCCGTAGTAAATGCAGGGGGAACCGGGGAGAGTGAATTGCAGAACCTGGGCGAATTCCTGCTGCCATTGTTCTTTGAGAACGGTGCGCAGGCGGGGTGTATCGTGGTTGTCGATCATCACCCAACTGCGGAGAAGCGCCTCGTATTCGGGGGTATCAGCCACCATGCGGTCCATCAGGAGTTTGGCCTGTGCAGGGGAAGCCTGTCCCCGTAGCATGGCGAGGATGAGTTCACGCTGAGTCATGTTCATGACAGCATCGGTGACAGTGAACCACTCGGGGGGATAGTTCCAGATTTCTCCGATAACGAGCGCATCGGGTCGGGCTTCGTGGGCCGAGTCGGTGAGTTCGCGCAAGTGTTCATAGCCAATATCGAAGGCAACATCAAGGCGCCAGCCGCTGACGCCATCGCGCAGGTAGCCCTGAATCACGGAGTCTTTGTTGCCCCAGAGTTTGGCGCGGAGTTCGGGATTTTCGAGATTCACTTCCGGGAGGTTGCGCACGTTGTACCAAGCGCGGTAGCCGTTTTGGTGATCGGCATCAAAAATGTACCAATCGCGGTAGGGGCTTTCGGGGTTGGCGAGAGCATCCTGAAAGTACGGAGAGGTGCGCCCCATGTGATTGAAAACGCCATCCAGCATCAGGCGCATTCCGCGGTTGTTGACGTTATCGGCCAGTGCAACAACATCCTCGCGGGTGCCGTATTCCTCGGAGACTTTAAAGTAATCCTGCGCATCGTATTTATGGTTGGTGTAGGCTTGGTGAATGGGATTCAAGTAGAGCACATCCACGCCGAGTTCCTCCACATAATCAAGCCGAGATTTGAGGCTTTGAAGATCGCCCCCCCAGAAGTCGATTTCGTGGCTCCAGACGGAGACTTCCTCCACAAACGTTCCCTTGGTGGGGACTTCGCTCCAGTCGCGGAGTTTCTTCGGGGCAGGGTAGAGATGGCGTTTGGAATCGAGATCAAGAGGCGGAGCAAAACGATCGACAATGACCTGATACACCAGGGCACCGTTGCGCCAATCGGCGTCGCGGGCATCATAAAGATCGGGGACACTGTTCCCAGCGGTGGTATGGGCCGCGGAGTTGACGGTTTTGCTGCTGCAACCGGTGAGCACCAACGCGGTGCAAAGGAACGCGGCGGAAAGGGACTTCCAAGAGGTGCGGAGTGTGGCGTTGGATGGTGGATTCATTCGAAGTGGTTCTCCTGAAAAGCGCAATGTGCGGGGTGCCCCGGTTGCGGTGAAACACTCCGGAAACCGGTGCCGATGGCAAGGTTTTCCTTTGATAAAAGAATCGTAAAACGTCAGTGTCCCTCAACGGGAGGGTGTTCGGTTTTTTCCGAAAAGGCCGCCCCAATCGAGTCCGATTCCCGAAAGAATGGAGAGAACCACCACGTCGTCCAAAAAGGTAAATGGCAGCAAATCAGGAAGCACCAGATACAGCAAACCGGCGATAATCCACAAGCCACGCCGCAGGATGTTTCGGCTGGAATCATACACCTGAATGGCGGGGTGGTTGTTTAGGCGTTTGCCGGGGAAGACTTCCCGGGCGATGGAATCGACTTCCACCAGTTGGTGTTCCAGAAGTTCCCCAAACAGGGGAGCCTGTTGCTCCAGATAAACACGTGTTTGGCCGGTGCTGAGCGAGCCCTCCTTCAGAAGCTCCTGCAAGTAGCGCTTCTGAAGGGGTTTGAGCGATTGTTCCAAAAGTGGTGGAAGCACCAGGGCCCGTTGCCATTGTTCCACCAAAAAAAAAGCGAGAAAAATCGCGCCAAAGAACAACTCCACGGATTGGTAGAGCAGGATCAGTGTCCCCATTTGAACAAGCATCAGAAGAACGGTGGCAGCGCGCTGAAACGGGAGCGATTGCGAGGTGATGATCAGGAACACAAACCCCAAAAACACCAGCAGTAGCGCAATCTGCAGAGAGGCACCAAGCAGGCCACCCCCGGGGACGGCTTCCAAAAACCCACGCAGTTGCTCAAATGCACCGAGTATCAGGGTGGTGGATTCCTCTCCCCGTGCTTGGGGAATCCATAACGCCGAAACGTACCCCGTGACCACAAGACCCAGAAAGACGAGCAGAATCTGATTTAAGGGCAACCGCCAATCCCCGAGCGTTCGCCACCCCAGCGTGGCCATGAGAATTAGCAGCCCATGGGCGATCCCCAACCCAACAAGCAGCATCGGTGCGTGAAACGGAATCACCACTTCGCTCAACAGAAATGCCAACGCGCAGCCGAGCAATCCGAAGCGATGGAAAAACTCCGAAGAGGAGAGTGTCCCCGTCGAGGGGGACACAGGAAGCGAGGGAGGCAAACGCTCAAGGCTCGGGAGGTTGCTCACCACACACCGCCCGGGGAATCGTGCAGGGGTTCGCCCTCTTTGCCGCTCCAGGTACTGCTATCGTATCCGGTGAAGGGCAGTGACGGACCATGGAAGCGCTGATTGGCCCGGCGGAGTTTCACCTGCACTTGCTGGCTAAGCTGCGCCGCCACGCCGGAATCAATCGGCTGAAGGGCCAGCCAACCTTCGCGCGTTGTCAGCCAGCGCAACGCCTGCTGGTAATAGGTTCGGGCGTTGGAAAGGTGTACCTGATCCGCCGTGAGAAGCCCTGCGGCATCGGCTTCCTCATCTCCAAATGATTCGAAGCTGCGGGCAATTTCCACACGCAGAAGAAGGCTCTCCTGATTCACGGCAGGCTGATCACCAAGCAGCACGCGCAGGCGCGGAAGTTGACGCATCAAATCCTCCGCCCGGCGGGAGTAATGCACAATCAATCGGGCTTCTGCAATATCCAACGCCAACACCAATCGGCTTTCCCCACGCTCCACCAAGTACGGCCGCAACTGTGCAATGTCCCTCACCATGGAACCCCGGCGAATCCCCTGGGCCACATCAGCCAGCAGGTTGATTGCCTGCACCACATGATCGGCCTGAACACGAAGCGGTGCAGCATTTGATTTGGCGCGCAGCGTTGCCCAATCGCGGGATTGAAACGCAAAGTTGAGTTCGTTGATCAGTTGCTCCAAAGCACGGCGCTCCTCGCGGTTGAGCGAAGGAGTGGAAGGAGTCGGGAGTTCGGCATCCACCAGATCGCGTCGGGGATCGAACGCAGCGGCATCGGTGGAGGGTGCGCTGGTGGACCATTTATATCCGAGGTACACAAGCAGGATGGCAAACGGGAGAAGCGCCTTTATCCACGGGAGCCATGATGCGGAGGCGACTGGTGGCGTTGCCTCGGGAAACGCAGCGGGTGGTTGCGCAGGCGGGGTGGTGAGCAGAACTTCCCACTCGCGCTCCACCTCCACAGGTTGTGTTTCCGGAGCCGGTTGCAACGCTTCTTCGCGCTTTGATTCCGGGGCCTCACTCATTCGCGGGCTCCTGTGTCACCGTATCTCGATACATCTCTGATTCCGGAGGATAGACGCTGAGGTGAAGAGTCAACTCGGGTTCGCGGTGGGGAACCAATTGCTCGCGGCGCCATTCCACAATCAGCAGCGCGGAAGCATTCCACCACATCATGCGATTCCCAATGTTGGGATCGTCTTCAAACGGTTGTTCAATCACTTTGGGAATACCCCATCGGGAACGCATCCGAACCAGGAAAGAGTTGGCAATCTGCTGATTGAAACCCTGGGCCACGAGTTCATAGAATCGAATCCGGCCGTCACTTTCCGTATGAAAGGTGAGGAGGATATCGGTTTCCACCAATTGGTAGGAGACGCTGGCGGGGTGAACGAGTGTCCCTTGGGCAGCCTCGGGAGTCAGGGGAGTCCAGAGGTGAATGAAGGGGTTCTGCTTCATGAGGGAGAAGGGATCGCCGAGCAGGACGGGGGCATCCAACAAGCTTCCGCCCATGCGGTTGTTTCCCATTTGTCCGAGAAGCCGGTAATTGGATTGCGTGCGTACCAGAGTGGGGTAGTCGTTCGGTTGACCGTTGTAGTAATAGCGCATATAACCGAGATTCCAACTCAGCCAACTGGAAAAGAGAAGCACCAACGTCAACGAGGTTGTCCACGCAATCACACGCCGCACACCCGTGGGGGGAAAGAAGATTTCCTCAAAGATAAAACGGAAGGGTGCAAACAAGGGGGACATGGCAAGCAGTCGGATTAGTTGTAGTACCGGCGGTTCAGTGGGGAAGGATCCAACGGAACCAAACCCGGCATCATATTTACCCCGGGGAAGGCACTCCCTTCAACCTGAATCGGTACGCGTTTGCGTTCGCGCGGTTGATTGAGGAATTCCTCAGCCACTTCCGCCCGCCGAAGCGGAAGAATCAGCGTGGTGGCTTTTTCCACACTCCCCGCCGTGACATCGAACGTGAGCCACTCCTTGTTGTGGCGCGACTTGAACCGCACGCGATCGCCGGAGAGCAGGTAAAGCCCCTCCTCGCCAACTTCGCCGTTCTTCTTCGTTCCATCGGTCCATTCCGCGGGGAGGAACATCTGCGATTGTTCCCAGATGGCCGGATTGCGACGGATAAACTTCCGATCCACCACGACTTCCACATCCTGCCGGGCGCGTTCATCGGCCACGGCATCGGAGAGAATCTTCTTCGCCTCCTCCGTGGGAATGCGTTGCTGCACGGCTTCCAATTTGGTGAGTCGCTGTTCCTCCGTGAACGCTTCCAGTCGGGTGATTTCCGCCTTGGCCCAATTGCGGGAGCGCCGCTTCAGTGTCCCCGTTTCTCCTAGTCGCTCGGCCAGTTTCACCGCCGATTCAAACCGCTTCATTTTCCCAAAGGCGCGCAGGGCTTTTTCCTCTGCCCGTCGGCCAAGTTCTGTGTCTCTCTCCGTGGCGTGCAACCGACCGTAGGCATCGAGCGTGGATTCACGGCTGAAGGTATTCCCCGGAAGAAGCGGAAGCACCAGCGACCGGGCAAGCATATCGAACACGAAGAGTTGCCGCACGGTACGAATCCAACCCCCGCGCTGCTGGCGGGCTTCCTCGGCACTCAAATGCTGACCTGGATTCAGCGGGCTTTCCGCATACACAATATAGCGGCGCACCTGACGGCGATAATCGGCATCGGCACGCGAAAAATCAAGTTGGGGATTGAAATCCACGCGCTGAAGATAACCTTCCACCCGGCGTTGCCAAAAACTGTCCTCGGCTGAGTTCGACCACTCCACCAGCGTAGCGCGGGACTCCGCATGGTTTGTGCGGCGTTGCTCTGCGGCTTTGAGAACCGCCCATTCTGCAGGGAGCCGAAGCTGAACCAGTTCCTGATCCGAAGGGGAGAGTGTCCCCGTGGGGATGCCTTCCACAGCCACACGCAGCAGCGCATGATACGCATTCCAGGAATCCTGATTGTAACTGCGCTCCGCATCACCGCCGAGAGTGAGCGAGCGGTTTCGGCCTTCCTCCTCGGCGGCGGATTGTTGTTGAAGTTTTTGGAATGTTTCGGCGGAGGGATTCTTCGCACCCTCGATGGAGGAGCGTAGTTGTGCTTCGCGGGAGAACCACCACAACGCCGAATCCTGCTGGTTGCGTTTCAGGCTGCGCAACCCGTTCTGCCGCGCCTGATGGGCATTTGTGCGCGTGCGACGTTCCGGATAGGAATCCACCACCTTTTCCGCTTTTTCCACGAGAGTGTCCCCCGGGGTGGGTGCCTCCTCGGAGCGGAGAAAGTCCCGAGCCTGCACATACTCGCGGCGTTGTTCCGGGGTGAGAAACTGGCGCTTCAAAGTTAACCACTCGGCAAAGTCCAACGGAGGCTGCACCAATCCGAACAACTGAAGCTGAATCACACTGAAGAGCCCCTGGGTGATGGAATTCACCTGATTCCTTGCGCGTTCATATTGGCGATTGACTCGTGCACGGGTGAATCGATCGCGGGGGACAACCTGCTCGTAGAGCCCGAGAAGGCGTTCAGTCTCCTGATCCTCGCGGAACCGTTCAATCAACCGAGGAACCTCTTTGCGGGCCGGGGGATTGGGCGAAGCTGCCGCCGCCAGCAGAGCCAGATTATCAGAAAGGCGTGTGGGATTGATGCCTTCGTCCTGCAGGGCTTTTTCCTGGGCGTTGCGCGATTGGGCCATTTGCGCCACGGCATCGGAATTTCCCAGTAGAGCCTGTTGTACTGCCCGGGCCGTGAGGGAATCCAATTCCGTTTGCGCTCCAAGAGAAAGGGGACACAGGAGAGCCAGAAGGGCGAGGCACAAGCGCTTCATCCGGAGTTCCGCCGATGCGATTTCAACAATTCAAAGTCTTCTTCACTCAGAAAGCCCGATTGCACCAGAGCATCCCACTCCACTTCACTGGTGGCTAGAAAGGGCTTCAACCGCGCGGGAATTTGGGGGACACTCTCCTCCGGTTTTGGTGACGACGGTGGAGGGGGCGGTGCCGCCGGGAGTAATGACTTTGCAGGGCGTTCCTTCGGTACTTCCTGTGGTGCGGCCTCGGGCTTTTCAATGGCCACCCGCTGCGCCTCCAATTCCAGCAATTGCAGCGGACTCATTCCTTTTTTCTGTTGTTTGGTTTTCACTTCCTTTTCATGTTCCAAGTACGTGCGCGCCATGGATTCCCGCACCTTCTTGAGTTCCTCGGGAGAGAGAAGATACTTGTTTCTCAGGTTACCGAGATCGGAAAGGCTCTCCACGGTTTGGTCTTTGGGTTTACGGCGAAAGTAGAGCACCACCGCCACCACGGCGATGAACAGGAAGAGCACAACACCGCCGACTTCCAGAGTGGTTTGAATCGTTAAGTCCTGCATGGGGATCCCTCCAGCGCCTGCTTAGCTCCGCTCCGGGGCGTTGTGCAGGTACATCTCCAAAACGGTGGAAAGCGTTTCGGTGTTGAGGGGGTCGCCACCAATTTCGTGGCGGGCAACGAATTGGGCCAAGGCCCCTTTCAGTTCCCGAATGCTGCTGCTCACGGTTTCGGCAAGTTGTTTCATCAATCCATCGCCCACGGTGAGGTGCGGTGTTTCCTTGAGTTGACGCTGTAAAATGGCGAGGCGTGTTTCGTAGTTGGGGGCTTTGATTTCCACAATCACTCCCGCGCCGAACCGGCTCTTGAGGCGTTTCTCCAGATGCGAGATTTCCCGAGGGGGTCGATCGGAAGTGACGACGATTTGTTTTTTAGCCTGATATAAATAATTGAAAAGGTGGAAAAACTCTTCCTGCGCCAATTCCTTCCCGGCAAGGAAGTGAATGTCATCAATCAGCATCATATCGCAGGTGCGGTAATGTTCGCGGAATTGTTGCAGGGCGTTCTCCTGAATGGCATCCACCAGTTCGGCAGTGAACTGTTCGCTGTTGGAGTACACAATCCGCGGCAGCGCTGCGTTGGCACTGCGGGCATTACTCTGCACCTGATTGGCGATTGCCTGAAGCAGGTGGGTTTTCCCCATGCCGACGTCGGAGTACAGGAACAGCGGGTTGTGGGGTGTTTCCCCGGGGGATTTGGCGATGGCCCGGGCCGCGGCCACGGCGAAGCGGTTGTGTTCCCCCACGATGAGCCGATCAAAATCATACATCGGGTTGATGGCCAACCCGGAGGCACCCCGGGCGTAGCTGGTGGAGAACGCCGAGGGGGGCGTGCTGCGCGGAGCCAACGGGAGCGGTGTAAAACCTGTGGGTGTTTTTGTTCTGGGCGCCGAAGCCGTTTCATTGCTTTTGGCGGCTTTTTGAATCCGGGGGGAAAGAGCCGCCCAAGCGGCGAGCGCTTCCTCTTTACGCCCCTTGCGCTGGAGTAGTTCCGCTTGAAGTGAGAGCGCCGGGATGGAATCGGCTTCGAGTTCCAAAGCCTCCCGGCAGAGAGCATCCACCTGATCGGCATCCCCTTGATCCAGAAGGAACCGACCGTAGTCCACGAGTTCGGCCACGGCACGCTCGGGTTGATGGGTTGTCACCAGATGATCGATCAGCGTGCGGCGCAATGAACCGCGTTCCGGGGCGAGTTGGATCATCTCACGCCGAACGCCAAGATAGGCATCGGTTTCCTGCCGTTCGCGGTATTCCTCGGCGAGCAGGGCGAGTTCCTCCAACGCTGATTCCACATTGCGGTTTTCGGCATCGAGGTGAAGGTTGGCGAGTTCTCGGCGGAGAAAGAGTGAGTGGGGTGATTGGGCCAGCGCCTGTTGCAGAAGCTCGATGCCGCGGGCGATATCCCCCCGGCGTGAGGCCAGCAACGCCGCCTCGCGGATGTTTTGCACCGCCTGCTTTTCGTGCCCGCCCAAGGCGCGGTAATATTCCGCCAAACCGAGGAAGACGTCCTCGTGTTCGGGATCAAGGGTGAAGAGTTCCTCAAAGGTTTGTTCCGCTTCCTGAAAGCGATGGTTGCGCTGGAACATCGTCGCCAAATCCAACAGCACGGCCACAGCTTCGTCTGTTTGGTTCAGGGCTCCGTGGGCGGCGGCCAATTGGCGATACACCTCTTCTTCCGAAGGGGTGAGTTCACGCAGTTTGGTAAGTCGGATGATGACCTCCTCATGGTTCCCCTGATCCTGAAGCAACTGCACCAGCGATTTGAGCCGCGCCACTTCGGCGGTGGTATCGCGGGTGGCCTCATGCAGGCTGACGAGAGCCTTGGCGATGGGGGTGCTTTTGGGATAAAGGCCTTGAAGAGCCGTGAGTTTTTCCAGAGCATGGGGGGCAAGACCGGCTTCCAGAGTAAGGCGAACATACTCCGTGAGCTCGCGCGTAAGCTGCTCCGTCGGCGTGTTTCCGAGCAGCAGGATTTCCAAAAAGCGATCGCGGGCGGGGAGGTCGTTGGGGCAACGGGTAAGCAAACGCTGAAGCAAATCGCGTTCGGCGGTGATGTTCTCCTGTTCCTGGCATAGGAGGCAAAGGCGCCACAGGGCCTCGCTCCAAAGCGCCAGGTTCCCGCTGCTTTCCAGATACTCCAACCGCAACCGCTGGAACTCCTCGTTGTGGGGTTCGGTTTCCAGAAGAATCGCCACTTGGTTCAACGCCGATTCCCACTGTTCGGCTTCCGCATGAAGCGCAGCAAGTTGCAAACGCGCCCGGGTTTGTTCAGCAGGTTTGCGGAGAATCTGCGTCACTTGAATCAGGCGTTCCAGATCGGCTTCCGTGGCAACGTTGCGTTCCCGGAGGTTTTCCAACACCTGAAGGCAATCGAGGTATTCCCCTTGGCGGTAGAAGAGCGTGGCGAGTTCCCGCGCCTGGGCGGCGGACTCCACCGGAAGATTGAGCTTTTCCAGCACATGCACCAACTCCTGACGGGCCTTGGTGTTGGCGGGATCGCGCGTCAGCAGGCGTTCCAATTCGGCGCGGGCTTCCTCGGGTTTGCCCCGCTCCAAAAAGTGACGGCACGCTTTCACCCGTTGAATGCCCGCCTTCACGCTTTCGCCGAGTGCCTCCAGCGAGTGGGCATAGGCGAGCAGGAACTCAGGCTTTTCCGGGGCCAGAATCAATGCCTGTTCCGCCACTTGGCGCAGGCCGCTCATGTTGCTTTCCGCCTGCAGAACTTCCAGCGATTTGGAGAGCACTTCGATGGCGAGTTTTTTTCGCTCCAAACGGATCAACAATCCTGAGAACGCCAACGCAATCCGGGCGCTATCGGGGGCAAGTTCCACCATGCGGCGGTACACGGCGATTGCTTCGTCGTAATCCTGCTCGCGCTCCAGAAGTTGCACCAGCGTACGCAACCGGGAAATGGCGGTTTCCACATCGCCTTTGTCGGCCAGGATTTTGGCAACGCGGCGAAGAGCCTCCTTGTCCTTGGGGTCCTCCTGAAGCATTTCGTCGAGCATCATCAGGCAGGCATCCAGATCGTTTTCAATCTGGTATAACTCCAAGGCTTTGAAGCGCAGTTCGCGAGCTTTGGGGAGATTGCCGGTTTGTGTGTACCCGATGACGAGCCGCTCCACAATGTTGGAATCCCCGGGGTGGATTTCGTCCATGGCGGTGAGGAGTTGAATGAAGACGTCCCACTTGCCACGCTCCATGAGTTTGTCCACGTGGCGAAGGGCGGAACTGAATTCCTTGCGGCTGATGCCCATGGCCCCCTGGGTTTTGATGAGAGAGAGGATGGCTTCCTCGCTGTTGGGATCGAGCTCGAGGGCATCCTGAATGATTTGGCGTGATTCGGCGAGGCGGTTTTCCTCCCGGGCACGGTCCGCTTGGCGCACCATTTCGCGAGCGGCTTCCACGTTGTTGTCCAGCAACACCAGCAATTGGGAGATCATCGGTGTTACGTCGATCTCGTGGTGGGCGAGCGCATCCACGGCGCGGTAGGCTTCAATAGCGCCTTGGTAATCGGCTTCCATCTCGCTCAAGTCGGCGAGCTTCATCAGCAGTTCCAGCGCTTGATCGCGGAATCCCCGCTGGCGGTAGTGGTCCACAAGGCGCCACAGGATTTGGCGGTTGTTGGGATCTTTTTCCAGAGTGGAACGGAGAAGCTTTTCGCAGAACTCGAAGTTCTTGGATTCGTCCTCGGCGATGGATTGCTTGAGAATCCAGGGCAGAAGCGCGGTGGTTTCCTGGGCTTCCCGCAGGTAGCGAACCTGGGCTCGTAGTACCCGGAGGTTGTTGGGGTCCTGCGCCAGCACCATGTCCAACCGTTGGCGGGCTTCGCGCAGGTGTTGCTGGCGTTTATCGGGTTCCACGCGGGAAAGCTGAAGGCGGTTTTCGGCTTCCACCACCCGGCGGTAGATTTCCTCGGGTTCTTCGGCAAGTTTAATGTCGATGGAGAATTCATCCACCAGCAGCCGCAAGGCATCGTCGTAAGCCATTTTTTGGCTCATGGCGAATAACTGAATCAGGTCGCCACCCTCGCTCAAGGCGCAGGAAAGCCGGGAACAATAGCAATGCTTCTTGGCTCGGTCCACCACCAGGGTGCGGGTGTTTTCCTCTTTGTGCACAGGGCAATAGGCTCGCAGCGTCCCCTTGCCGAGCTGAAAGGATTCCGGATGCCAATCCAGAAACTCCAGAACGTCCACAGCCTCCAGCTGCTCCAAAACCTTTTGAACCTGATTGCTGGGGTAAATGGAAAGCATTTCGCCTTTACTCAACCGGTCGAATTCGTGGACTTTTCACAGTAACACTCCAACGCACTCTCAAGATTGCAAAAGATGATGTCAAAGGGTACCTGATGAAGGGTGCGAGCAACTTCCCCGCCGATTCCCACGAGGGCTTCCTTTTGGACGACGAATCGGCCATGCGCCGGGCCTTGGAACTCGCCGCCATTCCCCACGGCCAAACCCGACCCAACCCCATGGTGGGTTGCGTGATTGTAAAAAATCACCGCCGAATTGGCGAAGGATTCCACCACCGAGCCGGGGAACCCCACGCCGAACGCATGGCCCTCAGCGCCTGCACGGAAGACCCCGAAGGCTCCACCGTGTACGTTACGCTGGAGCCCTGCAACCACCATGGTCGAACGCCCCCCTGCGTGGAGGCCCTTATTGCCGCGCGCCTCGCCCGGGTGGTGATTGCCCAGCGCGACCCCAATCCTCAGGCCGCCGGCGGGGTGGAGGCGCTGCGCCAAGCGGGGATCAGCGTCCACACCGGCGTTCTCACCCGTGAAGCCGTGCTCCTCAATGCACGGTTCAACCTTCGCTTTTTGCAGAAACGACCCGCCATCACCCTCAAGTGGGCCATGACTCTTGATGGCTGCACCAGCACCGCCACCGGCCACAGCAAATGGATCACCGGCGAGGAGGCCCGCCTGCAGGTTCACCGCGACCGTGCCGCCCACGGTGCCGTGCTGGTGGGAATCGAAACCGCCCTCGCCGATGGGGCTCGCCTCACGGTTCGTGACGTGCCGTTGGTGGCTCCGTCCCCGCGGCGCATCGTGCTGGATTCCACCCTTCGTCTTCCGCCGCAACATCCACTTCTTCAGCAGGAACCGGAGTCGGTGATTGTCATCGGTTCCGTGCAACGCGCCGATTCGGAGCGCCGCAAGATTCTGGAATCCACCGGCGCCACGGTTCTGCTCTTCCCCGATGATCCAGAGTCGGGTCTTCTTTCACTCTTCGACCTGGTGGCGTGGTGGCATTCCGTGGGAATTGATTCACTCTACGTGGAGGGCGGCCGCCGCGTGGCGGGAAGCTTCTTTGCCTCCGCTCTGGTGGATTGCGTTCACGCCTACATCAATCCCGCACTACTGGGAAGCGGAGAGAAGGCGCTTTCTCCGTTGCTTTCCCCCGTTGCCCCCTCAGGCATGGAGGAGAAGATGGTGCTACACGGCACCCAGGCCGAAAGTTTTGGCGGCGACTTCCGCCTTTCCGGTTTCACCCCCCGTGCGTGGAACGCCTTGAGTTCCCTTTGGGAGAATCCCCGTTGAAGTTTCCTCAGATTGTTCCTTCGGCCCTGAAGCGCCCCCTTCGCCGGGTCATGCGGGTTCTGCCTTTTCATCTTCCGTACCTGCTGCTGCTCACCGTGGTGATTTTGTTCCACTACGGAACCTTGTTGAACGGTTGGGTGGATATAGGCCACGATTCGCTCGCCTGCGTGGTAAGGCTTCTGGAGTACAAAACAGAGTTCGATGCGGGTTATTGGCATCCGCAACTCTTCAATGAATCCATCCGCGGGGCCACGCACGCTTTCCCGGTCTTTTATCCCCCCATGGGATACATTGCGGCGTTGCCGATTTTGGGGGTGACGGGCGACCCGATTTTTTCCTCCAACCTGAGTTTCTTTCTCTCGGTTTTGCTCAGTGGTTATGCTGCCTATATGTTGGGTTTTGTGGTGAGCAAGCGGCGAGTGGCGGCACTGCTTTGCGCGTTGGTGTACTGCACCGCCACCTACCGGTTTGTGAACATTACGGTGCGGGGCGCGCTGGCCGAGTGTTGGGTGATGGTGTGGTTACCCGTGATTCTGACGGGGTTCTTTTTGTTGTACCGGGGAAAACGGGGTATGGGCCTGGTGGCGTTGGGAACCACCGGGGCGCTGTTGAGTCACCTTCCGGTCTTCCTCTGGTTTGGGGTGTTGATTGTATTCTTGAACATTCCCCTTTTTCTGAAGCGCGGCATTTGGGGTGTGGTTAGATATGGATTGGCCGGTGTGCTGGGCTTGGCGGGAGCGGCGTTCTTCCTGATTCCCCAGCAGATGATGTTGCCCGAGGTGCACGCCTCGAACCCCGGATACATGTGGGCGAGTTGGAAATCCGTGGTGGAACACCAGCTTCTGTTTTCGCAGTTGTTTGAGGTTTCGGCGCTGCGGTGGGAAGGGGGATCGCAGAATGTATCGCCGTTTGTGTACGATACCATGAGCTTCCACATCGGCTTGGGTGGGATGCTGGGAACAGCAGCGATGTTGGTGTTGTTGCTCCCCCGCCGGGTGTTCCTGCCCATGTTGCTCCACCACCCCCCCCTGAATGGCGGTTCGGCTAAGAGGGCGCTGCTTTTGGTGCTCGGCCTTGTGTGGGTGTTCTATCTCTTGATTATGTTCCGGACGAATTGGTTCTACTGGCTGCCGGAAAAATTTGGATATTTGCAGTTCCCTTGGAGGCTGCTGAGCTTGGTTGCACTGGTACACGGTTTGGCGTGCGCCCTTTTTGGGGGCGAGTTTTTGCGGCGGCAGCAACCATTGTTGTGGGTGGCGTGCGCCGTGGTGGCCTTCAGTGTCCCCACGTTCGCCAACAACCGCACACTCCACAAGGATGCCATGAACCTCGTTTTTGAAAACAAAGGCGTGGTAACCGCTTCAGTTTTTGAAACGGACTTTTCCCACCGCATGGGGGGAACGGCGATTGCCGAATATACCCCCAAGGATTTTCCCGTGTGGACGCTTCGGGAGAACTGGCAACAGTTTGAACTCCCCCCAGCGGGTTTTGCCGAAGGAAGCGGCAGCATCGAAGTGCTGGAGAAAAAACCCGGACACTGGCGCGTGCGCATCACCTCCACCGGCGATTCCATCGCCTACATTCCCACACTGTATTATTCCTTCTGGAAAGCCGAAACCACCACTGGCGAACCCCTCGAACTGTTTTCCAGCAATGGCTTTCTCGCCTTCCGGTTGAAAGGATCGCCCACCCCCAGGGAAGTGGAGTTCCGCCGGTTCTATCCGTGGTTCTACCCTCTGGCTTGGAGCATCAGCCTCACCGCCCTGACGCTCATCGGCATCCTTCTCCTTCCCATCCGGGGAAAGCGGATTACCAAGCGTCCCGCCTGAACGCACCGGAACAAGCTTGACCGCCTTGGAGTCTTTCCGCACCGTGACGACGCGTTGACGTGGTGGTTCAACATCTCCGGTGAATTCCTCTTTCACCATCTGCCGCGTCCGATTCTTCAGAAAGATGCCCCTCCCACCTTCACCATGATCAGCGCTCCCATCTTCCGCCCTCTCCTCCGCGCCTCCCTGGCGTTGGCCCTTTTTGGCCTCACCGCCTGCTCTGCTCCCGCTCCCGAGCAGCAGTCACAATCCGCTGAACAAACCGCCACTGAGGCACCAACCAAAGCCACTACCTCCACGCTGGCCCGCGTCAACGTCGGCGCTGAGCCTCCCTCCATCGACCCCGGTCTCGTGTACGACATCCCCGGATACCACATCGTTCACCACCTCTTTGAACCACTCGTCCGTATGGACGACAAAGGCTTTCCCGCGGATGGCGCCGCGCTTTCCTGGACCCATAACGACGACTACACCGTGTGGACGTTCAAGCTCCGCGAAGGGATGACCTGGAGCAATGGCGACCCCGTAACCGCGCAGGATTGGGTGTACGGTATCACCCGCGTCTGCACCCCCGATTTCGCCTCCCGCGCTGCCGTTACTGTTTACGCTTTCCTCAAAAACGGCACCGGCTTCTTCAAAGGTGAACTCAAGGAAGGCGAAACCCTTGGCGTAAAAGCCCTCGATTCCCTCACGCTCGAAATCACCCTGGAAAACCCGACCCCCTTCTTCATCAGCAATCTCGCCCACAGCGGTTGGTATCCCATGCACCAAGCCAACGTGGAAGCACACCCCGATTGGGCTTCCTCTCCCACCAACTACATCAGCAACGGCCCCTTCACTCTCTCCGAGGTACGCCCCAAGGACCGCGTGGTGATGAAACGCAATCCCAACTTCTGGGATGCCAAAAATGTGAAGCTGGAACAAATTGAGTTCCTCTTCATCAATGAACAAAACTCCGAACTCAGTTCCTTCCTCTCCAAAGAACTCGACATGACGGGTCAAGTCAGCAACCGCGAAGCACCCAACTGGGTTGGCAAGCCCGAGTTCTACAAAGCACCCGCCATCGGGATTTACTTCGTCAGCTTTAACACCACCAAAGAACCCTTCACCGATGTAAACTTCCGCCGGGCACTTTCCTACAGCATCCACCGGGAAAACATCGTAAACACCATCACCCAACGGGGCGAACGCCCAGCCACCGGATTCATTCCCCACGGCATCCCCCTTTCCGATGGTCGTGAATACCGTGATATGGCTCCCAACTTCCTCAACCCCACAGATTTTGCCGGCAATCTGGAAAAAGCCCGGAAGTTCCTTGCCGATTCCCCCATCGCCAAGGACAAACTCCCCAGCCCCACCTACATCTACAACAACGAAGACCAACTCCATAAGGACATCGCCCTGCGCCTTAACTCCGATTGGAAGCGTGCCTTTGGCTTCGAGTTCGATCTCCAAACCATGGAGTGGAAAGTTCTCCTCGGCCGCGTGCGCAACCTCGATCACCAGTTCTCCCGCGCTGCGTGGTTTGGCGACTATATGGATCCGCTCACCTTTCTCGAAATCTTTGAAACCGGCCACGGCAGCAATACCACCGGTTACTCCAATCCCAAGTATGATGATCTGCTTCAGCAAATCCGCCGTGAAACCGACGTGGACAAACGCGTGGCCCTCATCATCGAAGCCGAGCGCCTAATTGTGGAAGAGGATTGCGTGGTGGCCCCCATCTTCGAATACCTCACCCCGATTCTGGTACAAACCAACTTCAAGAACTTTGTGCGCACCCCGCTCGCCGGATTGGACATCACTCGCGCCTACAAGGAATAACGGGCACGCAATAATAAGGCGTCGCTCTTTTCAACAAAGGGGGACAGAGGAATGAATTCTCCTCTGTCCCCCTTTCTTTATGTTGACGTTGTTCCCGAAATCGAGCTCTCAATTTCGCATCTCTCTTCTGAGGCAACCTTCCCATGAAAACCAACACCCTCCTTACCGGAGCTCTTGCTCTGGCCTGTACCCTCACGCCCTTCTCCGCCCTTCACTCCGATCAATTGGAATGGCTTGAATCCGCCGATGCCATGCGCGCGATTCATACCCTTCAGCACATGCAACGCGAGGCCGAAAGCCTTGGCGAAAAACTTTACGTCATCGAATACTGCTCCGAGTGTTCCGGCGATATCGCCATCATCTATGAAGTGCGTGATACGCTGGCTCTTCCCGAAGGTGAGGAGGGCAACCTCCAAGGCGTGCATGTACTGGCCCGCCCCGTGGCCGAATCCAATAGAACCTTGGCGGGCGGCGAGTTTGAAGGCGAAGTGGAGTACACCTGCCTCTCGAGCTATTCTCGGGGCTGGAAGCTGCTTTCCCCCGATCTCGCTTACTTCTATGTCCCCGTTGGCCCGGAGTTCGACACCGCCACTCATAAGGGCTTCATCGCCATGGGGTTGCTTCAGGAACTGGAGTGCCATGTCTCGGAACCGATCCTGGAAGTTCCACACCAAATTTTTCAGGAACCCTGCATGGTGGTTCAAAAATCAGAGGATAATTCCTCTCTGTCCCCCATAAACGAAACACCTGTCCCCAGCGCTTGGGAGCAGTTGCAGAGCCTTCGATTGGAGCTGGATACTTGTAAATCCACAACATCCGTAGAGGACAATTTGACCACGGGGACACAGGTAAATATTTCTCATTAACGACACTTGACGGGAGAGTATATTCTCCATACGTTGAATCCCACCAAATTGCTCCGTTTGGTTCCACTCGCTGTTCTGTTGTTTCTAAGGAGAACCATCTTCCCACCCATGATTCATATCCCCGCCTAATCCTCCCCCTCACAAAATCGGGCCACTTAAATTGCAGTGTCCCCCAACGCATCAAGCTTCTATCTGTCCCCATTTTTCCTCCGACCTCGTTTATTTTTGGCTGGGGAGTAGTGAATTGGCGAAGAGGAATCCGCACACCCCTGCGTTCTTCTTCTACCTTTCCACTACTCCCAGATTGCAGTGAAGCACGCCCTGCTTCTCCTCCGTCCCCATTTATCCAAGCCAACCCCCTTTCCTCCCACCACAAAGGTACACATCCCATGGATTCCTATTATGAAAGCCTCCTCGGGTACACACACCACGATAAGCGCTATCGCTATTTCTTTAGAAAAGGCAAATGCAAATTCAATCGGAAGTTTGGTTCTGAGGGCAACACGCTCGATTGTCCGAAACCCTCCGATCCCAAATTTTTTGAATCCCTCCTCCGTAACGTACTATGGGATCCAAATGATGTCACAAAACCAACCGGGGAGTTTCCCCTGCGTTTCAAACCCGGTTCCGTCCACCCGAGGGATCTCCTCACCCAACTCCACGCCATTACCTTTGCGCCCACCGGTGCCGGTAAAACCCGCTACCAAGTTATCCCCATGCTTCTCTCCTGCACCAAGTCCATCGTTGTGGTGGATCCAAAGGGGGAAATCGCCGCAGCAACCGCCGACTACCGCAAATCCATCGGTCAGGAGGTCTACATCCTCAATCCCTTCGAAGAAGAGTTTCTCCCCAAACGCTTTAACTCCTCGTTCAATCCCTTGGATATCCTGCATCTTGAAGGGGTTTCTGTGGAGGACGAAGCCATGGCTATCGCCAAGGTGATTGCCGAAAGCCAGAACGAAAACGGGGGAAGAAGTTTCAACCGCGAACCCTACTGGGATATTCAGGGGACGGCGCTCCTCACCGCCATTATCATGTTAATGCACAGTACGCTCCACCGTGATTTCCATACCCTCAAAGTGCTGTGGGAATTTGTTCATGATGATGATCTCATCTACACGCTTGCCCGCTTTCTGGATAAATTCCCCTGCCTCAACAGCACACCCGCATGGAAATCCGTTCTGGGAGACAAACCCAAAAACAAGGAGAAATCCGAATCCGCCGAAACCATCTTTATGAACAGCATGGCATACCGCAACATCTCCAGCACACTGGGCATCACCGATGTTACCCGAAGCGGCATTACTTCCACCACCATGTCCTACTTGCGGTTCCTCAGCAGCCCCGCCCTGCAGGACTCCATGAGCTGCAGCAGCTTCAGCTTGAAGGACTTTGTCGATGGTCGCTCCATGACGATCTATATCGTGATCCCCGCCGATAAGCTCCGCTCCCACAGCCCGGTCATCCGGCTTTGGTTGCAATCCCTGATCCGCGCCCTATACCTCCGCCGTTCACCCCCCCTCAACCCCACGCTTTTTCTGGTGGATGAAGCCGCCCACTTGGGCCATATGGAATGCCTTCAGGATGGCTTTACTTTACTACGCACCTACGGCGTGCAACTCTGGCTCTTTTTCCAAAGCGTACAAAACCTCAAACAGAACTACCCGAACTCCTGGCAGTCCATGCTCGATAACACCGGATTGATCAGTTGCTTCGGCGCCCGCAATCACCGCACCCGCAAGGAGTACAAAAAACTCCTCAACGTCAGCATGAAGGAATTGGAGTCCCTCAGCCCCGACGAACACCTTTTTGTGGAGGAGGGCATCGTGGAGCGCGCCTGGCTTTGCGATTACCTGAGCGACAAACAATTTGCCGGGAAGTACAAACCAAACCCCTACCACATGGCCCGAATAATGGAGCCCGAAAACAAACCAGAATAGAAGAAAAGGAAGAAACCAAACGTATGGTCGGGGTGATAGGATTCGAACCTACGACATCCGGCTCCCAAAACCGGCGCGCTACCAACTGCGCTACACCCCGACGATAGGCGCGAATGGATGGAGTCAGTAGCGGGGGGAAGTCAAGCTGATTTCCTCCCGCCCTCAGAAATCAACCGCAAGATGTTCTATCAGATTGTCGCGTTTTCACCCCCACAAACCAAAGATCGTACAGAAAGGAGCTTTAATTCATCAGAGTCTAATTTGAGAATCGAACAGCATTTTCAGATACAACGACAAAGCGATGTGGAAGCTGACTTCCGTATCCTTCGATCAAAGAGGCAATTGTGGCGATCTTGCAATCCGCCCTTTCGTCCGATAACCGCAATAGGATAACACCATGATGTGCCCTGCGTTCACGAAAAACCAGATCGCCGAAATCGCGGTCATTAGTAATCAGTATCCAACCCTCATCCGAAGCCTTCGCCAGAACCTGTAAATCAGTTATACCTGGAGCTTCATCATGCACGGAATAGACTTCGTGCCCATGCTCCCTCAGCCAAGCGGCAACACGTGGGCCGGTACAGTCATCTACTAGAAATCTCATTCATACCTCGTGTTCGAGAGGAAGGAACGAAGCGCTCTCTAACGTTCGGCTTGCGAAATGCAAGCAGGCCCGGATGTCTTCCGGAACCAAACGAGGGTACTCAGAGATGATGTCCTCCGGGGTACTCCCTTGTGCGAGCAACCTGAGGATGAACTCAACAGTAAGCCTGGTACCCCGGATCACGGGCTTCCCAGACATTATTTGGTGGTCGAGAGTAATGCGCTCTAAAGATTTATGATCGGTCATTTTGGGACCTACCATCCAAGAAAATAATGACTATTCCTTCGCATGATGTACTACAATCTGCAAGGCAGAACCTGGGATGATTCGCCGCCGCTGGCGAGAAAACGGACTCAGGTGTTCACCAACGCCCAGACACATTCTCCTAGGACGAGAGCCGTTTTTCCTACATCTGCTTCATATAGTAATTGCGGAGAAAGGTTTCCTGCTCTTCCGTTAGCCGAAGCTTTTCCGCCCCAAAATGATCGAGCAGCGAAACCACCACCATCGCACGCGTCAGACGCCGGGTTTTCACCAGAAGTTCAATCAAATCCCCGTGCGTGTGGAACCCGCAGTTCACGTGTTCGCAGAAGCAGGTGTTGCGGCGGGGGTTGATGATCAGCGTGCGGAAGACCTGTTCCTGATGCACCGGGCACAGCAACCGCCACACACCGCCGCTGAGCAGTGCCTTATCCGGAAAGTAGTTCAGGTAACGAATATACTCCTCCAGATCGAGCGCCGCATTAATGCGCGCACACAACGTGGCGAAACGGTTTTGGTCGCTGGTCGGTTTATCGTCAGAAGGCATCATCGTAGCCCATAACTGAGGGGAAAACAGTGGGGCGGTCAAATGCAATGGAGGAGAAGGGGCGGATTTAACCTCCTCGCGGGGGAATTATCCGCCCCATCATGGGTTAGCGTTTCGGGTAGAGTGGGTATTCCACCTTCAGCGGAACTTGCACCACCATCAATTCCACCTCGCCTTCGGCTTTCACTTGAATGGTTCCGGCTCCTTGGCGGGCTTCCACCACCGTGAACTCGCGTTCTTCGGCCACACGGGTGGCTTCGCCCACCGTATAGTGGGCCTTGCCGCGTACCGTTACCGCCGCCAGGCCCCGACCCTCGGGGAGTTCAACGGTCAGCGTGCGCCCGGCGGGGATCACATAGGATTCCAAAGAGGCATCGGTCTCCAGATGAAACGCGGCGCTGCTGCCGGGGCGAAGCTCGGAGTCCAGGTACCGCCGCTGCACAATCCTCGTGGTGGCGTCTGTGGTGGTGGGGATTTGCGCGGCTTCAAAGTCCGCGTACACGGCGCGCTTTTGCCGGGTGAGGCGCATATTCGGCTCGAACCAGAT
>JANRMB010000366.1:0-4211 GCA_033761985.1 Candidatus Sumerlaeia bacterium | reverse complement strand
CCATCAAGAATGAATCACAAAAAGTCGTTTGGGATCTCGCCACCGAGGCAAAATCCGCGTTCGATGTGTTCTCAAAAATTCTGCCGCGCACATCCCTTTCCTGGAGGGAGTTTCAGAAGGAAGCGCAACGGCAACTCCCTTACCTGGAGTTTCTGTTGGAAACGGCGGGTCTGGATTTGAGCGACGCATTTCAGCAACAGTGCCTTCAAGCGAATCGTCTGACGTTCAATCAATTGGAGCGATTGACGTTGCGACTTTTGGAGCAGGAGCCGATTGTCTCTGCGCAAATTCGCCGAAACTATGATCACTTTTTTGTCGATGAATTTCAGGACATCAGCGGGCTTCAGGGTCGGCTGTTGGAGATGATGGCCAAGCCCTGCACGCACGAGCATTCCCCCGGAAACCTCTTCGCCGTGGGGGATGTGAAGCAATCCATCTACGGTTTTCGTCAAGCGGATCCCACGCAATTTCTGGATCGGTTGAACGTCTTCAAGCCGTACGATCCCCATTACGCCCAAGTACCGGGGACGCGATTGGATCTGGTTCAGAATTTTCGTTCGGCACCGGATTTGTTGCTGGCACTGAACGGACTTTTTGCTCGGTTGTTTTCCCCTGAGTTGGGTGGAATCACCTTCGATTCATCCCACGCTTTTGAACCTGGTCGTCCTCAAGTCGCTTCTCTGTCCCCACGGGTTCAAGTGCAACTTCTGGTGGAACCAAAAGCAGCGAAGGGGGAGGAACAGGAAGCATCCTCCGGTGCGGCTGAGGAATCTGAGGGAGACGGAGAAGATACGGAGCTTCTGGAAAACACCGAGCAGGAAGCGCGCTGGGTGGCTCGGCATATTCGCACGCTGGGAGTTCCCCTTCAGGATATCGCCATCCTGCTGCGGTCGGCGCGGGGGAACGCCACGGTACTGGTTCAGGCGCTGCAGGAGGAAGGCATCGCGTTTCAAACGGAGGAGAGCATCGGATTTCTGGCACAACAGGAAGTGAATGATCTGCTGTGCCTTCTGCATACGGTGGATAATCCGTTTCGGGATGTGGAGTTGATTGGGGCGTTGCGGGGACCCCTCGGTGGCTGGAGCGCGGATGATTTGGCTCGCCTGAGATTAATCGGTGGGGATGGTCCGTTGATCGAGCAACTACGCCGGACCGCACTTCTCACCAACGGGGACAGACACGCGGCGATTCAACCGAAAGCGGAAGCATTCCTGGTTCAACTGGAGCGTTGGCAGCTCGCTGTACTGCAAATGAGTGTGGCGGATTTTCTTCAACTCCTTTACCGCGAAGGTGCCCTTCCCGAGTGTTATGGTGTTCTCCCCAACGGGGAACAGCGACTGCAAAATCTGGCGTACTTTCAACAGCGTGCCGCCCAGTATGATCGCTTTGCCCGGCGGGGTCTGACGGGGTTTCTGGAGTTTGTGGAAAGCCTGATTTCTGAACAGCGTGAACTCGGAAAACCACCTGTTGCCCTTCAGGAAACGAATGCCGTGCGGCTCATGACGATGCACAAAAGCAAGGGGCTCGAATTCCCCGTGGTGATTTGCCCATTTCTTGGTCACAAGTTCAACCTCATGGATGCGCGCAATCGATTGCTGATTGATCGCCGTGGAGCGCTTGCGTTTTCGCTGAAGATCACGGTTCTGGAACGTTCATTGGGGACAGAGGAAGAACCAACTGGTGATGCGGTGAGGGGATTGTTGGCGGCTCCGGTTCGGCGAGCGGTGGAAGCGCGCCTAAAGTCGGAGGAGTTGCGCCTTTTATATGTGGCTCTTACCCGCGCAAAGGAGCATCTCATTCTTTCCGGTGTCTTCAAGGAACCCGCGTTGCAAAAGCTCCGCGAGGTTCTTCAGCAGGGTGAACCAAATATCAAAGTACTGATGAAAGCCGGTTCGCTATTTCACTGGGTGCTGTTGGGTTGGGCGAATCGTGGGGAGGTTCTTCCCTTCTGGGAAACGGAGGAGCTCCGTTATTCGGCCGTTAGTAATGATGGAGTTTTTCAGTTCACCAGTTCAGAGGTTGGTGTTCCTTCAGAACAAACGGGGACGGAGGAGCAGATGCAACCAAAGCTCACGACTCCGGAGACTCAGGAACATCTTACGCCGGAACTTCGCGAACAGATGCGATTCATTTTGGAACGGGAAGCCGAGGCGCCTGAACTTCACCTGAGAGCGAAGATGTCGGCCACGGAAGCGAAACGCCTTCGGGAATCCCTGCACCATGAGTTTCTCCCCCCCGCACGAATTGGACTCCGAGGCACAATGTCAGAAAAAGCCGAGGCCTCCTGGATTCCTGCATTCGCTCAGCCTGAATCACGTTCCCGGAAGACTCTTCGAGGGGCGCGCAGGGGGACACTGATCCATCGTTTTTTGGCGCTGATTGATCTGCACGCGCTTGGTGCAGGCGCCACGCCTCAATCGGAGTGGAAGCGATTGGTGGCGGAGGGGCTTTTTGAAGAGGAAACGGAGTCCGTTATTCCGTGGGATTCCCTTGATACATTCTTTTACAACACGGAAGTGGGGACGCTATTTCTAAGGCATCCGGATCATGTTCAACGCGAGGTGGCCTTCACGGTGGCGATTCCCGCTCTTTTGTTTCAAACGGCAGAACACTCCTCCGTCCCCGAAAACGAAACCGTGTTGATTCAAGGGATGATTGATGCACTGCTTCTCATTCCCGCACAGGGATCACAACCAGCGGAACGGATTCTTCTGGATTTCAAGACGGATTTCTGGAACGGCTCCATGGAGCACTTCAACCAATTGACGGAATCCTACTTGCCGCAGTTGCTACTTTACCGTTATGGGTTGGAGAAGGCGATTGGTGAGAAACTCACCCGCAGTTTGTTGTATTTTCTCTCAGCGGAACAACCGTGGGATGTTGCTGCGCCGGAATCGCAAGCCGAGTGGGAAGCCTGGTTGGCCGCCCATCTCGGCGAGTTGCTTCGATTGGGTTAGCGCTTAGCCCTTGTTGGCGAGCCCTTTGTTGCGTTCCACAAACGCGCTGAATTCCTTCGCCTGCTTCACCAACAGGGCATCAATTGCCGCATCGTTCAGTGTGCCCTCGGGGGAAAGCTTTCCGCCAATCAGGGGGATGAAGACGCGGCTGGGGGAGTTCAGCGCGTTGCGGTAGCTGAAAACCAATTGGAGCTGTTCCACAGCGCGGAGAGCGCCCCATTGGCCTGCGGCAATACCCGTGTAGCACACGCAACGTTGCTCAAAGCTTTCGGGAAACTTCAGCAGGTCGATAAACAACTTCAGCGCTCCGGGGAAGGAACCATTGTATTCCGGCACCACCACATGAACACCATCGGCTTTGAGAATACGATCCAGGACGGCGGTGAGTTCAGCGGGCTTTTGGGCGTAGGCAGTGGGTGAAAAAGCCGATACGGGGAGCTGGGCCAAATCAATCAATCCCGTAGTGACGCCCTGCGCGGCGTATTTGGCTTGAATGAGTTTGGTGATTTTCAGGGTATTGGAATCGGCACGGTTGGTTCCGGAAACAAGTTCAATCATGGTGGGTGTTGGTGATCCTCTTGGATGAATTGGAAGCGAAAATAGCTAACCCTTTTGAGGTATCGCAAGAGTAGTGCTGATTTGTTGAATGGAAGGGGCCGATGGAAAATGCTTTCGGCTTCATCTCGATTTCCACCGCTCTTCGAGAGACAAATACGAACTCGATGAGTTGGAAATGGCGAAGAAAAAACAAAGAAAGCGCCCCCCATGAGCAACTCCTCACAACCCCAGCCCACACGGGCACGCGTCAAAAAGGCTCCAAAAACCAAAGCACTCATCGCTGAGGCCGATGCCATCTTCGCCGCACTTGATTTCTCAGAACTCCCGCAACTCGTCAGCGTTCGCCAACTCGCGCAATTCCTCGGCGTGGGTCGTCATGTGGTGTACACGCTGGTGGCCGAGGGAGAACTGCAAGCGATCAAAGTCTCCGAGCACTCGATCCGGATTTTCCGGGAAAGCATCCGCCTTTGGTTGAAGCACAAATGCGAGTTGGGAACTCCCGAACTACCGGGGACAGAGGAGTTGGAGTCGCTGGACTAAGTCACCAGTCGATTGCCTCGTAGGCTTCTTGCATTCCGATTTGATCCCCTTGAAAAATGGCGTCATCCAGAGCTTTCAACGCCTCCATCAATACGGCATTTTGGGGTTCTGATTTTTTCTTGAAATAGGCAGCGATGGGAACCTGCAACATTGCGG
>JANRMB010000365.1:0-8648 GCA_033761985.1 Candidatus Sumerlaeia bacterium | reverse complement strand
GTACGCGGTTATCGATGCCTCCGCTGATTTCAATCCACTGATTACCCAAGTAACCATGAGCAGACTTTCCAGTGCTGGGGTCATCAATACAACATGGGTTGCCGTACTTGCGGAACTCGCCAAAAACACCCAAATGAATGGCCGTCATATTGGGAATCTCCTACGCGAACATGTTGGACAGTACTATGCAGCGTTCAACAATTTTCAAGGGGTTGCGAAAAACGCTGAAATGGTTCAGTCGCAATTGGGAATGAAGTAATTCCCGAGATGCGGGGGGGACGGATAAAAGGCGCTCCCCCCCTTTTGGCTGATTTCATTGTTGTGGCATACGGATAGCTTTTCTCTCCAGAAATGCCCAGAATTTTGGAGCCAAATCTGGTATGCTAAGATTTTCATTACTCATGCTCGCCGGGGACAGGGCGAAGTTTTTGGCACTCGTTATGGGTCTGATGTTCGCGTCCCTGTTGATGACGCAACAGCTTTCCATTTTCTGCGGTCTGATGTGGAGAACGTTTGCTTTTTTGGACGACACTCCCCAGCCCGAACTTTGGATTATGGATCCCGCAGCACGTTTTCCAGATGCAGGCATATCCCTTCCCGAGACGGCTATTACCACCGTACGAGGGGTGGAAGGAATTGCTTGGGCATTACCGATGTTCAAACGGGTTTTGCCACTAAGATTGCCCGATGGAGAACCGGAAACAGCGAGCGTTGTGGGAATAGATGCCGCCACGTTTCTTGGCGGACCAAGCGTGATGCTGGAAGGAAATCTGGAGGACTTACGCCGCCCGGACTCCGTGATTATCGATGAATACGGCGCTAATGTTCTGCTTGCCACAAAACTACCGGATGGAACGCTACGCCCTTTGAGGGTTGGGGATGTGCTGGAAATCAACGATCGCCGAGCGGAGATTGTGGGGATTTGCCGACTTTCCAGAAACTTTGAGGATTTCCCCGTACTCTACACCACCTATGAACGGGCATTGCTGTATTCACCACCGGAGCGCCGACTCCTGAGCTTTGTGATTGCAGGATTGGAATCCGGTGCCTCGGCCTCGGTTGTGGCGGAACGTATTCGCGAGCAGACCGGGTACAAAGCACTTACGGGTGATGAGTTCAAGACTTCGACGTTTTGGTATATTGCCGAAGAAACCGGTATCCCCATTAACTTCGGTATCACAGTGTCCCTCGGCTTTATTGTCGGACTTTCAATTGCCGCACAAACATTCTACACGTTCACACGGGATAACATTCGTCAGTTTGCAGCGTTGAAAGCCATGGGAGCAAAACCACTGTCCCTTGTATTGATGGTATTGGTTCAAGCGCTGAGTGTTGGGGTGATCGGCTTGGGATTGGGTGTTGGAATTGCCACGTTCTTTGGCTGGCTTACAGGGAACGGCGATCCTCCGTTCCTGTTATTGCCACCGGTTTTGTGGGTTACCAGTTTGGGGATTTTGGCAACAATCCTTCTCTCGGCTCTACTGAGTATTATCCCCGTGCTGCGACTTGATCCCGCAACGGTGTTCCGCACATGAGTGGTGTTCCAGTGGATTCAAAAAGCTCCTCACCAGTCGCTGTTTCTTGCAAGGAAATCACCAAATCATTCTATGCGGCCGGTTCCAAAATCCCTGTTCTGCGAGGAATCGATCTCAGCATCCAAGAAGGCGAACTCTTCATGCTCGTTGGGCCTTCGGGTTGCGGCAAAACCACCCTGATTTCTGTGATTGCTGGAATTCTTCAGTCGGATACCGGTAGTTGCTCGGTTGCGGGTAAGGAGTGGAAATCTATGGGGGCCAACGCGCTCGCGGAACATCGCAGCAAATCCGTTGGTTTTGTTTTTCAGCAATACAATCTGTTGCCTGCACTTACCGTTGCGGAAAACATCTCCGTCCCCTTGGTTTTACAAGGAATTGGCCGCTCAAAGGCGTTGGCAAAAGCCAAAGAAATGGGAGCAAAAGTTGGATTGGAACGTTTTCTCCAACTTCGTCCGAATCGACTGAGTGGTGGTCAGCAGCAACGTGTCGCCATCGCTCGATCTTTGGTACACGAACCCAAGTTGCTGGTATGCGATGAACCCACGAGTGCCTTGGACCATGATACGGGGACACAGATCATGCAACTGTTGCGCTCAACTGCCCTTGAAGCCACGGGGCGTTGCGTTGTGGTGGTGACACATGACACCCGGATTTTCAATTTTGCCGATCGTATTGCCTTTATGGATGATGGCCACATCGAACGTATCGAGGTGGCTGCATCGGTTGTTCACTCACAACATTCCACCCACCACTAAGTTCAAACGGAGTTACCTGTGAAGATAATCTGGTTTTTGCTTCTTGTTTCCATCATCGCGTTTTCTTGGGGAGCCTACAAAAGCTCCACAAGCCGTACCCTTGTGAGTGCATCGGAACCCGTTTCTCCTCCTCCCGCCAAACCTGATCAACCAACTATTGGAGGCACGGGAATTGTGGAACCCTCCAGTGAGGAGATTCTTATTGGTACTCCACTCGCCGGACTGGTGGTGGAAGTCTTTGCTGCCGAAGGCGACTCAGTTCGAAAAGACGATCCCCTTTTTCAATTGGATACTCGGGAAATTGATGCCGAACTTGCCTTAAGAGAAAGCGAAGTGGAATTGGCGAAAGCAGAATTGCAGCGGCTCAAGGAACTCCCGCGACCCGAAACCGTAGTAGTTTCCAAAGCCCGACTGAAAGATGCAGAAACAGCGTTGGAATTGGCTCGATCCCGGGAACTGAGACAACGCGAATTACGCGCTACCAATGCAGTGAGTGAAGATGCGTATGATGAAACTCTGGCCGAGTTGCAACAGGCTGAAGCGCGCGTGGGCTTGGAAAAGGCGGAACTCGCTTTAGTGGAGCAGGGAACCTGGGTTGAGGATATCAAAGTTGCGGAACAGAATATCGCCGTTCTGGAATCCCGCGTGGAACAAACCAGGATCAATAAGTCCCGCCTTACCATCCGTGCCCCAAAGGACGGTGTGCTATTGGATGTTCGTGTTCGCCCGGGTCAGTTTGCTGGGGCCGATACCACGGGCGGTGCGCTGATGACTCTTGGGGTGATTGATCCGCTTTTTGTTCGCGTGGATGTGGATGAGACGGAAGGTTGGAGATTCACCGAAACAACTGAAGCAACGGTTTTTGTGCGTGGGAATTCCCTCATCACATCACCCGCCACATTTGTTCGATTCGAGCCGCGAATCGTTCCCAAAACCACACTCACCGGCGAAACAACCGAGAGGGTGGACGTGCGCGTGCTTCAAATTCTGTATCGATTGACCGAGCCCGGTGAACATTTCCGAGTTGGTCAACGGGTGGATGTCTTCATCCCCGCAAAAGAATAACAGGACACGGCCCGGTGGAGAGACTTACCACCGGGCCGATATGTATTTATCCCATCACTTCGCTGAGTTCTGCCCAGCGTTCAAAGAGTTGATCCAATTCCTTCTGGGCAATCTCCTGGGATTTGACTAGTCGTTTGACTTCCTCAGGAGAGTATTTGGTGAAGGTGGCGGGATCTTCCAGCAGGGCGTTGAGTTTTTTGAGTTCCTCTTCCCGTTTGGCGAGGGTTTGCTCCAGGGTTTCGAATTCCTTTTGTTCCTTGAAGCTGGGTTTCCGTTTCTTCTCAGCCGGGGCGGCGGAGGGAGTCGGTTGGGGCGATGCAGCGGATGCAGCATTTTTGGCGAGGGTTACGGAACCTTTGGCGGCGGCTTCCTCCTGCTTGGCGGCCCAACGACGATAGTGGTCGTAGTTCCCCTCGATAATCACAATTTCACCATCGCCGCGGAAGGCGATGATTCGGTTGGCCACCCGGTTCAGGAAATAGCGGTCGTGGGAGACGACAAACGCACAGCCCTCGAACCGCACGAGAGCTTCCTCCAGAACGCGGAGCGTGGGGAGATCGAGGTCGTTGGTGGGTTCGTCGAGCACCACCACGTTCCCTCCTTCCCGAAGCATTTTCGCCATCTGTACGCGGTTCTTCTCTCCCCCACTAAGGAGACGGATGGGCATGGCGGCGGTGTTTTCATCGAAAAGGAACCGGTTCAACCAGCTTCGGAAGCTGATTTGCACTCCGCCGACTTCCACATATTCCTGTTCACCGGCGATTTCCTGAAGCACCGTATTGTCGAGATTCAAGTTCTCGCGCTTTTGATCAGCGTACACAAATTTCACGGTCTTACCGTGCACAATCGTTCCCTTGTCGGGTTCCATCTGCTTCATCATCAGGCGCAGGAAGGTGGTTTTCCCGAGACCATTCCGGCCCACAATCCCGACGCGGTCGCCGGGGCCAAGCATGAAGGTGAAGTTGTTGATGAGGCGTTTGCCCGCTAGCGTGTGTTGCAGGTTTTCCACTTCCACCAATGTGTTGCCCAGGCGGGGTCCGCTGGGGATGAGCAACTGCATGGAATCGAGGGGTTTTTCCGGCTCGCTTGCCATCAACTCGTGGGCGGCATCGATGCGAGATTTGTTCTTGGTGGTCCGAGCTTTTGGTTGGCGGCGCAGCCATTCGAGTTCGCGCTTGAGGAGGTTTTGGCGGGTGCTTTCATTACGGGCGGCGATGGCCTGCTCTTCCGCCTTGGAATTCAGGTAATCGGAATAGTTGCCC
This sequence comes from Candidatus Sumerlaeia bacterium, assembly GCA_033761985.1. Taxonomy (GTDB): domain Bacteria; phylum Sumerlaeota; class Sumerlaeia; order SLMS01; family JAHLLQ01; genus JANRMB01. The sequence goes on along the minus strand of JANRMB010000365.1, from coordinate 4,031 downwards.
TGATAGATGTTAGCTTTGCCGCGGAGCACTTCAATCATCTTGGTAGCGACGTTATCGAGGAAATAGCGGTCGTGGGTGACGAAGATGACCGTCCCTTTGAAGCGGGCAAGGAATGCTTCGAGCCAATCGAGCGTTTCGGCGTCCAAGTGGTTGGTCGGTTCGTCGAGAAGGAGAAGGTCCACAGTGCGGAGCAGGGTGCGGCAAAGGGCAACGCGACGTTGTTCCCCGCCGGAGAGATCGTTGATGATGCGGTTGGGCGGGGGAACACCCAGGGCATTCATTGCCTCGGCCTTGCGGGACTCCAGGGAGTGCATATCAGCTTTATCGAGGATTTCCTGCAAATCGGCGGCTAGGTGCACCAACCGATCCATCTCATCGGGATCCGTGCAATGCTCAAGGGCATCGTGGGCTTCCTCAATTTGCTTTTCCATTTCGCGCAAATCGGCAAACGCCGAATCAATCTCTTGTTCAACCGTCCAATCGAGGTGAAGATCGCCTTGTTGATCGAGAACGGCAACCCGCGTCCCTTTGCGGATACGTACATCACCGGATTCGGGTTGTAGCCGATTGGCCAGAATGGCGAGGAGGGTGGATTTACCTGCACCATTGGCACCGAGGAGAGCGACACGCTCGCCCTCGTGGATGCTGAGGGAGACGTCTTCAAGGATCATCCGTTCCAGATAGCTTTTTTGCAGGTTATGACAGGAGAGAATGATGGGCGTTTCAGCGGCCATGGGGGAAAAGGCTCCAAAAGGGGTCGGTACGGGGCGGGAGTGTGGGAGACGCGGGGGGGAGTTGTCGAGCAGGAAGCTCAGACGAGCCTGTTTTCCTGATGCCTGTGCCGATCAGTAAAACAGAACTCGGGAAAACGGAATCGACCTGAAATTCAGATTGGCTCGAAAACGGAATAGAAGGAAACGAAACACCAAGACGTTCTATTTTCGGATGTTGAGGGATGCAGTTTTGCACGGAAACCGTGTAAAATCTTCTTTCGTTCTATTATCAAGGACTTTTCCATGAAGCGTTCCAGCGTTCCATTTTTCTTTTATTCGCTGCTGAGTTTCCTCTTCCTTACCGCTGTGGCGACGGCTCAGGAACCCGAATTCCGGGTGCAGTGCAACCAACTCCAACCGGGGATTCAAATCACGACGATCAGCGTGGGCGAGAAAGGGCTTTCCGGAGGGCATCTTCAGGAACTAATCGACGATACCAAAACACGACTGAACATCGGAGAGCCGGTGATGGAAACCGATAAGTCAACGGGGAGGGTAAAGTACTCCGTTTGGGGAGCGGCGAAAGTTAAGGGTGAAGCCAAGGTTGTGGCTGAAATCAAGGGAGCGAACAAAACCACGATTCAGATTATCAACCGAGACAGCCCCGGGGAGGGTTTGAATGACAATACCCCGGCAAGCCCCGTGGGTGGGAATAACGGCACAACCCGGGGAGCACAGCGTCTCAACTCAATTGTTCGTGCTGCAACGGTTTGGCAAAACTATCTCGACTCCGGAGTCACCATCCGAGTGGAAGTAAACTTCGACCCTTTGGAATGTGATAGCTCCGGCGCCGTTCTTGGAGCTGCGGGCCCTAATGTTGTGATTGAGGATGCACAGCTTCCCAACCGGAATACGTTTTACTCGGTCGCTCAAGCAAGCGCGCTGCTGGGAGAGGATGCCGATCCTTCTGGTGATGACATCAGCGCGGCGTTTAATACGACTCTCGACGCCGGATGTTTGGGAGGCGTCGCTGGCTGGTATTATGGATTTGATGGAAACGCCCCCTCGAATCGCATTGATTTTACTTCCACCATTCTCCATGAAATTGTTCATGGCCTGGGCTTCTTATCGTTAACTGACGAATCGAATGGCCAGCTTTTTCAAGGCCTCCCCGGCGCTTACGATCTTTTTCTTTTCGACGAAATTACACAGAATACTTGGGGCCGTGCGAACGGTCAAACCACGATGACCAATACCCAGCGGGTGAACTCTGCGCGGAGCGTGGATGATCTTACATGGAATGGGCCGCTCGTAAATGCCGCCTCAGGATTCCTAACCTCCGGACGTAGAAACGGAAATGGCCGTGTGTTGATGTACGCCCCTAATCCGGTGGAACCGGGTTCTTCGATCTCTCACTTTGATGAGTCCCTTTTTCCGCACGAACTGATGGAACCCATTGCCGACGATACGGTGGATCAGCGATTGACGGAAGCGCTTTTGGCCGACATCGGATGGCCGGTTAATGTGGCTCAACCCGAAATCAACGTGATTCGAAGCGGCTTCAGTGTCCCTGATAATACCGCCACGGTCAGCTTTGGAACCGTGGAACAAAACGCAACGGCACCCACCATTACCTTTACCGTTAGCAATACAGGGACTGCTGCACTCACTACTTCTGGGCTCAGTGTCCCCACAGGCTTCACGGTGACAGAGGGGTTGAGTTCCACCATTAATGCCGGAGCATCAGATAACTTCACCGTGCGCCTGAATACCACGACTATTGGAACATTTTCTGGGACATTGACCTTTGCGAATAACGATTCCGATGAGAACCCCTTCAACTTTACCATCAACGGTACCATCACGGCCCCTGCCACACCTGCTGTGGTGACAGGTGTGAGCAGCAGTACCGCGAATGGCATCTATGGAGCCGGAGCAACTATTTCCATCCAAGTGACTTTCAATACACCGGTGACAGTTTCGGGAGGAACCCCACAGCTCCTGTTGGAAACGGGGACAGTGGATCGTTCGGCAGCTTATGTCAGTGGTTCGGGCACAAGTACATTAAACTTCAATTATACGGTTCAGAATGGTGATTTCAGTGCCGATCTTTCCTATGTGGGGGCAAACTCACTGACGCTCAATGGAGCCACGATCCGGAATGTGAATAACACGAGCTTTAATGCCACGCTTACACTTCCCGCGCCGGGGGCGACTGGTTCATTGAATGTGAACAAACAAATTGTCATTAGTGCCGTTCCGTTGGGGGTTGTGAGCATCAACCTGCTGAGCCCTTCAGCGGAATTCACCAATACAACAGGATCGCTTGTATTCCAAGTAACGTTCACTGCGGCAATTGATACCAATTCACTTTCCACAACAGACTTTACACTAACACGAGTCTCTGGAACTGGAACGGGAGCCTTTATTCAAGGATTTGGAGCATCCTCGTCGAATGTTTATAATCTTACTGTTTCCAGCCCAGCAAACAACACCACCTACCGAATTGATGTTCTTGGTAACGCTACGATTTCCGATACACTTGGTAACGCCCTGAATTCCACCTTTACCAGTGGCCAAACGTATTCCATCGACCGAAATGCCCCGACGGTGGTGATTAGCTCAGCTCTGGGAACAAGTATTCCTCAGGCACCTACCACGATTCAACTCACTTTCAACGAATCCGTTACGGGGTTGGCACTTGGTGATTTTGTGGTGACGAATGGGAGCGTTAGCCAATTGAGCGGAAGTGGCGGGGCTTATAGTGTGACCTTTACCCCGGTCGCAGTTGGTGCAGCCAGTATTGGCTTGGCGGCGAATGCCGTACAGGATGCTGCAGGTAACTCAATTGCCTCCAGCACTCCGCTGAATCTCACCGTTCAGGGGAATCCCCCTGGTGATGATTTGTGGCTGATGCAGTAATGATGTCTCCCGAGAAAAACGTTTTACAGACGGTAAATACTTCACGCTCTATAACTCCCTTGAGGCATGAAAATGGTCTTATCCCTTTCACTCAAGGGAGTTACCTATGACAAAATTAGTACATAACAAGAAAACCAGAGGGTTTACCCTCATCGAACTTCTAATTGTGGTGGCGATTATTGCCATCCTTGCAGCAATTGCTGTCCCCAACTTTTTGGAAGCTCAAACTCGTTCAAAAGTGAGCCGTGTGAAAAGCGACATGCGCACGGCGACCACAGCGATTGAACTTTATCACCTCGACAATAATGCCTACCCCACAGGGTTTGGTTTGTCGGTAAGTGACACAGACCGCTGGCGATTTGGATTGTGGCTTCTTTCCACACCGATTGCCTATGT
>JANRMB010000364.1:0-18310 GCA_033761985.1 Candidatus Sumerlaeia bacterium | reverse complement strand
GGGCGGCGCAGGGGGAGTTGTTCGGCAGGGACTTTATGGTGAAGGATTGCCGAGGGGTCCACGCCGTTACTGAAGGAAAAGAAGACCTGAGCGGCGTTGTCTGTTACCCCAAAGCGGTACATGGCATACTGGCTTTTGGCGCTGAGGCTGGGGACGCTAAGGGCGGTGGCGGGCTGGGGCTCGCCGGCAGCGGGGAGATAAATATCAGCGGAGAAGAGTACGCCGCCGAGTTGGGCGATTTCCTCGCGGGTGATTTTGTTGGGGAGCACGGCGTTGAGATCCGACTCCTTGGCGCTGTTCGTCAGCTTCAACGCAAAACCAGCGGCGTGGGCGTGGCCCATTTCGGGGTCGCTTGGGGTTTGTTCGCCTCGTACCAGTTGGGCATTATTGGCGGTGGCGTTTTGACGCCGAACCAGGGAAAACTTGGACTCCGGTTTTTCAAAGTCCTCCACCACGGGTTGTGCGGTCAGGGTGGAGGCCAGAGCAAAGAACCCCATCACGGGGAAGAGGTTGCCGGGGAGATGGTTTTTCCTGGGGGTCATTTCGGGAAGAGTCCTTTGTGGAGTAATTGAAGCGAGAATTGAATTTCTTCGGTTGGTGTGTCGGTGGAGAAGCGCCCCTGGGTTTTGCCTTGGGCATCGACGACAATTAGTTGCGGGCGTTCCACAATGTTGTACAAAGCCGCCAGGCTGGGCGTGGAATCGGGGTTTTGCCGGATGAGTTCAAAATCCGTGAGCAGAGCCGAAATTTGGGACGAACCGGTGACCGACGTGATCCCAGTCGTGGATTCCGCCGTTGCATCGCTAAAGTAGAGAACCGCAGGGCGTTCCCAAGGGAGACCGTTCGAAGGAAGCGAGCGAATCTGTTGAAAACCGGGGAGTTCGTTATCGGCGACCAAATGGCTCGGAGCCGGGGCCACGGGGAGATCAGCCTCCACGACGGGTGCAGGCAGCGGCTCGGCGGAAACTGCTGTTCCAGCAGGGCGGAAATACAGCCCAACAGGGATAACCACAGCCAAGAGTGCCGCAGCGCCGAGAACGGGAAGGAACGGGAAGGCGCGGCGAGCAGGAGCAGCCGCAACCTCCGGGGCGCTCTGGGCTTGGGGGGCGATGAGGGTCTCCAAGGAGGCCGGTTGGGATTTCTCGGTGGCTTCCGCGGGTTTGGGCGCCTCAGCCGGAGCCAGAGGGATGGGGGTCATCAAGGTGGCCTGAAACGGCGCCTTGCGCAGTAGCCGGTTGAGATCGGCCATGAGTTCCTCAACGGATTTGTGGCGGAATTGCCAATCCCGATGCATCGCCTTCTGCAGGCATTCCAAAAGCTGCGGGTGAAGATTCAAACCCGAAAGCCGGGAATCAGACTTCACCCAACGCTCCTCAGAGGCAAAAATGCACCCCACCAACGAAGCGAGGGAATACACATCGGAGGCGATGGTGATGGGATCTCCGGCAAGAACTTCCGGGGCCATGAAACGGCGTTTTTCCACTTTCAACACCGGCGGATTTTTTCCGCTCAGTTGAATCAATTCCGGAAACCCGTAGCCGCTGATTTTGGCCACATCATCCACGGTGATGAACACGTGGGAGGGATTGAGTTCACCATGGACAATCCCTTGTTCGTGAAGGTGGATCAGCGCCTGGCCGATTTGATTGATGACCTTAATTTTATCATCGTGATCAAAGTGATTGGATTCCAGACCGCGCCCCAGCGCGAAACCTTCGAACATTTCCTCCACCACAAAATACTGACCCGCGTGCTTCCCGGCATCGAGAATGGGGACGAGAGAGGAATGCACAACCGCACGGGCCAAGCTGGCGGTTTGAAGGAATTCAGACTCAAAGGAGGCGCCGCCGTGAACCTCGGGACGGAGGATTTTGATGAACGCGGGAAGTTTTTGTTCCAAGTGTTTGGCGGTAAATTTGTGGAACAGCCGATCGGACATGGCTTTGCCGGTGATCAAGTATTGACCAAAAATCTCATCCATGACGTCGCCCTGGGGGGTGACTTCGCAAACGGAGGAACCCTGTTTGTTTGTGAAACCGTTGGTTTGATTCGGGTTATTCATGGTTCGAATCCTTGCGTTCAATCACATTAGAGGTCGATATTGGCGATAGTTGAGTTTATCGGATGAGAAAATGGGGGTTTTCATCGATTATTGCGATGAGCGAAAATTATCCCGGGCAAAAAATCTTTAGGCCACAAAATATATTGTGGACAAGATCAATACCCTCGATTTTCTTAAATCAACTGGAATTTGAAAAATCGCGTATAAAATAACCCATGTTCCACCGTTGATATTTCGGTGGTTACAGAAGCATTCTTCAGAAATGGAGAGGGCTAAATTGATTTACTTGGAGTTGGCTTTTTCGAAAAGATAATGCGCCACAAACCACTCGCGGCCATTGTTGTAGCCGAAGAGTTCTGCACACGCGTGGAAGAAGAGTCGCCAGCGGTGAAACCAGCGATGCGCTTCGGCAGAGCCATAGAGTTTGGTGAAGGTACGGATCACAGCGGCTTTTTCGCGGTCGATGTTTTCCAGCCAATGGCGGGAGGTACGCTCGTAATGCGTGCCGCGCACACGCCAATGTTTGCGGATGCGCAGGTGATCGGAAAAGCTGGCGTACAAGTCGTCGCTCGGCATTACGCCGCCGGTGAAGAAATAGCGGCTCATCCAATCGGTTTGGCCGGTTTCGGCGGAATCGAGTTCAAAAAGGTAGGGGAAAGTCTTGTGGCAGAAGACGTGTACGAAGGCAGTGCCCTCGGGCTTGAGCCAGCTTGCCACGCGCCGGAAAAGCTCCTGATAATTGCGCATATGTTCGAACATTTCCACGGAGACGATGCGGTCCACTTGTTCGTGGAATTCAAAGTCGTTGATGTTGGCGGTGATGACGTTGATATTCGTCAAGTTTTTCTGCTTGGCGCGCGCTTCAATAAATTTGCGTTGATCGGCTGAATTCGAAAGGGCGGTGATCTGGGAATCGGGGTAATGTTCCGCCATCCAGAGGGTAAGGGAGCCCCAGCCGCAGCCGAGTTCCAAAATGCGATCACCGTTGCGCAGAGCCGCCCGCTTGCAGGTGAGGCGCAGCATGTGCTCCTCGGCCTCGGCAAGGGTGGTTTGAGGAGTGGGATAGTAGCAGGAACTGTACTTCAGCCGAGGGCCGAGCGCCTTGACAAAGAAGTCTGGCGGTACTTCATAGTGTTGCTCGTTGGCTTTCTGGGTGTGAACGGCGATGGGCCCTTGGGAAAGCTCTTTGAGGAGTTGTTTGCGATAAATGGCCATCTCCGCCCCACGGGGCATGCGATCCAAGCGGCGGGTCTTGCACAGATGGCGGATACCACGGCGGATAAGGGGATCGGGGATGAGGCCTTTTTCAGCGAGAGTGATGAGTGCGTTCACGGGGCGTACCTTGAAGGAGATGGGAAGGAGTTAGGAGTTCAGGTTCTTGGGAAACCAGGGGAAGAAGGCGCTGGTCTCCTGCTGGTAGCGGCGGTAATCATCACCCCGGCTGCGAAGGGATTGCTGCTCCGTCCAGGGAATGCCCGAAACATAAACCAGAAAGACGTACATTAAAATCGGCCCCATGAACGTAAGTGCCCAATAGGGAGAACCCACCGCAAAGGCAACGTAGGCAAACCAGTGAAGCCACTCAAAGAAGTAGTTCGGGTGACGGGAATAGCGCCAAAGGCCCGCTCGGCAGGTTTTGCCTTTGTTCGCGGGGTTCTTGCGAAAGCGCTCCAATTGGCCATCGGCAATGAGTTCGCCGAGCACCGCAATCACCCAGATGGCGATCCCCAAAACATCCCAAAACCGGATTCCCTCAATTCCAGCACGTTCGTTCAGGATGGCGAAGTGGAACGGCATGGCGAAAAGAACGGCCAGAAACGCCTGAAAAAGAAAGAAGACGAAGAAGACCAGCGTGGCGTTTTTCCCCGAAGCCCGGCGCATGGCCTGGTACCGGCCGTCCTCCTCCTTGCCGCGCCCACGAACCCAAATATGAAAAGCCAATCGAAACGCCCAAAACGCCGCCAAGCCACCGATCACCCAATCCATCACCCCGGGGGCGACGGAAATGTAGGCGTAGATCAGCGCCAAAAGCCCCATCAGGAACGACCAACCGACATCCACAATTCCGGCGTTCTTTGTTTTTTCTGCATGAACAAACAACGCCAGCATCACAATTGTAGAGATTACACTCCCCACCACTAATCCGAGAAACGAAATGTTGATGGGTGGTTCAAAGAGGGCGCCGATCATGAAAAGATCCAGTAGTGGTGAATTTTGCACTGTTCCGGGGCCCTATCTGCAAAGACCACACCATTCGGTGAAGAAGGGATTTTGTTCGGTTTGAGAACAAGAAAAGGCGCTCAGGCGCGAAGACGCTAGCGAGGCAACTGAGCCCCCACGGGAAAGGGCGCCGGAGAGTTGGGTTCGGGCTTTTTCTTGGTTTGCTCCTCGCCTTGCACCAACCGAAGCCAGCTCAGGAGTTTCCGCCAGAGCAGTGGAGAAGCGGTGGACGTTTGCCGGGGTTCCTCGCCGGGAAAGACAGGAGCGGGGAGCGTCGTCATGAGTCCCGAAGGAAGCTCCCGAAGGGTGAAGGCATCGTGGGCGCCAAGGGGTAACTCTTTCTCCTCCGGCTCGCCACCGGTAATCCGAAGACTGTAGGCCAAGGTCGGGTTGAGTGCGGGCTCCAGCGGCGTCCCGCCAGGAACAGCGATGGAAATCACGCCATGAATCAACGGCTCGGCTTCGGGTTCCCGTGGGGGAAACCACTCGGAGCGGGGTTGGCCGATGGACAAAAGAACGCGGGTTCCGTTTCGGTGGCGAAGGAGCGACTCCTCCAAGAAAGCTTCCACAGCCTGCGGTTCACTTTCCGGCGCTTGATCCAAGGCCAGCACGCTCCACCCGTGTCGATTGAAAAACACGGCGAGCAGATGCATCCATTCCGGGGGAACCGCCGCCACCCATTCCGGCGAAAGGAGAATGAGCTCCGTCTGCTTTTCGTTGGGCGTGGGAAAGTAGAGCATCCCCGGGAGTTGGCGGGGTTGGAACGGTTCCCAAACCGGGAGCGGAATACTGCTTCCCAAGGGGTGGGTTTCCCGAACTTGAAACGCGGTGCGGCCGTCTTCATGCAGGAACTCCACATGGCGCCCGGTGGAATCCATCAGGCCATTCCAACGGTGGGGCCACGCCGGGTTCAGGGTAGTACCATCGTAATAGTACCAGGTTTTTCCCACTTCAAAGGTGGCGCAAAAGGCATCCGGACCACGATCCAAAATCACGGATTTCAAAAGGGTGCTGCCGTCCGGGGCGCCTGATTCCGGAATCGGATAATACAAGGCGAGGCGTTCACCAGAAGAATCCGTCTGATGACCCAGCAACGCCCCCCCCTTGAGCGTACCGCTGAACGTGGACTCCGGGGCGTTGGGGAGAAGCGAAAACTGCAGACCCGTGGAAGTCAGTTCGAACGGGACATGAGCCCCGGAGCAATCCAGCTGCACGGCTCCCGGCGACCACGTATAGCCTTCCCCCTGGGGAAGAAGCGGACCGCCAAACCACATTCCGGAGATGCGTTGGGGGTTGAGGGGGGCAAACCCCGGTTGCGGGTACTGCGACTCCGGGTGGTGCTCCCGCCAGCGTTCCAGCAGCACATCACACGGCGACACCACGCGCCAACCCTCGGTGCTGGTGGGGATTTCCGGCGAGACGAGCACCGCTTCCCCCGGCGCCGCGAGAAGCCCTGATACCGGGACGATCCCGGCCATCAGGAACCCGAGGAAGAACTTACCCCGCATGCCGAACACTTTCCACATCGGTGGCGGAGACGTGGATCCGCGCGGCATAGTACAACCCGATTACCGTAACCAACAGCCATTGAATGAAGTGCACCACCAGCGTGTAGCCGAGGGCGAGCGTCTGCCCCTCGGCGGTGTTGGGGACAACCCCCACCAATATCAGCGCCATCATTCCGCCGAGTTCATACACCCCCCAGAACCCCGGAGCGGCGGGGAGGGAAATCACAATACAGGTGATCACCAAAAACACGATGGTATCGGCCAAGGACATCTCCAGCCCGGGGACGCCGAAGCTCATGAGCCACATCGGCACGGCGGTAAGTGCCCATACCGCCGCGGTGTGGAGCATCACCTGCGCACCGAGCCGGGGTTGGCTGAGAACGTTGAACCCCGCCGCAAAGGCCTCGAAGATGGAAAGTAGCGGTTTGGCGAGCGGCTCGGGCATGAATCCCCACAAACGAATGGCCCCCCGCATAAACTCGCGGAACGGAGCCCAGATCATCAACAGCGCCCCGCCGAGCAAAATCCCCACAGCAATCGCCGCCTTGTTGGCAATCCCCCGGAAGCTCTCCGCATTCAGAATAAACTCCCGGCCCATCCGCAAACCATCGGGGGAGTCCAGCGCATAGCCAATCAGGACACCGAACAACAGAATCACCATAAGGGAGAACGCCAGCACGGCGGAAAGCTTCGACTGGAGCCTGCGCTTCCAGGGCGCCATCTTGGCTCCTTCATTTTTCCGCGCACGACCCAACCACCCCCGCAACCACACCGCCAATCCCAGGGTCAACGCCGCAAAGGCCAGCGTCCCCACCACCACATATTGCAACACGGCCCCCCGGGTGAGGGAAACGCGTGTGTCGTACACCGTGGAAAGTTCGGGATCGAGTTCCATGAACAACAACGTACCAGCAAACAACGTGAGCAGAACAATCATGTCGCACACGCGTTCCAGCACCACGGTGGAAATGGCTGTGGCGAAGGGCACACCGCTTACCTTCTGCAAGGCCAGCGGGCGGGCGAACTCCCCGGCCCGGGCGGGGATAATGTTGTTGAACGCAAAGCCGATCATCAGCGGACCGTAGAGTGTCCCCATGGGAATTTGTTTGTAGGGGGCGAGCAGCACCTGCCAACGCCACGCCCGCCACCAAAAGCTCAACAGCGTGAGCACAATCAGCGGAATGGACCACATCCATTCAATCGTCCAGACCATTTGCAGGAGTAGTTTGAGATCGATTCGGCTGAACGCAAGGGCCAGAAAGCCAAGGCTGATGACCAAGGCGATAAGATTCATGGGGGTGAGAAGGCGCTTCATGCAGGGGGAGCCGGGAAAGAAGGATACGGGGCCCTATGGGAGCGAACTCGATGCCGGGCGGCAATCGCAAAGAGGGGGAGGGGAATTCGAAGGGAGGGCGGAATTGTGAAGGTGGGTACGAATGACTCGATCTTTGGAAGCGATCAAGTGTTGTCAGGTTGTCGAGTAGGAATTTATCATCGATATCAAGGATGGCAAGGATGAGGGGGACGGGGCAGCGCGGGTAAATATGGTTGGTTTTATGTGTTCCAAGACTTTATTGTTGTTACAAGCTTCTCCATTTGCTCTTTCCAGTCCAATACAGATAGCATATCTTCAGGTTCTAAAATCTTCGTTACTTTTACCGCAAAGTCAACTTTATCAAATGTGCTCGGATTTATTCCGTTCACTTCAAAGAAATTATCCATATGAACACTTTTCACCGGTTTTCTTTTTTTTTCGGAAAGAGTTTTACAAACTCTTTCTGGTATATAGTTCTCAATCTCCTTTCCTTTTGTTATCCAATAACCAGTATGGAGCTTGTTACTGTCAATCTCCATCACCCTATCTTTTACAGCCTTTTTCAATTCATTTCTTTTATCGGTATTGTCCCTATCGAAAAGAAAAAAGAAGTTTGAATTAATCCGTACAACATTTATCAGGTCACTTAGATTCGATACATTTTCGTTAGCTGAATAATGAGCTAAAACGGCTCCGCCATAAAATGCACATTGATAATGTAAACCTTCTCGTAATTTTTCCTTAGATGCTAACTCAATCCATTTGTTGATATATATTCTATCGGATGGTCCCTCCACCCAGATAATTCCATTAGCAAATAATAAGTCCGAAGGTTTTACCCCAAGATTGGAAATCGCATCAATTTTGTCAAAATGCGCCAGAATGGGTTTGGTTGTGGCCTTAACACCATCATGGATAACCTGAGTGAATTGCACCTTGTCCGAGTTTCCAAAAGCATCCAACACCACGCTGGAATGGGTGGTCAGGAAAAACTGGCATCCATGATCTTTTGAATAATCTTGGATGTAGGCCAGTAATCGTCTATGGAGTGATGGGTGAAGATTATTTTCCAGTTCTTCGAAGCAGAAACAATATTCGCTTTTCTCCTTATTGTCAATTTTGGGAATAATCAACAGATTGAGCAAAACAAGAATGATTGTTTTCAAACCACTTCCCGACTTGCTTAGAGGTACAAATCCTTTATCCTCCTCTAAAAGGTAAACTTCCCATTTGTTGTGAAGTTCAGCATCTTTTGTTTGGTCATCATACTGCCGAACAATGATCTCATTAAATTTTCCATCATGGGCAAAAATTTGATTTAGAGAATCCATCAGATCTTTTCTGATATCATCTCTGTTATACGTTGTGTCTGCTGTATTCAAAAAGCGCCGAATAATATTAGTTGCACCTTTGCCATCTTTTTGAAGGAGGAGTTTCATTTCTGCCTCTTCAGGTACTATGTTTCTTTCAGCTTGAATTTTTACACTTTTCCCAAATCCGTACTCTGTTCTATGTGTAATGTTTTTTAAGTTATTGTCGAAATATTTAAAAACATCTTCAAAGGCACATTTGTACCGAAGTAATTCAGTCGCCTTTGCTTTGTCGTATGAAAAAGAATTAGTCATAGGCCTATATAGTATATTAATTTCCTTAATGCTTGGGCAATTAATTCTAGATTTATTCAAATCATTATCGTCAGCGTTAAAAATGATTTCTGAATCTAATTCAAGTTTTTTCCCTTCAGTTGAATTAACTATATCAATCAATTCCAACAAAGACGACTTCCCCGAGTTGTTCTTCCCAATAATCACGTTGATGGGTTTAATTTCATCGAATCCAGCCCACTCATTTTTGAAGCACTTGTAGTTTCTGAACTTAACCGATTTGATGATCATACCGACTTACCTCGTTAGTTGAATCAAGATATCTTCTTTCATTGATGCAAGCGATAAATCGGTGACAGCTAGCGCCCCTACCCCGGGAACATCGTTGCTTCCGGCAGCGGGCCCCTGAGCGGTTGGTACGGCTCCAGGGCGTGCAGGAGGCTCGGTTCGGTTAGGTCGCGGAGTTCGCTCACAAACGGCAGACCGCGCTGTTGAAGCGTCTCGAGGCAGGCGGGATCGAGGCAGAGGTGGATCGCCGGTTTTAGGAAGGCTTCGGCGGTGCGCCCGAGGTGGTTTAGGGCGGCGCGGAGTGTGGCCTCGTTTTCCCAAATCAGGATGCTGCGGAGTCGGTGGGCGGGGGATTTGGGATTGGCGGCATCGAGCACGCGCTCCAATTCCTCCAGCGCTGAGGGACTCGGCTCCAAGCCTTTGAGGGGGATGCTCCAGACGCGGACACCGAGTTCCTCCAACTCCTCGGCGAGTTCGTTCCATTCGTCGGTGTGTTCCAGCACCACCAAACGCGCCTGATCCAGGGGGACATCCAACTGCTGGCGGAGTGATTGCGGGGTGAGGGGTGTTTGCAGCGAGACGGCTTGCAGGCCGGTGCGGCGCACGAGTTTTTCCACGGCGCGGTTGGGGCAGAGGATCGGGGTGCGGCGGAAGAATGCTTCGGCATCCACTTGGGCGCGCCCCAGGGCGAGTTCCGCCAGTTCGGCGAGTTCGGCCCGCATCAGGAGCAGGTGGGTGGCGGCATCGAGTTCGGATAACAAGCGCTTGCGTTGCGGGGCGGTGGGGGCAAGTTCGGGGATGTTGAGAAGCGGGAGCCGGTGCGTCAGAGTCCCGAGTTCCGCAGCGGCGGATTCCAACGGGGAGCGTTCCGCGGCCAGGGTGGTGAAGACAATCTGCGTGCCGAGCAGGGGACGCTGTTCGTAGAAGTTGAGGCGTTCCGCGAAGCGTACCACCTCGCCCACCACCAATAAACTCGGCGAGGGGATTTCGCGGCCTTCGCATTCAGCCACGAAGTGTTCCACGGTGCTTACAAACGTGGCTTGTTGAATGCTTGCGCCTTCGCTGATCAAGGCCACAGGTTGTTGAAGGGGTCGCCCGCCGAAGATAAGCCCCTGCTGAATGGCTTCGCGGTTATCGAAAAACATGAGGAACACCAGTGTATCGGCGGCTTTGCAGATGGCCTTCCAATCCACGGGTTTGCGGGTTTCTGGGCAGGTTTCCTTCGCCAGGGCGTGGTGATGGCGGATGATGATCGCCCGGCGACGCGTCTCCTCGGGGGGAGCGCTTTGTCCGCTGAGGGCTTTTTCCTCGGCCTCCAAGTCGGCCCGTTGAGGGGGCAGCAACCGGCCATGCAACAGCAAAACGCTGCGGGCCAGATCGCGGTGAAGCACAGGAATGCCCGCCAACGCCGGAACCCCGAACGCAGAACTCACCCCGGGGACGACTTCCACTTGGAGCCCATGCTGCAGGGCGTGTTCGGCTTCCTCACCACCACGACCATAGATGTAGGGATCGCCCCCCTTTAGGCGCACCACCACACGACCCGGCTGCGCTTTTTCCACAATCAGGGCGTTGATTTCCTGTTGGGAAAGGTGCTTTTGGCCACTGCGTTTGCCGACGTAGAGCTTCTCCGCCGAGGGGGGAATCAACTCCAGCATCTCCGCGGTGAGCAGGGCATCGTGGAGTACAACATCAGCCGATTGCAGACGCTGCAGCCCACGGAGTGTGAGCAATCCGGGGTCGCCCGGGCCGGCGCCGATGAGAATCACTTTACCGGGTTGTTTCGTGGTGGGGCGTTGGGAAGGGGTGTTCAAAGCAGGCCTTTGAGCAAAGGGATGGGGCGATTGGGATAGGTGAATCCCAACTGCCCCGAGGAATCAACCGGAACCCCTGGGACGATTCCGTTTTCCCGATGTCTGTGTTGCTGCTCGTCTCAGGACTCCTCACCGTAGCTCCGCTACGCCATCCTCGCCTTCGCCTCCCGCGCCTTGACCTCAGAAAATCGCCTCTCGTCCCCTTTACGGAATCTTCATGCCGGAACCCCCGGGAACGAATCTTTATTTCCCAGGGATCGGCGACTTTGAGAACGTCTTGATTAGTAGGGATTGCTGGGGCTGAATGGTGTGGCCTTGGAGCCATCCACACTGATGGTGGCCACCGTACCGGTGGTGGCGTTTGTGTTCAGGTTGAACGTTTGCCCAGTGGTGAGTTTGGTGCGGCGCACGTTGTTGTAGATCAGCGGCCGACCGGAGACCACCTGCACACGGCTGGTGCTGGCGGTTTCATTCAGCACATACACAAAATTGCCGCCGGTGGTATCCACTGTGCCCACGCGGTTGCGATCGATGAAGATGGAGGCGCGCTCATCACAGGTGATGGCGGTGATAGTGGGTGTGCGACCATCCTGACGAAGCCGCGCCATGAACGCCATCGTGCGCCCCATGCGATCGCGTTGGTAGAAGTGCGTGTCGGTAATCACATCATACATCAGAGGCATATCCACCAGGAAGGAACTGATTCCCATGTTGCTACGGTAGGGATTCTTGATGGCCTCGGAGGTGATGACTGCAGCAACGCCATCGGGATCATAAATAAAATCGCCCATGATGTGGCTACCCGCAGAAGTTCCCCCCAAAACGCCACCTCGGTTGTAGACGGTCTTCATGGCAGTTTCCACATTCGTACCGAGCCAGAGGTTGATATACTGGGATTGGTCGCCCCCGGCAACAAACACGAGCTCGGCATTTTCAATCGCCCATTTCACGTAGGCGGAGTTGGCTTTGGAGACCGTATCCACCACGAGTGTTTCCACAGAATCCGGACGCAGGCTATCCGTCCGCAGGTTGTAGAGGTAGCTGTTGTAACCGTTGGAATTGTCGGTACGGAGCACCACCACATCACCACCGTTGGCCACAGGGTAGGCGCGGTTACGGAATCCGTTGTCCACTTCGAGTCCGCCACCCATCAGAAGAATGCCGGGGCCGTTCACGGGATTGCGAGAAGAGTTGGCAGCGTTGCCGGTCATGTAAGTAACCAGTCCGCTGGGTTTGGGGTTGGGGTTGGATTGCGCCTGAATTGGGAGCGCTGCGGTGAGGATGGCAATCGCCGTGAGGAGGGTGGTACGAAGGGACATGGTGGGTTTCTCCAATTTTTTTGGCTGTCCACGTTGCTGTGGTTAACCGGCGAACCTAGGAAAAGGGAGGACTATATGCCAGTAAAAATCCCAAGATGGGCAAAAAAGTTCCTTTGATTTTCGCTTAAAGTGAGTAAAATCAAGGAAATAATTATTTAATAATTTTCAAAATTCATTAAATTTTGGTAAATTCGGCGTGAAAAACCGAAGAAAAAAATCCAGAAGAACCAAAAAAATATCCCGACCCCAAGGAATTTTTCGGGCCGGGATATGATGATCAGGAGCGTTAAATGGTAACGGAAATTGAGCGGGTATTACAACCCCGCCGCTTGCCGCCAGGGGGTGATTTGTGCCACGTGGTACGGCTCATGAGCGGCCAGAAGATACACAATCATCGGCCCGATGGTGGGTGCAAAGCTGCGCAAAAATTCCGGTGATTCGTTGTTGTAGTGGGTGAGCAACTGCTCATTCACGATAGGGATCACCCGTTGATGGCAAAGGCGAAGTTGCGCCAGCAGTTCCTCCTTGCCGGCATACAGGGCTCGGTTCGGCTGGGGTTTGCTCCCCGGGCCGTAGAGTTCCGCCTGGCGTTGGTTTCCCGCAGCGCTTTCTCCCCCAAGAAGGGACACAATAAACTCCCCGGCAAAGGCAAGGTGCCCCACCGTCCAGGCGGGGTGGTTGAGAACGCCGTGGGGTTGTTCCGCAAAACGGTCGTCGGGAATGTTGGCAACGGCATTTTGGAGTTGTTGAAGCGTTTGGGCGTAAAGATCGAGCAGGGCTTGAACAGGGAGCGTGTGAGCCATAGGAGTGAAAAGGAGTCCTTGTGTGATTGAGTCGGAGGATCAGGGTTGTGGGGCAGGCTTGAGGACGTCGAGATCGGTTTTCAAGGCATCGAGGCGTTGCTGAAGAAGATCGATTTCCCGGCGGAGTTGTTCCTCGCGTGGGGTGGTGAGTTCGGTACGGGGGCGTTCCTGCACGGATAGAGCCTGCTCGCGAACACTCTTGGAGTGGTCAAGGATGCGTTCCCACAGGACGTTGTCATCCTTGGGGAGTTCAGGGAAAGCATTGATGTGGGAACGAAGTCGTGTGGCCATTTCAGCGGCGCGGGGGTGTTGGTCTTCCGGGAGCGACTCCAGAAGTTCGGCGGTTTCCACTCCGGTGGCGAGCGTCTTGGGGTGGCGTTCGCGGAATTTTCGGAGGAATTCGGCGCGTTTGGCTTCCAATTCGGCCCGGCGTTGAGCCACCTGTTCCGCGCTCACCCCTTCGGAATTGAGCGTATTGGACTTCAGCTTTTCCTCCAAGGAGTTCAAGCGTTTGGATTCCTGTTGGTAGCGAGCAAGGAAGCGCTGAGTTTCAGACCGTTGACGGGCCAGCAGCCCCATATTCTGGCGCAACTCAGGGGAATAGGAATCCACGCCGGGCCTTTCGTCGGGCATCATTCTTTCGTCGGGCATCGACGGTTCCGGGCCTTCAAATGCACCGTGGGGAGGTTCGCCCGCCGGGGGGAGAGTTTGTTCCCACTCGTCCAACAGATAGAGGGCGGCTTCCGTATCGCCAATCTCCAGAGCGGTGCGGAGTTGTTCTATGGGGGGGCGGCGCATGCCATGGGGGCCCTCCCCGCGAGGCCCGTCACCGCGGCGACCTTCGCCCCAATCCCCGAATCCGCCTTTGAGGGGTGGAAGCGGACGAACGGCGTCGTCCTGCTTGGGAGCATCCGGCCGTTCACGGAGACGCTGCGCACGGGGGCGTTCTGATTTGGGGGCGGATTCCTCCACAACGGGTTGATCCGCGGGCTTTTCCGCCCGGGCTGTGGAAACCGGAAGGGAAGTGGTCAAGGCCAACGCCAGAAAAGCCATGGTGTGCAGACCACCGAGTTTGGCGGGGAACCGAAGAAACATGGTGCGCTACCTCCTGTTGGAAACATCGTGGGCAGATTGCTTCATAGCAGAGACATCAGCAATCTGAAACCACTTCATGGCGTGAGGTTGCGAGTGGGAACATCGCGGGGGCGTTCATCCTTCACCTTTTCCTTGAGGTAGGGCTCGCAGTCGTAACCGGGGAACATGGCGTCGAAAATGCGGCGCAGATCCGTGGGGAGCGGCGCATGCCCCGTCACCCATTCGCCGTTTTGAGGATCCTGAAAAGTCAGCACACGGGCATGGAGAAACGTACGTTTGAGCGCCTGAAACGCCCGGCGCTTATCACTCAGGGTGTTCATCAGTTTTTCGAGGCTTCGGTGGGCAATCCCGCCGTAGAGGTCATCGCCCACAATCGGGAAACCCATATACTCGGCATGCACGCGAATCTGGTGGGTGCGGCCTGTATCCAGTTGGCAACGCACCAGCGAGAACCCATCGCCGCAGAGAAGCACCCGGAAGTGCGTGGTGGCGGTGCGGGAAGCAACACCCCCTACTCGGCGTTTGATGCGCATATCCTCATGGCGACCAATAGGGGCCTCGATTGTCTTCTCCGTCCAATCGGGGGTTCCCAAAATCATGGCGATATAGAGCCTGCTCATGCGGCGATCCATGATCTGCTTGGCCAAACGCGTCATGGCGAGATCGCTCTTCGCCACCACCATGATACCGCTGGTTTCGCGGTCGAGCCGGTGAACGATACCCGGACGCTTCACCCCGTTGATACCGGGGAGATCAGGGAAGTGGTGAAGCAGGGCGTTGACCAGCGTGCCATCGGGGTTGCCGGGGGCGGGGTGCGTGATCATCCCCGATTCCTTGTTCACCAGAATAAAGTCATCGTTGTGGTAAAGCACTTCGATGGGGAGATCCTGGGGGATGGGCCAGGGGTCCTCAGCCGGGGGGTAGTGGACCACAATTTCATCGCCGGGTTTGAGTTCCACACTTCCCTTTTCATGGGCGCCGTTAAGCGTGACCTTGGAGTCCTTGATGAGTTGCTGAAAGAAAGTGCGACTGTGCTGGTTTTGGCGTCGGGAAAGGAAGGTATCGAGCCGAATACCGGCGGCTTCCTCGGGGGCGATGATGGTCTCCACGCGGGGTCCGGCATCGGGAACGTCGAGGGCTTCGTCCTCCGGAAAAAGGGCGTCCTCGGGAAGGAGGGAATCATCAGGGGGGTTGGGTGTGGTCATGGGAAAGAATGGGGGCGTTCTGGAAAGATACGCCTATGGGAGACGCATCAGCTCGTGAAGGGCAAGCCCCAAGGAGTCGGGGGTGGTAGTGGGGGGTGGGGAGTTCGGGCGGGTGTGGTTGAAAAGGAATTGGGCAAGACTGTTAAGTTGTAAGGGAGTTGGCGATCTCACCTTGGATTTGTAGTCCTCGGATTCATCCACTTCTTCACTTTGAGCTTCAATCCAATAAAGCCAGGCTTCCGTATGGCGTTTGGGAATGACCAAAGCAATTGGTTCTGATTTCTGTCTTTCGGGCATTCCTGATTTTTGCAATGCTTCATCCAACTGTGATTTACGCTCGGGAACCGAAAGCATATCAGCATCGATGTGAACAAGAAGGATTATATTTTCACCTTTTTGCCGAAGGTATTGTACTTCAGAAGCAAAATTTTCCCGAACAAATTGTTCACCTGCACCTTTACCTGCAGGTAATGCTAGTTTTCGGATTTTTCTTAAATCGTTATCCACTAGTTTTTTTGCAAAACGATAAAGTATATTTTGTGGAACAAGATCTTCGGCCAATATCACGATACGGTATTTACTTTTCATTGAAGTTCGCCACGAGCAACCAATTCGGATACAGTAAGAAGAATATCTTCAGGTACTGAGAATTTTTTTGCTACAACGCCACCATCAGCACCACGGCGGAAAACGATTCCATGATTGACCGCCAGCAGATTGAAAAACTCCGGATGGTGAGAAGCCACGATTAACTGGGAACCGGGATTATCTTCAACAGCGTCCATAAACCGATGAATGAGGGGCTGGACTTCCTCCAGTGCGAGAAAGTTTTCGGGTTCATCGATGCAGACGATAGCTGGTCTCTTTATCATGTAATGGAGCAACGAGTAAAACATAATGAGAGAACGCTGACCATCAGAGAGTTGAGAGAAGGTTATAAAAAACGAATTATCAAGATCTGAGGATGGCCCTATGCTAGATGATTTATTGCTCCTAGTAAAGTTGCAAACAACTCTTTTTGTAATTGCTATATGGTTGGATTCTAGAATATCAAAATAATCAAAATTTGGAATCACTTCTCTGAGGTCGTTGTTTATTTTTTCTGGACAATCAGGATATTCTTTTTTTAGGTATCGATACCAATTCAAAAATAACTGCTCATCACGAGAAATATTGGGAATTTCTCCTACTGCTAGTCCACTGCGATTTCTATTTGTTGCTTGAATAATATGAGTATTCCTGAGAAATTCGATTATGGTGGATAGTTTAGATTGATTTTTCTTTAGAATAAGTGTGGATAGCACAGATCTGTTGGCATTACTTGTATACTCAGATAGAGTTTCATGGTTGTCGCAATATAAAGTTACTTTCCCGGATTCAAAACGATAGAGAACACCACTCTTCTCTCGTATCTCTTCTCTTCTGATTGTTGGTTCTTCTTCCAAGTTTTTTTCGATCTCTAAAGAGTAAACCACTTCGCTATCTTTACAGGCGAAAGTTAATTCAAACGATTGTTGATACGGTAAATCATCGGAGTATCTAGAAAACGTAATAAAGGAAAAAGCCGTACTGCACAACTCGTTATTCACCACCAACTCCCGAATCCCCTGCAACACCTCAAAGACCGAGGATTTCCCCGTTCCATTCGAGCCC
Source organism: Candidatus Sumerlaeia bacterium (assembly GCA_033761985.1). GTDB lineage: Bacteria > Sumerlaeota > Sumerlaeia > SLMS01 > JAHLLQ01 > JANRMB01. The sequence continues at coordinate 1,424 of JANRMB010000364.1, read as the reverse complement.
ATGAGCAAGGACACAGGCGAAAAATCCGCGGAGAAATCTACCAAGTTTTTGTAGTTTTTGACTTCAAGTCGTTTGATCATGAAGATAACTCCTCAAAAAAGAAAGGGCACCCGAACCGGATGCCCTTACTCGTTCAGCACATTAGGCGTCGGTTTCGGGTACTTCGGGGGTTGAATCCTCGCCATCGTCGCCGGGGACATCTTCGCCGCCGAGTTCTGCATCGGTTTCGTTATCCTCATCCTCGGGTTTCACACGGGAAACACCGGTGATGCGGTCGCCCTCGGGGAGATCGAACATTTTCACCCCTTGCGTATTGCGGCCGATGACGCGGAAGTCGCTGACCTTGAAGCGGATGGTTTGTCCGCGTTCGGTGATCAGGATCAGTTCGTCTTCATCCACCACGGAGATAACGGAAACCACTTCGCCGTTCTTCTCGGTGACCTTGATGTTGATAACCCCTTTGCCGCCGCGCTTGATGAGGCGGTAGTCGTCCATGCTGCTGCGCTTGCCGATGCCTTTTTCGCACACGGTGAGCAGGCTGCTGGTGGGCCATACGGCTCCTGCGCCGACAACGTAATCGCCTTCTTCCAGATCGATCCCCGCCACCCCAGTAGTGAAGCGACCGGCTGCGCGGACGTCGTTCTCGTTGAAGCGGATCGCCATACCGGAGCGGGTGGCGATGAAGAGGTCCTGGTTGCCGTTGGTCAGATCCACGGAGACGAGTTCATCGCCTTCCAGAATGTTGATGGCCTTGATGCCCGCTTTGCGCGGGTTGCTGTACAAGTCCAGATTGTTGCGTTGAATACGCCCTTTGCGGGTGATGAAGACGAGGTAGTTGTCGGAGGAGAAGCTCTTCACCGGAACAACGGATTCCACTTTTTCGTCCTTCTCCAATCCTTCGAGAAGATTGACGATGGGGCGCCCACGGGTGGCGCGGCCACCTTCGGGAAGTTCATACACTTTCAGCCAGTACGCTTGGCCTTTGTTGGTGAAGAACATCAGATACTCGTGGGTTGTCCCCACGAAGATGTGTTCCACCCAATCCTCATCTTTGGTATCGGCGGCCATGACGCCTTTACCACCGCGTTTTTGCTTGCGGTAAAGGGCGGTTCCGGTGCGGCGAATATACCCTGCGTGGGTGATGGTGATGACCATGCGCTCTTCGGCGATGAGGTCTTCCACCGTCATTTCGCCTTCGTGGGCAATCATCTCGCTGCGGCGGGCATCGCCGAATTTTTTCTTCACTTCCAGCAAGTCGTTCTTGATGACCTCATACTGAACAGTTTCGGAACCAAGAATACGCTCCAATTCTGCGATGGTGGTGAGCAGCGCCAAGCGTTCCTCCTGAAGTTTTTCCACTTCCAGAGCGGTCAACGTACGCAGCCGCATTTCCAGAATGGCGTCGGCCTGGCGTTTGGAAAGCG
>JANRMB010000363.1:0-9324 GCA_033761985.1 Candidatus Sumerlaeia bacterium | reverse complement strand
TGATAGGGGGAGGACTCCAACTCCTCAAGTCGATGATACGTCATCAGGTAGGGGAGCAGAAGAGAATCCGGAAGAGGGCTGATGCTGGCCAATACAACGTAGGAACCAACAGGCATCCGCTGTGAGGGAACGCCCCCGTTGGAATCCACGAATTGCTCACCCAGAAAATGAACATCCTCATGACCGGAGAAAAAAGCCACTTTGTCCCCTGCGATGCGCATCGTGGGGGAATCGCGGTAGAGTTCGTTTGTAAAGATACGCGCCTGTGGTTCGATCAATGCACCAACATCCCTGCTGGCTCGAGCCAGATCACCCCAGGATTCCCGTTGGAAGATCCATACCGCCACCGACCAAAGAGAGGAATAGGTGAAAATGGCGATCATGAGGTAGGGGAACAGGCGTTTTTTCCATGGTTTGCTCGGCCTAAACCAACGCTCCTGAATGGCATACATCCCTGCTCCGGCAAGCACCCATAGAAAGCCCATGACGGGCATCAGATAACGCTCTTGAAACGAACCGAATGCCCCCTGAACCACCAGCAACACCAACGCGGTATAGACAACAAACCAGCCAAAAAAAGAACCGCGTCGTTGTCTCATCCAATACATCCCGGTCAGGCTGCAGGCCGCCACGGGGTATGTGAGCCAATACGGCATGAAGAGAAAAAAAGCTTCGGAATTGAGGGCGATAATCTTCACCGTAATCCAGAAGTTGTTCCCAAGAGAACGCTCCACAAACTGATCACCGTGAATGAACTTCACCCCAAGGAGAACATCCCACAAGGGAATGATTCCCAGCCCTGCAAGCCAGAGGAGAGGCTTCCAAAAGACTCGACGAAAGCGAAAATACAGAATCACCGTGCAAGCGAGAATTGGTGGAACCAGCATCGCCCCCTGATAACGGGTCAGCACCGCCAAAACTGTTGCAATACACGCCAGAGAAAGAGCCCAGGAAGCGTTGCGGTCTTCTTTCTCATCCGAGGCAACACACAGCCTTTCCGCTGCCCACCAAAAGAAAAAACAGAATGTGGCATCAGTCATCAGGCGAATGCCCCAACGATTCGCCACGGGGGCCGTGAGAAAGAAAACTCCGGCATAAATCGCAGCCCGAGTCCCAAAGGCCCGCCGAGTCAGCATGAAAAGTGGGACGATGGAAAGTGCACTGAAGAACGCGCTAATAAATCGACCCGACCACAATAACTCATTCGAAAAAAACAAGGACAGTGGCCACTTCAGCAGGTAGATGAGCCCGGAATAAAGAGGAGGCCAAATTCCCACGGGATGAATAAACTGCCGAGCCTGCAAGACCCCATCGGTGTACTCCCCCTCGTTGATCGGCGTGGCGATAAACTTCAGGACAAACGCAACCGCCAGCAGAATAAAGAGGCTCCACTTGGGGTGAGGGAGTTCTTTTCCAAAATTACCAGCGGCATCAGGAGTCATGGCGCAAACTCCTCCGCAGTGTCCCTCGGTTTATCCAGATCAAACGTGCCAAAACCCAGCACACGAAGAAGAAGAATGTCGCAATAACCCGCCTGCCAAAGAAGAGCTGCACCCGTCCATTGGGTGTGCTGCGGTACGTAGAGACTATCGGTCAATGGTGCGGGAAGAACCAATGGGGACACAGGGCGATCCAGATTGCGATTGGTGGGGTGTATCTCCATTACCCGATACTGTGCGGCGATTGTTTGTAGTTCCATGGGCCGCAGGCTGGTGGAGTAATACAGGCCATCATCGATGGTGAGATACATTTCCCGATAGAAGTCCAACGGGGATTGCAGTGAACCGATGAATTGGGCAAGCACTCCCGCCAGGATGATCAGGTAATGGGTGATCTTTTCCAATAACCCGATTTTGTATCGGATAAACAGAAACGCCGCGCCAATCATCAGCGGGGCATGGAGTTGCACAATATGCCGCGGACCCCAGCACCAGCCACCATCCCAGTTTTGCCAAAGCGTCATGGCCAGAGTGAACGGAAGATAAGCACAAAACAAAAAGCTGCGCAGCCATTTGGTTTGAGGTGGCGCATAATACCAACCCCACAGCGCGAGGATTACACCGGGGCTAAACAAAAATAGACTCTTACCAGGTGAAAGCAGATAACCCTGTAACCCAATCAGGAGGGGAGTTGTGAACTTGATTCCCTCTGGATTGTCCCCGTATCCACCGCCAAGAAGCGTGGCATTTTCTGCAAATCGCCACTGGTTGAACGCCACGAGTAAACCAAAGCTGAGGATGGACATAAGTCCGGGGATCGCGTATTCGAGGAGTGGAAACTTTCCGGCGGGTACACCGTAGCTACTATTGCGGAGACGCTTCCATTCCCCCAACCCCACGAAAGCCAATCCCATCCCCAATACAATAAAAGGCGAATCAGAACGCACCCAAATTCCCAAGGCAAAAGCAAGCCCCACAATGGTTGCAGCCTTCAATCGAGCACGTTTTTGTTCCTCACCCATGCGGTACCATCGGGCGATTTGATCCAAGGCGATGAGGAAAAACAACATCGCCAAAGACTCTGTAAAAAACGTACGGCTATGCGGCAGGATCATCGTGGTTGCCATGAACAAAAACGCACAGGCAGCCATGGGCCGGCGCATCCCCTCCAACAGGAAACCCACCAGCCTCACCAGAAGAAGAACAGTGAAGGCATGAACCAACGGATTGAAGAGAGTCACCACCACAAACCTACGCCAAGACTCAGAAGGGGAGAGCCGTGGATGACCGAGTGTGTTTGGAAGATGCGGGTGCAGTACCTCAGCAAAAATTGGCTCGGTTAGTACTGCAATCCAAACAAGAGGTGCCGCCAGAAGGGGTTGAAGCGGAAGGTATTGGGCAAAAAACTCACCGTTTCTTCCTTGCACTGTCAGGAAGGTTTGCGTGGGTGGAACGAGCAATTGTTTGGAAACGGGATCATACTCAAGGGGGTCCACAGCCAAGCTTCCACGGAGAGCCATGGATTCCGCAGTACGAAAAAGCAGTTCACCATCGGGCGAGAGGAAATGCCCTGCAGTCACCATCCATTGAATGAGAAGCGTGAAGGCAAAAATGGCAGCGTAGAAAGAGCGTTTCGGGCAATCGACCCAATCTGTTTTTGGCTTCATGGAGCAACCGCGGGTGCCAGATTCAATTGGTCGTCCCCAGCAGTCCCACGATAGCGAATATCCAAATCATAATACTCACGTTGCTCGCCGAGAAGGAAACCACGCACGGCGCTGATGGAATCCTTCAAGTCCTCAAACGGTTGCGGATCGGTCATGAAGCGGCCCACTGTCCCCTCGCCACGGCGAATCCGGGCGATGATGACATTCAAGTTGGCAGTGGCTTCCTCCAAATTGGCAGAGAGAACCGCCACGTCGTCTTTGGTGGCATCCATCAGTGTCACTGCTGAATTGGTCAACCGCTCGCTGCGTTGATCCAAATTGCCGAGCGTACTACGGAAGTTTTCCACGGTTGTTTTTGTCTCGGCCATCACATCCTTGATGTCCGCACGGAGTTGCTCCATAGTCACTTCCACATCGGCGCTGATTTGGTCAAAGCGACCATCGGCTTCCATGAAAATTCGAGTTCTTTCGGAAACATCCTTCAGGTTGGCGGAAACCACCTTGATGTTCGCAATCGCTTCGGCAACGTTCGTTTGGTTTTCTTCCAAGTACTCGTACACCTTATTCACGGATTTATTTAGGTCGCGCACGGTATCACGGATGGCTTTTAGGTTGGCATCGTCTGTGGAAAACTCCCGCAAACTTGCCACGGAAAGCTGAATATCGGAGGCGATGTTGTCGGCCTTTTTGAAGATATTCTCGAGATCGAAAACGGGTTCGCTCATCATCGGGGGGCTGTCTTCACCGATGGGGATCCCCATTTCCGGAGTTCCGGGTGCAATCTCCACTCGCTTGTCCCCGATGAACCCTTGCTGCGCCAACGAGATCTTACCGTCGGAGTAAATCGTAATATCATCCGAGAGGCGCATGGTTACAATAACGGGTTGGGGAATACGTTCCACTTCCACACCGTTTGAATCACGAACGGTGAACATCGGGACTTCGCCCTCCAGTTGATAATCGATGGAGACAACCCGACCCTTGCGAATGCCCGAGACCAGCACGGGTGAACCGTATTCCAAGCCGCTTACACTTTGGAAAGAGGCTTTCATCAGATAGGTTCCACCGAACAAATCATCCCGCAAGAAAAACGTCAAAGCCACAAAGCCGGAAATGGCAATCAGCACAAACAAACCAACTATTGTATCACTGGTAGCATCAGAAACTTTCATGGGGGCGTTGAAGGCCTTTCAAGGAGATCGAATGAGAAGAGTTAAAATCAGGGGCGCGTGGCGCGCGCGTCATCATGAAGATGAATTTTACGGATCATCAGGGATTTGCGCTGCATTTCATCGCAAAGCTCGTTGATGTGTTGTTGCTCGTTTCGGGTGATGGGGCCGACGGATTCCCCTTTGATGAACTGCTGGATGATGGGATTGCTGGAGTTTTGAATCTCTTCCGGAGTCCCCGTGAAGATGATCTCCCCTTCATAAAGCATGCTGATGCGGTCCGAAATTTTGTAGGCGCTCTTCATGTCGTGGGTCACCACGATGGAAGTTACCTTGTGGGTGCGAGTGGTTTCCTGAATCAAATCCCCAATGACGTCCGTCGTAACGGGGTCCAAACCTGTGGTGGGTTCATTGTACAGAATGATTCGAGGTTCCGCAGCCAAGGCTCTCGCCAAACCAACCCGCTTACGCATTCCACCGCTCAACTCACTCGGCAACAAATGCCCGGAGTCCGGAAGCCGCACTTCCTGAAGCAACCGGTTGCACAATTCATCGATCTCTTTTTTGGGCTTCAACTTATGTTGATCCAGATAAAAGCCGACATTCTCTCGCACGGTGAGAGAATCGAACAACGCCCCCATTTGGAATACCATCGTCACCTGACGACGCAACTCATCCAAGCAGCGGCGATTCATGGGATCCACGGTAATCCCCGCCACGGAAACGCCACCCGCATCAGCCCGCATTAATCCGCTGATGATCTTCAACATCACGGATTTGCCTTCCCCGGAACGACCGATAACCGAGTGGGTTTCACCCTCCACCACATTCAAATTCAGGTTATGGTAAATACGTTTGGGCCCAAATGATTTTTTAACGCCTTCAAGGTGGATCATACGCAGGCAGCCGTTTCAAAGCCCTTCGATGGGGAATGGATAATTCAAAACAACTGCAAACCGGGGATACGGAACAAGCCCAAACGCTGATCCCATAAAAATGCTGAAGTTAAATACTTGTTTTTACAATTTGGATAAGTTTTGTCTTGATTCTCGAACCATCTCCCTCCTAGCGTCTGACCACCGGTTCAAAGCCGCCCATTCTCATCCATTCCTGTGGATTCCATCACTAGAGGTGTTACATGACCGATCGGTATTCGCTCCAAGAAGATGCCGCTTCTCAAACCTCCACCACACCCCTCGACTTGTCCCGTCACTTTGAAACTCCTTCCCTTCAATCCTGGCGTGCTTCCGTGGAAAAAGATCTTGCGGGTGCCCCTTTTGAGAAAAAACTTCATTGGGAAACTCCGGAAGGGTTCACCGTAAAGCCTCTGTACACTTCCGCCGATCAATCGGCGACGACTCCATCCAACGGGATGCCCGGCTTCGCGCCATTTGTTCGTGGCGGAGAGACCATGGCTGGTGTATGCCCCCGTTGGCAAATCCGTCAGGATTGTCTTTTGGCATCGCCTGAAGACGTCAACGCCGCCATCCGCGATGGCTTGGCCCGCGGTCAAACCGCTATCGGTATTAGGCTCGATAACGCCGTTCGCCGTGGGTTGGACGGTGATGATCCCAACGCCGTGGACAAAGCAGGTCGCGGTGGCATGACAATCAGTACCATCAATGGTGTTCGGCTTGCCCTGCAGGACGTCGATCTCGGGCGCTACCCCGTCTCTTGGAGAACCGGTGCTGCGGCGCTTCCCATCCTGGCGATGCACTTGGCCGTTGCTCGCGAACGGGGTCTTGATTTGCGCATTCTCACTGGTTCCGTGGAGTGTGATCCCATCCGTGAACTTGCCAAATCCGGCCATGTTCGTGGCGGTTCATTGGAGCCCCGATTCCGGGAAATGGCGGAGATGGTTCATTTCTGCGCCCTCAAATGCCCCGGCATGCGCCCTGTGTTGGTGAACAGTCACCCATGGCATAATGGTGGTGCCTCTGCAGTTCAGGAACTCGCCTACACGCTCGCCACCGGTACGGAGTACCTTCGCCAGCTCATCGGCTTTGGGATTTCCTCCAACTCTGCCGCCCTCTCCATGATCTTCAGTTTTTCTGTTTCCAGCAATCTTTTCATGGAGATAGCCAAACTGCGCGCCGCTCGACTGCTTTGGGCGAAGATTACAAAGGCCATGGGCGTAACGGACCCCGAAGGCATGAAGATGTTCATGCACAGCCGCACGAGCGCGTTGACCAAAACCAAGTGGGACCCATGGAACAACATGATTCGCAGCACGGTAGAGGCGTTTGCCGCCGCCGTGGGTGGAAGTAATTCCATCTATGTGGCGCCTTTCGATGAACCCTTGGGGCGCCCCGATGAGTTTTCCATGCGGATTGCCCGCAACCAGCAGGTGCTTCTTCAGGAAGAGGTGCACTTGGATCGCGTGATCGATCCCGCCGGGGGAAGTTATTATGTTGAAGCGTTGACTGATTCCCTTGGCCGCAACGCCTGGGCGCTCTTTCAGGAGCTGGAATCAAACGGTGGGATTGTGGAAGGTCTTAAGACCGGCAAAGTTCAAAAAGCTATTTCTGCCAAAGCGGAAAAGCTTCGCGATGCGGTCTCCAAACGACGCCAATCCGTGGTCGGTGTATCCACCTACGCCAATCCCGCCGAAGAACCACTTCGCAAATCGCACATCGCCCGCAAACCCTTCCTGGCGGAAAGGGAACGTCGACTCAAGCTGCACAAAAAACTTCGCTCCCAATATCAGGTGAAAGCGCTTCTCGCTTCCCTCGATAGCGCCCTGTGTCACAGTCGTTTGGGGCATGTCATGGAACTCGCTATTGAGGCCGCGCAAGCCGGGGCTACAATTGGTGAAATGACCAAGGCTCTTGTGGGCGAGGAACTCCACGGCGCCCCGATCTTTGTGGAACGCATCCCTTCTTTCCGCATCGGTGAGGGGTTTGAAAATCTGCGCGATCGCCTGCAATCCCAAGTTGATCTCACCGGAAAACGCCCCCGGGTTCTTCTGCTCCCCTTCGGTCCTTTGGGAATGCGCCGTGCGCGTGCAGACTTCAGCCGTGGGTTCTTCGCCGCCTCCGGACTCGATATTCAGGAATGCGCCGCCATCAAAACAGCCGAGGAAGCGGTGCTTCGTGTCCGTGAAAATCACCCTCAAGTGGTAGTCTTCTGCAGCGATGACGAATCCTATCCGCAGATGGTTCCCGATCTTATCAAATCTCTTCGCGGGGAAACCGTGAAACTCAAGTTGATCGTGGCCGGTATGCCCGAGTCGGCGGAGGCTCTTCTGGCCGCCGGTGTGGATGGTTTCATTCACATCCGCGCGGATGCCCTGGCCGAACTGACCTCACTGTTTGAGTGGCTTGAAATCCCGAAGTAACATAACGCCTTCCCGTTGCGAATCCCATTCACCACCACCACCCCGATCAGCACCACTCCGGAGTTACAAATGAAAAAGGTTGATTTCAGTACCATCCCCTACGGATTCAGCGAATTCACAAACCCCACCCCCAAAGATTGGGAGAGCGCTGGTGGAGCGGGTGCACGGCCCTGGGAAACCCCCGAGGGCATCCCTGTGCGTCCGCTCTACACCGAGGCAGATCTCGATAAGCTCGAGTTTCTCGATTATCTTCCTGGTCTTGCTCCTTTCCACCGTGGGCCTTACAGCAGCATGTATGCTCTCCGCCCTTGGACCGTGCGTCAGTATGCCGGTTTCTCCACGGCGGAAGAATCCAACGCCTTCTATCGCCGCAACCTTGCCATGGGGCAAAAAGGCCTTTCCGTGGCCTTCGACCTCGCCACACACCGGGGCTATGATAGCGATCACCCCCGCGTTGCCGGTGATGTGGGGAAAGCCGGGGTGGCCATCGATTCCATCCTCGACATGAAAATTCTCTTCGATGGCATTCCCCTCGATAAGATTTCTGTCTCCATGACGATGAACGGTGCCGTGATTCCCATTCTGGCGCTGTACATCGTTGCTGCTGAAGAACAAGGCGTCGCTCCGGAACAACTCTCCGGTACCATCCAGAACGATATCCTCAAAGAGTTCATGGTGCGGAATACGTTCATCTACCCACCCGATCCCTCCATGCGGATCATCCGGGATATCTTCTCCTACACCTCCCGCCGGATGCCCAAGTTCAACTCCATCTCCATCTCCGGTTATCACATGCAGGAGGCCGGTGCCTCCGCCGATTTGGAAGTGGCCTATACCCTTGCCGACGGTGTGGAATACATCCGCGCTGGATTGAAAGCGGGACTGGATATCGATGACTTCGTGCCCCGCTTCTCCTTCTTCTGGGCCGTGGGGATGAACTACTTCATGGAAGTAGCCAAGATGCGCGCCGCCCGGATGCTGTGGGCTCGCCTGGTGAAACCGTTCAATCCCAAAAGCGCCAAGTCGCTCGCACTCCGTACGCACTCACAAACAAGCGGTTGGTCGCTCACTGCACAGGATCCCTTCAACAACGTGGCGCGTACCACGATTGAGGCTCTTGCCGCAGCCCTTGGTCACACCCAATCGCTTCACACGAACGCCCTGGATGAGGCCATCGCGCTCCCCACGGATTTCTCCGCCCGTATCGCACGCAATACGCAACTTATCCTTCAGGAAGAAACCAATATCACCCGCGTCATCGATCCCTGGGGGGGCTCTTATTATGTGGAGTCGCTGACGAATGAATTAATGAACAAAGCGTGGAGCCTGATTCAGGAAGTGGAAGAACTCGGGGGGATGGCCAGAGCCATTGAGACCGGGATTCCCAAAATGCGGATTGAGGAAGCCGCTGCCCGTAAGCAAGCCCGCATAGACGCCGGCCGCGAAACAATCGTCGGGCTCAACAAATACCGGCTGGCAAAAGAGGAACCGCTGGAGACTCTCGATATCGATAACGAAGCCGTGCGCCGGGCCCAAGTGGAGCGCCTGGAAAAACTCCGCTCCCAGCGCAATGAAGCTGACGTGCAACAGGCACTCGCAGCCATTACCAAAGCAGCTGAAGGCTCTGAAAATCTTCTGGAAGCCGCCATCGATGCTGTTCGTAAGCGCGCCACACTCGGAGAAATCTCCGATGCCATGGAGAAAGTTTTCGG
>JANRMB010000362.1:0-8946 GCA_033761985.1 Candidatus Sumerlaeia bacterium | reverse complement strand
GTGAGACCAAAGTGTTACCCATGTCCCGACTCTTTCAGTGAAATAGAACGACGAAGGAGACCTCCCTCCCTTTCAGATGAGGTGACATTTTTGCCCCTGCGCCCAGCGGGCGCCCTCTTCCCAGCCCCCGATGAGCCCCAGCGAATCGGTGGGAACCCCGACCCCACAAACGCAACCCCGAACGGGGTGCCACCATAAATGGTAACACAGACATTCCTGTCTGTGCTAATGTGCCAACGCCTTAACTTTCTCATCCAGTACCTAATCCTTACCTTCAAAAACTTATACGACAGCCTCCCGAGCAAAACGGTTGAGGTGAAGTTGTGATGATGTAACAAGGTGCCAGTATTCAAAAGGAAGGAGTATTGGCACTTTCTTTCAGCTTGTGTTTGATACCCACTTGGAGACTTTATCCGCTCGATTTTGCGTTGATTGAGGAGCTGAATTGAAATGAATCCAAATGATGCACTATTGACGATTCGATTTGAGGGATCTGCCGTTGGCGCTTCACGCATCCCTGTGGAACTTTTGATCGAATTTCTAACTAATTTTAATAAAGCTGTTCTACGTACTGGGATGGTTTTGACAGGTGAGGCAGATAGTTTGCGACGTGGTGCACGGGGGAAGACTAATAAGCAGGCTATCGCGCTAGATCTTGTTTTTCTAACGCACGGAAGCCCTGTTGCTGTGCTTGGCTTTGAACGTCGAATTCCAGCTAAGAATTTTTTTGATACAGAGTTTGGCGAAAACTTTGCTGAATTAGCTCTTACAACCGCGTTGGATTGCTTGGAGGGAATTCAAAAAGAAGGTTATTCTCCACCCCAAGGGTGCGATACAGGAGTTGTGATGGCATGGCGTGATGCTGGACTTCTGTTTAATAAAGACGTCACAAAAATTCAGCTAGAACTCAATCATCGTCCTATTCGAAAAGTAGTGACCTTCACTCAAAGTGGAATGGATAATATACAACGTAGAATTCATGGAAGTGTCAAAAATATCCGTACGATTGAGGGACGCCTACTCATGGCAGACTTCAAAGAGCACGGGACTCGATGCCGGATTCATCCATCCATTGGTGAACCTGTGCTTTGTCTTTTTGATTCTCCAAGAAAAGATGAGGTGCTTGAAAATATTCTACAATATGTGCGCGTCATGGGTGAGGCAATTGAAGACCCCAAAACAAGACGGATAACAAGTATTCAAATTCTTGATATTCAACGAATTGAAGACAAAATAGATAATTCGCTTGGACTTCTGCCACAGGGTTCTCCTTTGCCTTTTGACTTCTGGAACTCCCCTAATATTGATGAACTTGCTGCCCAGCAAAACGTTCAGCCTCTATCGAATATCGAAGCACTCTTTGGAACTTGGCCCGGCGAGTTAGATGATGGATTCGAGGCGGCCATAGATGAGCTTAGGCATCCATCCGCAGTAGAGGGGTAAATTCAATGCCCTACGAAAAACTCATTCTAGATACAAATATTGTTTCCTACCTTATGAAAGGTGATGTTCTCGGACGGCTTTATGCTCCCCATTTAAGTGGGAAGCTTCTTTCAATTTCCTTTATTACGGTTGGAGAACTGTACTACGGGGCCGAAAAGGCAAGCTGGGGCGAGAAGAGGCGATTAGATCTGGAAACAACCCTCCGAAACTTTGTTGTGCTTCCCTACGATTACGAGATTGCTCGGTGCTACGGTCAAGTCTTCGCCCAACGTGAGAAGTCTGGTCGAAGAATTCAGCCAAACGATGCATGGATTGCAGCCTGTGCGCTTCGTCACGGTGTTCAATTGGTAACTCATAACGCCAAAGATTTCGAGGGCATTCGCAATCTACAGCTAATCTCCGAAATCTCGAAAATCCCCTAAGGAACGTTTGAGCGTCATCATCAATTACCGCACCCTCTCCCAAAACAACCTCGGAAAAAGCTTAAACAGCAATACGGTTTATGTGAAGATTAAAGCTTCCCGCTCGCTAGATACTTCTTGTGACAGAACTTTATCGCGATCCCCTCGAAAAAAACTTCGGATGATATCTAATAGTATTGAGTTTGCATAATTTATTTATTCAGACTTTACAGAGCAGAGACCAGCGCTGCGGTGAACGTGGTTTATTTTTTTCCGACCTTGAAGCAGATGTTGGAGGTTCTTCAAGATGTGTGATGATTGCTTGCAACATCACCTTTTCGTCTGGAGTCGCCTAAGGGTCTTGAAATGCTTCTTGAAATAAGAAAGTGGCGCGGTATTGCAAAAGAATTGGGTAAACTCTTTGCCAAATTGAGGAGCAATTTTTCGCATGGCCCAAAGTTCCACAATCACTTTAAGAGTCATTTGCCCCTGATTCAATTTTTCAGGCAGTTCTTGAAATCGTTGACAATCCTCGAAAAACATCATCCCGCGAGTAAAAACATCTTCCTGGATTTTTGGATATGGTGTTCCAATCAGTTGGATGATCTGTTGAGAAACATCGAATTGTGATGCCAACTCGGGAAGTAGAGCAATAACCTCAATTAACTTGATGAGTGTTTCTCTTCAGGGACAATAAAATCTAAATAATCCGGCTAAACTTAATTAAACTTCATAAAGTTCATGTTTGTAGGAATAAGGATAACAGGCTTCATCAAATCGAATCCCCCAATCCTTTCCGTGTTGACGGTGTACCCCGTATTCCCTGCACTTGCCGATGAACTCTTCACTGTGTTCTCAGAAGGGTTCGTTCTCATCCCGTTGTTCTGTTGTTGAAGTTGTTTCCATGCGTCCACGTGCTGCCTCGTCCACATTAAGATCCTACACGGCCCAGTGGAATCCACCGTTGCTTGCTGCCGGGGTGGTGTTGCTGGTGGGGTCGCTGGTGGTGGGCTCGGGAGTGGGAGCCTGGTTGGCCGGTGGGGTGCAGCGCGTGGTGCGCGGGGCGGCGTTTGTTCCGTTTGAATGGGGCGGGGAAAACCGCGAGGCGTGGTCGGGTTCCGCCGATACGGCAAGCGTGGCGGATGTGCAGGAAGTGGCGGCATTGCGGGCCGAGGTGGCTCGCTTGCAGACGGAACTCGATGCCGTCAAGGAATGGGAAGCGTTTCGGGGCTTTTTTCCGCAGTTGATGGCCGAGGTACAGCCGCTTCAGAATTTGGGGCGCGTTCCCAATGCCCGCCAACGCCAGATTTGGGTGAAGTTGGATGAGCCCGGGAGTGTTGCCATCGGCCAGACGATTCTCGCCGCCGAGGGGTTTTTGGGTCGGGTGGAAAAGGTGGAGGATTCGCTCGCCGTGGTGCAGTTGCTGGGGGATGAAAAGCTCAAGCTGGGAGCACGGCTGAACTCCACAGGGGAATTGGGGCTGGTGAGCTGGGATGCGGAACTGGAGGCCTTGGTGTTTGTGCCGGAATCCTCGGCGACGGAACTGGTGGTGGGGACTCCGGTGGTGACCTCCGGTTTGCGCGGGAGCACGGTGCTTCAGGGGATTCCCGTGGGGCGCATGGCCCAGGTGGTGCAAAACAACCGGGGAGAGTGGGTGGGGATTGTGGAGCCGGCGGTGAGCGCTCAACGGCAGCCGAGCGTGGTGTTTGCCTTGTTCACGGGCGGGGAGTTGGAACCATGAGGCACCGGGGAGCTTCGGCCAACGGGTCACTTTTGCGCGAGCTTTGGGCTCAGGGGTTCGCCTCCGTTCGCAGAACGCGTCAGGCGCTTCCCCCGTTGGCGGCGATGGTGGATTCCCTCAGCTTGCTGGCGGTTATGGGTTACACGATGGGGTTGATGGGTGGCGTCCCCGTTCCGCTGGATCCCACGGCGGCGCTGTTGGGAATTGGCCTCATCGCCAGCAGTTCTGTGGCGTATCGGGTGGTGTTTGCAATTATTGTGATGGCCGGCTCTTCCGCCCTCACGCTGGCTCCGGTTCCGGTGGTGCTCACGTTTGCCGGAACGTTGTTCCTGATTCTGGCCCTTGCCGGAGAAGCACGTACCACCGATTCACTCCCTGTGCAGTGGTTGCGTTTTGTGATTCCCTTCGCGGTGGCATGGTTGCTTGCGGAACGCCACTGGGTGATGAGCGAGCCGCTGGTGGCGCTCGGCGTGGGTTGCTCCACGGTGCTGGTAATGCTGGCGCTGTTGGTGGGGCGCTCTGTAATGGAAGGAATGGCCCGACCAGAAGCGCGGAACGGAAGCGTGAGCCGCACCCCCCGGGTGAATTTTGCCCCAGATAGCCGCGTGGGAGCAGTGGGCTGATGGCCGGAACCTTGGAACCCCGGCTGGATGGTCGGGATCCCTTGCGGGGAGGCTCGACGCGCACGCAAAGCTTCGAAGCTCCCCCGGAGGCCCATTCCGGAGCCTGGAAGCAACTCGCCCATCTCGACGTTCTTCTTCTCCTCATCGTCTTCACCATCACCGCTTTCGGCATTTGGACGTTGTTTGGCATCGGGGCGGAATCAGCCTATGTGCGGTCGCTGGCCACCAAACAACTCGGCTGGGCGGGAATTGCCTGCGTGGGGTTGGTGGTGGCGGTGGTGCTGGATTACCGGTGGTTGGCGAAAATCGCCCCGGCAGCCTATGGGGTGAACCTGTTGTTGCTGATTCTGGTGCTGGTGGTGGGGCGTGAAGTGAATGGCGCCAAGTCGTGGTTTCGCGTGGGGCCGGTGAGTTTTCAACCAGCGGAAACCATGAAGCTCCTCACCGTGCTGATGCTGGCCCAATGGTATGCGGAACACCCGAAAGGGATTCGCCATGTGCGCGACTTGTTGATTCCCGGACTCATTACCGGAGTTCCTGCGGGGTTGGTTTTGCTTCAACCGGATTTGGGAACCATGAGCCTTTTTGTTGTGATCTTCTTCTCGCTCGCCATCTGGGGGGGAATGCACAAAGGGATTTTCTTCGGTTTGCTGGGCATGGGACTTGGTGCGGCGATCAGCTTGTATCCGTTCCTGAAGAATTATCAGAAGGAGAGAATCCTCACGTTTCTGGATCCCTACCGCGACCGCTGGGGCTCGGGGTACAACGTGATTCAATCCTTCATCACCGTGGGGAACGGCGGCACTTGGGGACGCGGTTGGGGGAACGGAAGCCAAACGGTGTACCGTTATTTGCCCGAAGCCCATACGGACTTCATCTTTGCCAGCAGCTTGGAACAGGTGGGGCTCGTGGGGGGTGCGGGGTTGTTGCTGCTCTATGGGTTGCTGTTCTGGCGCATTCTGGTGGGGGTGGAAAAAGCCCGCGACCGATTCGGCGGATTGCTTCTGGTGGGTCTGGGTTCCATCCTGCTGGGGCACGTGGGTTTGAATATGTTCATGAATCTGGGGTTGTTCCCCGTGACGGGGCTTCCGCTTCCGCTCATGAGCTACGGGGGAACGTTTCTGCTCTCCATGTATATTCTGGTGGGATTAATTTTGAACGTGGGAATGCGGCGGTTTGTGTTTGCGGGCTAGGGATGGTTGATTTTGGGCAGGTAAGAAAAAGCACTCCTGAACAGACACAAGAGCGAAGCTGAGAACTGTTGAATATCACCCAGTGACCGCTGGAAAATCCATGCGCGAAAATTGCCTGAAAGGCAAACACATCCTTTAGCCCGGGGTAAGAGGAGCGTCACCCCGGGTTCCGATTCGAAAGGAAAACCCGAATCCTGAAGGGATTCCACAATCGACGAGGTGTTTTCAATTTTTTGTGGAATCCTTACAGGATTCATTTCCTGAGGTGGAATGAACACCCGGGGCGATGCCCCGGGCTAAAGGATGTTACTGCCTTTCAGGAAGAAGAGTACCCGATAAAAAGGTGTTACAGTCTGAAAAGTTACCAGCAAGGCACATCTTAAGCGCAGATTTTTGATTGAAGCGTCCTGCTTCTCCTTTCAACATTCGGCGTTGGAGGAATGCACCCATGCGCCAATCGTTTGTTTCCGTTGGGATCGCCCTGCTGCTCGGTACGGCGGGCTCTCTCGCCGCCCAGCAGGAGGTGTACTATGATCAATTTGACTTCGGTACGCCCTCCACTCTGAACACCGATTTCTGGGCCGGGGAACGCTTCAACTTCGCCTACCAACCTCAGGACGCCGTCACCACAAACACCCTGGGTGTTTTGGAGCTTCAGGGACCGTTCCTCTCCAAAGTGGAGTCGCGCGCTTTGGAGTCGCTTCTTCCCAGCAACGACTACGATTTCTACGTGCGCGTGCGGATGACTGCGTTCGAGGAATTCAACGACGAACGCAACTTCGACATTCCCTTCCGAAGCGATGGCAATAACGGCCTCATGTTCACCCTCGACGCCGGGAACGACGTCATCCGGTTGCGGCGTCAAGGGGGCGGATTCAGCGATCTCACGGAACCTGTCCCCCATGAAATC
This sequence comes from Candidatus Sumerlaeia bacterium, assembly GCA_033761985.1. GTDB lineage: Bacteria > Sumerlaeota > Sumerlaeia > SLMS01 > JAHLLQ01 > JANRMB01. The sequence continues at coordinate 2,635 of JANRMB010000362.1, read as the reverse complement.
AACCCCGGGGACGAATTCTACATCAAGGTCTCCGTCAGCGGATTCCTCCCCACTCGGATTCAAGCAACCGTGGCAACGAATCCCTCCTTCACCGACCCCATCGCCACGTTCGACCATCAGGAATTTTTCTGGATCACCACCTCTGATCGCCTCGCCCTCGTGGGCTTCACCAAGAATACGCCGTATGCCTTTGATGTGGATTATTTTTCCATCGGTGAGCCGGGATATGCGCATCCTGAATCCGCGTGGTTGCGGAGCGGATTCCCGAATGCTCCGGAAATTGCCCGTATTGGGGATCTCACGGATTTCCGCGTGGAGCCGGGTCGGGTTGTTTTGGAATCCGGCACACACGAGCTCCTCATCACACCCCGCAATACCCGCACCGTGCACGTGGAGTTTCACCCCGGCGGCGTTGATCCCCAAACCACCAGTTGGGTGGATTTGAATCCCAACCCCTACGCGGGATTTATGCTGGTGGAAGACGAACCCGGTGAACCCCTGAAACTCATCGGAGGGACGGGGAACTCCACCGAGTGGATCATCGAGGCCACACGCTCGCCGCTTCGCCTTCGCTTCCTTGATGGCGAAGGGAATCTGCTCCTCGAAGAAGACGATCTGCTTGCCACGACGGCGTTCCAAAACACCCGTTCGCTGGCGTTTGAACTACAGACTGATGAAGCCATCTACGGCGTGGGGGAACACGCCATCGGTAGCAACGTGAACCTCAACCGCCGCGGTCACCGGTTCGATGTCCGCAACATCCACCAACCCCCAAGCGTTCTCATTTTCCCCTTCTGGGTGAGCACCCGCAACTATGGGGTATTCATCGATAATCCCGGCTACGCCACACTTGATTTTGGCTCCGGAGGGACGGAGACCATCACCTACGCCAGCACGCGCGGCGAATTGGAATACTATGTCTTCATGGGGACGGACATGTATGGCGTAATGGATGAGTACACCCAACTCACGGGGCGGCCGTCGCTTCCTCCACGGTGGACACTCGGCACCATCATGAGCAAGTTTGGCTACGAATCGTTTGCGGAAGTTCAGAGTATCATCAACGGATTCCGCAATCGAAACATTCCGCTCGATTGTGTGGTGCTCGATCTCGATTGGTTTGGTATTGACCTGATGGGGAACTTGGAATTCCAGCAGACTCCCGCGTGGGCGAATCCCGCACAAACCATCACAGGAATTCAGGCTCAGGGGATTAAGCTCATTCCCATAACCGAGCCGATTGTTTCGGGTCGGTCCTTCAATACTCCGGAATTGGTGACACAGGGACTTGTGGGGACACGCCCCAACGGCGACCCCTATGATGTGGACGCCCTGAACTGGGTGACGTCGCAATTCCCCGTGTACATTCTGGACTTCTCGCAAGCGGCGATGCGCAACTGGTGGGGCGATAAACATGAGAAGCTCATCACCACCTACAACTTCGACGGATTTTGGCAAGATTTGAACGAGCCCGAAGGCGTCCCCACGGACATGCAATTCGGCGCGGGTGATGCCCCCGCCGTGAGCAACATCATCGGTCAGCAGATGAACAAATCCCTCTTCGATGCCCTTGCGGTGTACCGCCCCAACGGTCGCAGCTTCATCATGAGTCGCAGCGGCTATCCCGGGATGCAAGCCTACGGCGCCGGTGTGTGGAGCGGCGATGTCAACTCCAGTTGGTTCGATCTCCGCCGCCAGAAAGCCCTCGCGCAATCCATGGGCCTTGCGGGTGTTCCGAGTTGGAATTCCGACATCGGTGGATTCCGCGGCAATCCCAGCCCCGAGTTGTATCTGCGCTGGTGCCAATTCGGTCTCTTCAATCCGGTCTTCCGTCCTCACTCGGATCACGCCGATCGCGAGCCATGGAAGTTCGGTTCGCAGGTGGAAACGGCGATGCGCAACCTCCTGAATCTGCGGTATCAACTCATCCCCCATTATTACACCGTGGCGTGGGAATCCTCGCAAACCGGTGCGCCAATCATGCGTCCACTGGTGATGGATTTTCCGAACGATCCTCTCGTGCGCGATCTTGATACGCAGTTCCTCTACGGCGATCACCTAATGCCCGTCCCCGTGACGCAGGAAGGGGCCTCCCAGGTGAACGTCTATCTCCCTGAGGGGCGCTGGTTCAATTGGTTCACGGGGACGGAGTACTCGGGGGGGCAATCGCTGGTGCAATCCGTACAGTTGGAAACCATTCCCCTGTACGTCAAAGCTCCGGCGCTGATTCCCCTTGGTCCGGTGATGCAAACCTCCGATGCCGCTCCGTTGGAGGAGATGACTCTCCGAATGTTCTTCCCTGAATCCGCAACCACCGCCAGCGGGGAACTGTATGAAGACGATGGCTTGACGCTCGATTACCTAACCGGTGAATACGCCCTCACCACTTTTGATGCCGAGCGTGTGGGCGAGAATGTAACGTTGCGCATCACACTTGATGAAGGAACAGCCTCCGTGCTTCCAACGGAACGTGGTTGGCGGATCGAATACCTCGGTGCAGCCCAAGTTCCGCTTCAAGTTCGAATGAATGAAACGGTACTCTCCTCCGTCCCCAATCAGAATGCTCTCCAATCCACGGAATCCAGTTGGTATTACGATGCCTCACTCGATCGGTTGTGGATCAACCTTCCGAGGT
>JANRMB010000361.1:0-5670 GCA_033761985.1 Candidatus Sumerlaeia bacterium | reverse complement strand
CGGTGTTCCTCCAGAATTTTGATGGCTTTGGCGTAGGCTTCATCCACCAAAAGTTTTACTTCCTCATCGATGATCTGAGCCATTTCCTCGCTGAAGTCGCGTCCGCTGTTTCCATCACGACCATTGAACGTCAGATCGTTCTGGTTTTCCCCGAAGGTTCTTGGACCAAGGCGATCGCTCATCCCGAATTCGCAAACCATCCGGCGAGCCATGTTCGTCACGCGTTTCAGGTCGTTTCCAACACCGGTACCTGTGTCGCCGAGGACGATTTTTTCCGCAGCCATACCACCGAGGGCATACACCATCTTGGCTTTGATTTCCCGGGTGTTCTGGCTGTGTTTTTCCTCTGAGGGAAGATAGGCCGTGAGCCCCAGACTGCGACCACGGGGAACGATGGTGATTTTGTGCACAGGATCGGAAAACTCCGTAAACCGTGCGGCAATTGCGTGCCCACCTTCGTGAATCGCTGTGGCACGCTTCTCATTTTCAGAGATTTTCATGCTCCGGCGCTCAGGGCCCATCATAACGCGGTCTTTGGCTTCTTCCAGATCATCCTGATCGATGGCGGTTTTGTTTTGCCGTGCCGCGAGAAGAGCCGCTTCGTTGATGATATTGGCCAAGTCTGCACCGGAATATCCCGGCGTTCCTTTGGCCACGCTCAGCATATCCACTTCTGGGGCGAGCTTCACGGTTTTGGCGTGAACTTTCAGGATTTTCAAACGGCCTTCCACATCCGGGAAATCCACAGCGATTTGGCGGTCGAACCGGCCGGGCCGGAGAAGAGCGGGATCCAATACGTCGGGCCGGTTGGTGGCGGCGATGAGGATCACTCCTTCGTTGGTGGTGAAGCCGTCCATTTCCACGAGGAGTTGGTTCAGGGTTTGTTCGCGTTCGTCATGGCCCCCGCCGAATCCGGCGAAGCGACTGCGGCCCACGGCATCAATTTCGTCCACAAACACCAAACAGGGTTTGGCGCGTTTGGCTTGATCGAACAAATCACGAACGCGACTTGCACCCACACCCACGAACATTTCCACGAAGTCAGAACCGGAAATGCTGAAGAACGGGACTTTGGCTTCGCCTGCAACGGCTTTGGCCAAAAGGGTTTTCCCTGTTCCAGGAGGACCATAAAGCAAAACGCCTTTGGGAATGCGGCCACCGAGGCGGCTAAACTTGCGGGGGTCTTTGAGGAACTCCACAACTTCTTTGAGTTCTTCCTTCGCCTCATCCACACCGGCAACGTCATCAAAACCAATTTTGATTTGGCCTTCGGAAATGAGTTTCGCCTTGGAGCGACCAAAGCTCATGGCTTTGTTTCCGGAGCTTTGCACTTGGCGGATAAAGAAAATCCAGAACGCGACGAACAAAAGCAGCGGCACCAGGAAGATCATCAGGTATTGCGCACTAAACATTGAGGGTTGCTGGGAATCATAAACAAAACTATTGGCGATGGAAAAATCGCTCAGGTCGTTGAGCGCCGTGTAGGAGGTGCGGAACTTTACTGTGTCCTTATTCTCCAGTTGTTGTGCAATCTTGTTTTTTTTCTCCACCACAGAGTTGGGGAGAACAGCATCCAACCGTAGCGTGCCGGAAACTTCGCCGCCGGAGTCGACCACAACCCCTTCAAAGGCCCGGTTTGCACCGCTTGTTGGTTCACCTTCTGGTTTGTTGAGTTCCGCAATGGTTTTGAACTCGGAAATCGTGAGTTTAAGTTCCGCAGTTCTACCCATCATCTGCATGGCGACTGCTATGCACACTGCAAAAATCAAAACCCAGATGATGATCGATTTGGTATTGTTCATGGAAACGCCTTGTTCCTTATTAGTTGCTTGGCTGAATGCGAATCATAAGCCAGTTGGTTTGGAAAGAAGGAAGTTGAGTTGGAGGGTGGAATTCTGCATGCAGAGTCAAACAATATCCAAGACTTCCGGTTTGCTGGCTTCCCCCAAATGTTTGCCGTATTTCCCCGTCGCCACGGCCCAAACACGGTAACGGCCCCGGGTGGGAAATCCCGTTTTTGGGTAAACAGTATCGAAAAGGTAGGGCTCCCCGTGGGGGATGTCACGCAGGTTTTTCCCGGCGTTCAGTTTTTCCACGAAAAGGGAAAAACCCGTGGCGCCTTTAATGGAGCGGCAATCAATTTCCCACTTCAACTCCCGTTCGCCGTGTTTCACCACCTTGGGCCCCACCTCAAAACGTATGGTGCCTCTGGTTCCGCTCATCAGTCCGTGGATGGTGTGCATAAAGAAATCGGCTATCTTAGGACCAAGCTGTAACATCCACTCCTTGGTGTTCACGGCTTGGCGGCGCTCATGCAACATCAGAGTCAAAAATTGCGCGGTATGGGAACCCCATGTTCCCACGGGCCGAGGCTTGGCGAGCCATCGTCGCCGTTCTTCAATTGCCCGAATTCGTTGAGTCGAGTACTTTCGCTCCTGGTATAGGTGGGTCAGGGGATCAAACCGCCCGGCCCAAGAATCCCGCTTCCGAGGAACTGGAGCTTTCGGCAGTTTTTTGAGCGAGGGTAATGGCTCAACGGCGGGGGAGAAGAGCCGATCCACGATGGCTTCGTCGGAGGTGGAGCGTTCCCCTTGCTGCAAAGTTTTCCGCGCCGCACGAGTTTTTGGAATCAGCGCCGTCATTCCAAAATAGCGCAGTCGGCCAAGCGGGTGATCCACAATGGAGAGTAATGCTTCCCGGGCTTGTTCGGGGTTTTGTGTATGAAACGGCGTTCGAAGTAATTTCGGATAGCAGCCTTGGGGGCGGAAGTGAATCCCGCCACCAAAAAGCATCCGCCAATCGCTGGCATGACTGTAGTTACGCTCCGCATGGTCGGCGTTGTGATTCACATGCCGCATGCAAACCCAGCGCTCCAAACGGGAGGGGAGAAACTCCTGGGTCGTGACCAGCACCCCTTTTTTCGCCACCCGCCAGCATTCGACCAAAGCGTGGAAAGGGTTTTCCAAGTGTTCCAGAACCTCGGTCATAACGACGACATCAAACGTATTGTCGGCAAAAGGGAGGGCATCCGCTGAACCGCAAAGAGCTGTGATGCCAGTGGTTTCTCCGGCTCTTCGGCAGGCCTGCACGGCCATTTCCACACCGACGACTGCACACCCGTACAGTTCATGGGCTTTACGGGCGATGAATCCTTCGGCACAGCCAACATCCAAAACCGACCGGGGTTGCAGAACATCCAACGTGCGCATCACTTGTAGCATCATGCAGTAGCGCATCGCCGGGGAATTCCCAGTTTCGGTTTTTCCCACCAACTCCAAGCCATAAACCGGGCTGTAGGATTTGTATTCAGATCCTTCCAGCAAGCCCTGTTGATAGCGGAGTTCCAACCACTCCTGAATTTGGCGAGTACGTTCACCGTTCATCATGCGTCACCCTTTTCCGTTTCGACGGGAGTTCCCTTGAGGGCGGCGTTGGATTTGAGTCGAAGGGTTTCCTCGCGAATCTGGCGGATGATCCAACCGAGGTTCTGTACCTGTTGTTCACGGGCACGGAGAAACATTTTGCGAATCATCTTCGTGTCGTAGAATTCGGAGATCAACAGCAGTTCATCCTGAACAAAATGATTCAACTTCATGGAAACCAGATTCAGGTAAAGATCGAGCACCTGTTGAAACTTGTTTTGTTGTACCACTCCGGTACTAAACTCAGGGGTCAATGGTGTTTCGGCATATCGAAGCAACTGTCCGGGGGAACCACCTTGGTTGGTTGATTCTCCGACATAGTGAGTATCCCATACGGTTCGCCACGGGATGGGTGTGGAGAGCGGCGTGATAATCTGAAAGAGGGCGCTTTCCTCTTCGTTATCGGGCAAAAAGCACCGTACCAGTGCTGCCTTCCGGAGTTTTTTGATGGTGGAGAGGAGCGATTTGGCCTCCATCCCTGTGCGGGATTCCCAACTCTTGAGCGTCAGCTCCACCACACCGGGAATTGGGTTTCGGGAACAATCCAACGTCACCAAATCCAGAAAGAGAAACCAGGCCAAAGCGGAACCCGTTTCCTCCCGGAGTCTTTCCGCCAATCCGCAATGGAAAAGCCAATCGGGGATGGAGACCGAAAGCGACCCAACCACTACGATTGGTTGGTCGTCATCCTCGGGGGGCGAATCGGGGGACACTTCAGCCAAAAATGAACCGTGTAATAACAAAGTCTGCGACCAGGATCATGGTGAGTGAGGAAACCACCGCTGTTGTGGTGGAACGCCCAACTCCCTCGGCACCCCCTTTGGTTGTCATGCCGATGTACACGCAGATAGAGGAATAGACCAAGGCGAAGACAACCGACTTCGTGAGCCCGGTGTAAACTTCTTTGGAATTCATCAGCCGGTAGATATCCAGCCAGTAGGTGTCATCGGAGACATTCAAATAGGAGCGGGCCACCAGCCAGCCCCCCACAACCCCTGCAGAGGTGGAGTAGATGGTGAGGAGAGGGTTGATGATAATGGAACCAAGGATGCGGGGAAGCGCCAGAAAGCGCTCCGGTTTGATGTTCATCATGCGAAGCGAATCAATTTCCTCGGAAACAGACATCGTTCCCAGTTCGGCGGTCATTGCCGAGCCCACACGAGCCGCCAGAATGAAAGCGGTGAACACCGGCCCCAACGTCCGCACCATCGCCACGGTAAGAATCCCGCCGATGGTCTCCTCGGCACCGTAATCCCGCAGGGGGATTCCAAAATTGAGGGCGAAGATCATCCCCGTGAAAAAACCGATCATCACTGCCAACGGAAAGGAGTTGATGCCGATCAACTGGAACTGCTGGACGAGGCGCCCCAGATCGCGAGCGTTGAAACGAATTTGGCAGAAGGCATTGAGCAACAGAATGGTGCTTCCGCCCACAATCTCAAAGATGCCCCCGGCGAATCGATGTATCTTGTTCCAAAAGAGCAGCATATCATCCCTTACGTGCAGTTGCTTTTAGTGGCATCCAAGGCCTTTTTGGTTGCCCTTCAAGGCCAAAAGCGTCTTGACCATTGCGCACGCAACGCACAGGTTTCCACTCTTGTGATGGTGTGCCATGGCTTCAACTGATTTTCTGGCAACATCCCCCCAGTTCCACCATAAAGAGGTAGTCCGCTTTCATGTACAAACAAGTTGCCGCCACTCTTCTGCTTTCCGTGTTGTTTGCCTGTGCCCCAAAGGCGAATGATCCTTGGATTCATGAGTTCCCCACGCCCGCCGCAGGCCAAACGGGCTTCTATTATTTGGAGAATGCCCCCTTTCCCCACAGTAGTCGGGCTGAGGGATACACCCGCAATAATGTGAGCTATCCCCAAACGCTTCATTATTCCGATAGTACCGTGGCGGTCTTTATCCCCGCCGGATTTAATCCCAGGGCAGAAGTTACGCTCCTCTATTACTTCCACGGCCATAACAATAATGTTCGTAATGCACTTCTCGAGTTCGATCTCCCTACGATGGTGGCGGAAAGTGAACGCAACGTGGTGCTCGTGTTCCCCGAGGGCCCGGTGGATGTTCCTGATTCTTCCGGCGGTAAGTTGGAAGAGGAACTTGGTCTCCTGAAACTGCACACGGAACTCGTCAGCCAACTCGTGGATGATGGCAAACTGTTGGATTCCAGCGTGGAGGGAATTATCCTTTCCGGCCATTCCGGAGCCTACAAAATCCTCCATAACTCTTTGGCGAAAGGGGG
>JANRMB010000360.1:0-5573 GCA_033761985.1 Candidatus Sumerlaeia bacterium | reverse complement strand
CGTGCTTTTTGCGGACCTGCACCCATTGATCGATGTGTTCCAAACTCTGCTTCTTGGCGGAAAGAAGAAACCCACAGGTGGTGATCACCACCACATCGGGGGGATTTCCGGGCTGGGCCACTTCAATCGTATGACCACCCTTTGTCAGTAACCCCGCCAGATACTCGTTATCCACGGTGTTCTTATCGCAACCCAGAGTTACCAAACCAATCCGCATGCTTACACCCACATAAAGAGGAAAAACTCCCTGCAGAAACAGGGGGCAATAGGGGGAACCAAAACCACGCCTGATGTCAATCGGAGTAGGTAATTCACAAGGATGAATAGGATCAGAGGAAGGATTATGGATTGACCACGAATAAGTTTAACATCGATATCAAGGATTCCAAGGATAGATTCAATGGATCAAACTCTCAAACACGCTGAACTTACCCAAAAAATTATTGGTGCTTCATTTGATGTCATCAACGTCATGGGCTCGGGTTTTGTAGAGTCTGTTTACGAAAAATGTCTTTATCATGCTCTTCGGGAATTTCAGATCAACGTTGTATGCCAGCAGCCGATTAAAGTATTTTTCCGTAAGCACGTCGTTGGGGAATTCATTGCCGATCTTCTAGTGGAAGATGTTGTGATTGTGGAACTGAAAGCAGTAAAGTCACTTCAGCCCGAACACAAAGCACAACTGATTAATTATCTCAAAGCATCTCAATTGGAGGTTGGTTTGCTGATTAACTTCGGCAATCAACGACTTGAGTTTAAGCGATTCAATCGGAATGGTTTTGTGGAGGATTCGAGTGATCATCCTTAATATCCTTGAAATCGATGTTTAAACCCTATCCTTTTTATCCTTTTCATCCAATTCATCCTTGTGAATCATCTCTGTGAATCCCATGCCCAAGATCCGTCTCGACACCCTCCTTCATCAACGCGGCCTGGCCGAGTCCCGCGAGAAAGCCCAGCGGCTCATTCGTGCAGGGGTTGTGCATACCACCGATAAACGCCTCGAAAAACCCGGGCTGCTTGTGGACGATGCACTGCCGCTTTTCGTCAAGGGGACGGATTGCCCCTACGTCTCCCGCGGGGGACTCAAGCTCGCGGGTGCCCTTGTTGCCTTTCAACTCAATCCTGAGGGAATCGTGGCGCTGGATCTTGGCGCCAGCACCGGGGGCTTCACGGATTGTCTGCTACAACGGGGAGCCGAAAAAGTGTATGCGATTGATGTGGGCCGTGGGCAGCTTCACCATAACCTTCAGCTCAATCCCCGAGTGGTGAGCCGCGAGCAAACGCACTTGGATTCCCTGGAGCCGGAACAGTTTAAACCCGCTCCGGGAGCGGTTGTGGCGGATTTGAGCTTTATCTCGCTTTCTCGTGCTTACCCCGTCATCCAACGCCTTCTGGAACCCGGAGGATGGGCGGTGCTCCTCGTCAAACCGCAGTTTGAGGTTGGCCGCGACCAAGTTCCCCAGGGGGGCGTCATTAGGGACACTGCACTCCAGCAACAGGTTCTCGAACGCCTCAATCAGGAAGCTGTGGAAAAAGGATTCGAGCTAAGGGGGACATGTGAATCACCCATCACCGGCGGCGATGGGAATCGGGAGTTTTTTCAGTATCTGGTCAAACCCAGTGCCTAAACCCGACTCCCCAGCGCTTAGGTGGATTCCTGCTCAATGCCGTATTGAAACAACTTGCGCTGAAGTGTGGAACGGGAAATCCCCAAGCGTTTGGCGCAGGTGGATTTGTTTCCTCCACAGGCGTTGAGGGCATCCAAAATGGCGCGCTTTTCCAACTCCTCCAACGGTACAATTTCCTGCAAACTCATCGGTGCAGCAAGGTATGCTCCCGCGCCTTTGGTTCCAGAAACCATCGGGCGACCCGTTTGTTGAGAACTTTCCATCCGTTCCTTATATTCGGGATTCGAACCCACTTGATAAGAATCCTCATCATCCAATGTATCAGACAAATCCATGGAGCCTGGTCGTGAGGAAGAAAGCTGTTCACGTGGTTCCAGGCTTTGTAGAAAACTCGATTCACTCACATCACCATTGGAATCCATAAAACTTAGGCTCCGCAAGTGCCGCTCCTCAAAGTGAATCACATCGCCATCGGAAAGTATAATCAGGCGCTCAATCATATTCTTGAGTTCACGAACATTACCCGGCCAACTGTAGTTGCGAAAAAAGTTCATCACAGTTTCCGAAAAACCAATCACCTTACGGCCCAGCTCAATACTCTTTTGGCGCAAAATGGAGTTACTGATGATCTCAATATCCTCAATATGCTTTCTCAAAGGGGGCATTTGAATCGTCATCACGGCCAAACGAAAATAAAGATCCTTCCGGAACGTCCCCAATTGGCACATCGCCGGTAAATCCCTGTTTGTGGCGGCAATAATCCGAACATCCACCGGGCGCGAGACTCCGCTCCCCACACGCGTTACCGTACGGTCTTCCAACACACGGAGCAACTTCGGCTGCACGGAAAGATCAAGTTCACCCACCTCATCCAGAAAGATGGTTCCCCCATCGGCAAGCTCAAATAGACCTTTGCGCATGGCGCGAGCATCGGTAAACGCCCCGGCTTCATGACCAAACAACTCCGATTCCACCAAAGGGCGGGGAATCGCCGCGCAGTTGATCCGCACCAAGGGACTGTCCTTGCGGGCGGATTGTTGATGAATGGCTTGGGCGGCGAGCTCTTTTCCGGTACCCGATTCTCCAACGATAAGTGCCGGCGTGTAGGGGGTCTGGGCAATTTTGTTGAGAATCAGGTTCACGTTGCACATTTTGCGGCTTGTACCCAGCAGCCGCGTGGAAGGGGCAATGGCCGTCAAGGGGTCACGCTGACGAGTCACTTCCTGCACCTGATTCTTCCGTTCGCGCAGCACACTGGCAACCACGTGCAGAATCGCCTCGCGGGTGAAGGGTTTTGTGATGTAATCCGCTGCGCCGTTCTTGATGGCGCTTACTGCCCGCTCCACGCTCAGATCACCGGTCACGATGATCACCTGAAGCAGGGGATCGTGCTGCTTCATCTCGATGATGGCTTCATCGCCCTTCTTATCCGGGAGGTGAATGTCCAGAAACACGACGTCAATGTTTTGACGATCCAACCGTTCCTTCAGATCCTTGTACGTACCCATGGTTTCCACGGTGTGATTCTCCTGCTGGAGAACACGCGCCACCACACGGCAAATGTTTTCATCGTCATCTACAATTAGAATGCGGGCCATGGGGTACCGTGGTTTCGAAGTTGGTATTATGCGTGTAGAAGCATCATCAATTCCGGAATTTCGAAAAGCAAGGTTTTAACTCTACAACATGGATATCCTGTCTCATTTTGGGACAGCGGGTCGAGAAGAGTTTTCAGTGATTTATTACCTTTGTTCCACCCACTTGAAACCTCTGGATGCCAGAAAACGCCTACAACCTCCGATACCTTTTCGCTTTCCATCCTTCTAACGATTGTTTATGGTAAAACTTTCCTCAAGTGCAGCACTCCCTTCGAAAGCTCATCGTTATGCCTTTCCTTCGAATCATTCTGCTCCTCGGCACCATGCTGCTCGGTTTTTTTCTCCATCCCACCCTCTGTAATGCTGAAGAAAAAAATCCGGGAGTGGAACTCAAGGCATTGAGGACGGCACTTGGGAGTTCCGGAAACCTCTCCGTAAAGGTAGTAAATCTTCCTGAAGATACCAAACGAATCGTTGTGGAACTTACTCTTGGTAATTTGTACACGGAGAAAATGCAGAGTGGAGTAGTATTGGAATCGGGTATGGATCGGTTCTACACCGTTGAAGTTCAACAGGCCTCCGAAGCGGGAAATGCCCTCGTCATTCTTGATCGCCGAAAGGAGATGCAGGCTCAAGCGGCAGCCGCTGGCGTTACCATGGTGATCCCCACGGCAACGCTCAACAAACTCGGCCGGGGAAGTTACGCTGCCAAAGGTGAGGTCGTTTCCAACAACGGGGAAACAGTGCATTCACTCCCCCAAAAGACTGAAACTTGGGCTGTCTCCTACCTAATTGCACCGGCCAGCGTCTTTGGTCTTTTGGCAAGTGTGGTGGCGGGGGTTTTTCTCCTCAGCACTTTGCCTGCCCTTAAAGGTTTCTTTACCTACCTGCCGCCGTTGATTTGGATGTATTTCATCCCCATGATCCTGACCACTTTGGCGATTGTCCCTGATCAATCTCCCCTGTATTCCTCCTTCTTTTCCCGCATCATTCTACCGGCCACGCTGGTGCTACTCATTCTGCCAACTGATGTGCGCACCATCGGTCAACTAGGTCCCCGGGCGATCCTGGTGATGCTCATCGGCACGGTGGGAATCGTTCTTGGGGCAATCATCAGCTTCGCGCTGTTTAATTCACTGTTCACCCTTCCCGTGGATAGTTGGAAGGGCCTCGCTGGGCTTTCGGGTTCCTGGATCGGTGGTTCGCCAAACATGACGGCTGTCTTCGTTTCTTTGAACGCCCCGGCGAACATCATCGGCCCCATGATCATTCTGGATACCGTACTAGCCTACTCATGGTTGGGATTTCTTGTGGCCATGAGCGGGCATCAGAAGCGGATCGATGCCGCCACGGGAGCCAGTGCAAAAATTGTGGAGGAGCTGAGCGCGCGTCTTCAATTGGAAAAGGAAGGAAACCAACGTGCCCCCAAATCCTACGATATCGCCCTCATGGTGGGATTGGCTTTTGGGATTAGCCAAATCTGCTTATGGCTCGGCCCCATGATCTTCAATTTTTGGGAAGACCTCGGGGTTAAACGCATGAGTGAAGTCCTCAGCGGATTCGCCTGGGGGATTCTTCTGATCACAGCAGTCAGTCTTTATCTTTCCACCACTCGCCTCCGCCATTTGGATTACTGCGGTGCTTCCAGTATTGGGAACATCGGATTGTATCTCTTGTTAACCACCTATGGGGCCCAAGCGGATTTGCGCTCCATTCTGGACGCCCCTGTCTTCATCCTCCTCGGAATTCTTTGGATCTTGATCCACATCGCCATTCTCTTTTTCGGAGCTTGGCTGCTCAAAGCTCCGGTGTTCCTGGTCGCCACCGGGAGTATGGCCAACATCGGCGGAACGGCATCGGCACCGGTGGTGGCGGCGAGTTACTATCCCAGCATGGCTCCGGTGGGTTTGCTGATGGCAATTCTTGGTGGCGTGCTGGGGACTCCCGTGGCACTTCTGATTGTTGCCCCGGCGCTGCGCTGGCTCGCCGGAGGGTGAGAAGATCTTTAAACTATCAACGAATATTTATAAGAAATTGCTACAATTAATTTACTCCGAAAACCATTTTTTCATCTCTCTGTCCCAACGGAAATGGGTATATACAACATCGTTTTGTCCCTTTGTGTGAATGGATAGAGGGAATAATTCCTTTAATCTAACATTGATATGTTTACTAGGATTAAGAATCGCCACGTAACATTGAATTAGACGGTTTTTCTAAATAACCTGCCGAATGCGGCAAGTTTGGATGTTTCCTTGTGTTCGCTCCATAGCCCAGCAAAGTGCCTTGCAAAGGCGTTCCACAAGTTCTTCCCGGGTTTTGCAGACGTGGTCTTTAAACCACT
>JANRMB010000359.1:0-8178 GCA_033761985.1 Candidatus Sumerlaeia bacterium | reverse complement strand
TGCAGGTGGTGCGTGGGGAGAACAAAACAAAACGCCCCAGCAAGGACGAGCATCACCGCCCAGAGGGAGAGAACGAGCTGGGATCGTGAGTTGGTCCCGGGTATCAATCGGAAACCCAGTAGGGAAAACGATAAAAGGAGGAATGCACTCAAGGGGGCCCATTCAAATAATTCACTCAACCCCGTAAAGATGGGTGGGGAGGGGCGATCGATGTTTTTCCCAACGAATTGTTCCCAAAAGTGAGGGAGTGTGTCGTTCCACCAAAGCGGCGCCAGCCAGAGGAGCAGTCCCACAACACCGCCAACCGCATAACCCACAAACACCCAGCCGTGCTGCGGACGTTTCAGGGTAAGGATCAGGCTCGCCAACCCCAGGGCACCACAGAGAAACACCGACTTCAAACTGGTGGAAAAACAAAGCCCCAGAAGAACGGCACTGAGTGCTCCAGAGAAGACTTCGCCCCAAATGCTTCTCTCCTTTTTTCCGGTGTTCCAACTCACCCACACGAAAACCGCGGCTGTCCAAAATACCATCAGCAACAGGTCACTTCGCACCTCGTACCCCACGGAGATCACCGCGGGATGCGCGAGATACACCAACAACCCAAGGAGTTGAAGACGTTTGGAACGGTACAGCCTGCAAAGGGATAACCAAACAAATCCCGCGCTCACCAAAGATAACAAAAAAGCACCGAGTCGAAGCCCGATCCACTGGCGATAGTCCTCAAAGGGCCAGACTTGAAATACTCCCGCCATGAGCCATGCGGGGGAGGGGCCGTGATTATCCCAAAGCTCGGAATAGAGTGCCCGACCCCGGTTCATTTCCAAGGCAAGAATTCCCAACTGAAATTCATCGGAGTTTAAGCGCCGAGTCAGTGATAGTAAGAGGGTGGCAATGAGCAGGCCCAAGAGCAGGGCGCTGAGGAATCGGAGCTGATTTCCGGGGGTGAAACGCACGGCAACTGGTATCGAACGATGGAGTGATGGGATAGCAAAACGCCGATGGAGGGCGAAAACGTCGAGAGAAATTACCCGCAACAACGAATCGAGTTTGCTTTTCTCTTGGAAACTTCGTTCCATTTGAAAGTGTTATCACGCGAAACCTCAACAGGAGCAAGAAGCAGAATGTTCGGAGTAGATGAGTTTTTTCAGGCGCTTTGGCAGGATTATACGAAAATTGCCCCCATGGCTCTCAAATTGAGAAATCAGGTCTTGGAGCGGGGGGAGTTTCCCGCCAATGATCATATCGCGTTTCGTACCTTTGATTGCGCGCCGATCAATCTTCTGGCTTTGGAAAAACACCTCCTTACGTTGGGCTACAACCGGTATGCTCCCTACGAATTCAAAGATAAAAAGTTGAAGGCATTCGGATATGTTCATCCGGATGGGCATCCGAGGATTTTTCTCAGTGAGCTGATGACTGCGGAGTTCTCCCCATTTCTGCAGCACACCGTGCGGGGGCTTTGCGCTCAAGTGGATCCCCGGCGAGTTGCAGAGCCCTCCGTGCTGTGGTCGGGCCGTTTGTGGAACCCGGTATCCTACAAGGATTACCTGCGCCTTTCTGAGGAATCGGAGTATGCCGGTTGGGTTGCGGCCTTGGGGCTCCGGGCAAATCATTTTACCATCAGCATCAATACGTTAAAAACGTTTCAAGGGATTCACCCTTTTGCCGAGTGGCTTGCGGCGGAAGGATATCCGCTGAACACCTCGGGTGGTGTCATTAAGGGAACTCCGGCTGTGCTTCTGGAGCAGGGGAGCACTCTGGCAGATGAAGTGGAAATCGAGTTCGCCGGGGGCGAGCGGCATCGGATTCCCACCTGCTATTATGAGTTTGCCATGCGTTACCCCGACGCCTCGGCGGGCGGGAAGCTTTACGATGGTTTTGTAGCCGCCAGCGCCGACAAAATTTTTGAGAGCACGAATCGCCGTTGATCATCAAAGTCACCCGCGGAGTTTTGCTTTACCGCGTGGTGGGGCTGAGGCCTGATTTTGCATCATTTCAACGGGGAGCCGTGTTGTGAAAGTAGCCTTGGTCTCATTCAACGCCGAATGGGAAAATCCAGAAGCCAATCAGGAACGACTTCGCCAACTTTGGGGGAAGCAGATTGCTGTAAGTTCGCCGGATTGGGTTGTTCTGCCGGAAATGTGGAATACGGGATTCACGATGAAAAGTGCCGAGGCTGCGGAGCCCCTGGACGGCCCGAGCATGGACACGGTTCAGGAACTGGCCCGGCAATCCCAGTCGAACGTGATTGCCGGAATGGCTCTGCAAAAACCCGGAAGTCCCAAACCCGTTAATGCAGCGGTTGTGGTGAACTCCTTGGGTGTGGTGGCTGGTGTGTATGAAAAAATGCACCCGTTCACTTACAGTGGCGAGGATCAGGCTTACCGTGCTGGTGAGCGTCCGTTGCCCTTGAATGTGGACGGAGTTCGTTTGGCGACGTTTGTGTGTTATGATCTTCGGTTCCCCGAGCTTTTTCGTAAGGTAGCCCCACAGGTGGAGATGATCGTGGTGATTGCCAATTGGCCCCACAAAAGAATTGAGCATTGGTTTGCGTTGCTTCGTGCCCGGGCGATTGAAAATCAATGTTATGTAATTGGCGTAAACCGCACAGGGGTTGATGGAAACAATCTCAGCTATCCTGTGTCGAGTCAGGTGATTGACCCCATGGGGACAGTGGTGGAAGTGGAACGTATCTCCGCGGAAGTAAGCCTCGCCGAGGTGGAATTGGAACGAGTTCGAGAAACCCGGGAACGCCTTCCGTTTCTACGTGATATGAAGTGGGTGTAAGAATTCTCGGAGCCAGTTACAGAGTTTGTGAATAAGTTCCGAATTATGTATCCAAACCCATCGATCAACTCTGATTACTCGATCCGGCATTTTACTCCACGCACGGCAATCGCCTCCAATGGATTATCGGGCCAACTGTGTTTGGGGTAGCGGCCACGTAGTTCTTTACGAACTTCCGGGTAGGTGTTTTTCCAAAAACTGGCCAAGTTCTGCGTTACTTGAACAGGGCGATAGTTTGGCCCCAGGAGGTGAAGAAGAACCCTCACCCGTCCGTCCAAAAGAGCGGGTGTTTCCGGGAGCCCGAACAACTCCTGCAAACGCACGGCGAGAACCGGGGGGGCGGAACCTTCCCAGTCGTAGATCAAGGTAATCGCACTCCCGCTGGGAACCTGAAGCTTTTCCGGTGCGAGTGAATCCAATTCCTTTACGCGATTCCACCCGAGGGTCTGTTGAAGCGTTGCGCTCAAGTTTGACTTCACCTCTGCGGTAGAACGTGCGTCGGTGCAGGCCATCTTCAAGACCTCCATCAATTGCTCCAGTTCAAATTGCGGCCAATCATCAGTTGGGAAAGATTTCGCCAAAAGTCGGCATCTCGCAACAATAGAAGCAGCGGATTCTTCACCCTGGATAAGCTCTTCCACCCGGGATTGAAGAGCGGAGAAGAGCACTTCGGCTGAGTTACTGGAGGATTCCAGACTCGTGGGAGATTCCTGAACCACTTGCTCCAGAAAGAAGAGTCGACGAAAGGCCCGAAGTGATTGTTTCTCTTCGTCAAAAACACACTCGACTCGTTCCGTGACCAAATGGGGACACTCTTCCTTGAGCCAGGGGAGTTCCACCGCGCTTGCCAGCGAAACCCTTGCTTCTCCTTTACCGCCCCCCATTACATCGGTGGGATCCAATCCGAGGAACAGCGGCGCTCTTCGAACGGTGCAATCTCTTCCAAGGGTGATTCCCCGACCGCCCACCATGACAGCGCGTTGCGGATCCTGTATTCTGCGGATGCAGAGGCGATCGGGAAAGGCTTTCAAGAGTGCCTTCATCAGTGGTTCCCTTGACTCACTGACGGGGACACTCTTCTTTCTTCCTGGAGATTGAAGTAATCCCACCAACTCCTCCTGCAAACGGCGAAGGCGTGCGTAGGAACTGGAATCTCGCTCAAACTCCTCCAAGGCATCGATGATGTCACTTTCCGACGAGGCCCCTCCACCGCGTTCGCGCCCCGGGAATGTGTTCTCGCTAAGCATGGCGGCAACAGTGGCTCCGTGGTTTAGAATTCCTGCTTTTTGCGAATCGAGAAGCAGGTTTGCCAACCGTGGATGAAGCGGAAGCGCCGCCAATTGTTTGCCACGCTCGGTGAGCATCTCCTGTGAATCCAGTGCACCCAACAGCTTCAGAAGTTCCACCGCGCGCTGGATTTGTTGGGGTGGGGGAGCATCGAACCATCGGAAGTCTTCGAGCTTGCCGACGCCAAACGTTTTAAGCGCCAGAATCGTCCCCGCCAAGTCGATGCGATGAATTTCCGGCTGTCGCATGGGAGTTAGCGTGGTGTTTTGCCCACGAGTCCAGAGGCGTAAACACCGACCAGGCCCGGTACGCCCTGCACGCCCGGCGCGTTGTTCTGCAGAGGCTGCACTGATTCGCTGAGTTTCCAATCGGTCGATCCCCAACCGGGACTCATTCACCAAAACTTTTTCCAGACCGGCGTCTACCACGGCCCGTACTCCTTCGATGGTGATGGAGGTCTCGGCGATGTTGGTGCTGAGGATTACCTTGCGTTTGGTGGAAGGTGCCAGCGCACGGTCCTGCTCCTCCGTCCCCACGCTACTGTGCAAGACGTGGGTCTCCGTCCCCGAGGGATTTCCAAGGGCCTCCTGTGTGCGGCGAATCTCCTGCATTCCTGGAAGAAATGCGAGGATATGTCCCCCGGATTCTTCTTTCAGCAAACGATGAATGGCAGAGGCGGCTCGTTCATAAATCGGCACCGTAGATTCCACGGATTCATACTCCACTTCCACGGGATGGAGTCGCCCGGGTGAAATGAGTTTACTGGCCCCCCCAAGGAATTCCACCACGGGATCGGCTTCCAAGGTGGCCGACATCACCACCAGCCGAAGATCAGGGCGAAGTGCTTCCTGAACTTCTCGCAACAGTGACAGGGCCAACTCGGAGTGTAGATTCCGTTCGTGGAATTCATCCAAGATCACGCAACCCACGCCCTCCAGAAATGGATCGCTCTGAAGCTGGCGAGCGAGAATTCCCTCCGTAACGACCAGCAGCCGGGTATCCTTTTGGAAGCAGCGCTCGAAGCGGATATGGTATCCCACTTCCTTCCCAAGAGTCCAACCCTGCTCCTGAGCAATACGTGCTGCGCAGGCCCGTGCGGCAACACGACGCGGCTGAAGAAGCACCACGCGGTTATGCGGCGCTTGTTGCCAATCACATGTGAGTATTGCGGGTGGGAGTCGAGTCGTTTTGCCGGCTCCCGGGGGTGCTTGTAAGACGAGATTTGGACGGATGCCAAGGGCCTCCAGAGCTTGGGGAAGAACTTCATCAATCGGCAAGGGAGAAAGATTTACAGGTGCCATGGCAATCAGAGGGTTGAACGAAAGCGTTGAAAGCAAATATGCCAAAACAATCCCAGAATAGCGAGGGAAAGCCCGACGATCAATACGGTAAACTCAATCCAAACTGCCAAACCAAGACATCCGAAGAGTCCCACCCAGGATACCCAACGCGGATAGAGTCTGATTTCAGGCGTGAGTTTGAGCGCCGCCGCATTGGTGATGGCATAATAAAGCAACACAGTGAAGGCACTGAAGCTCCAGGTGGTTTTGATGTCACCAATGAGCACAAGGACCAAGATGACTCCACCGGCTGTAAGAATCGCTGCAGAGGGTGATTGATTGGTTGAACTAAGAATTGCGAGAGATTTAGGCATGTCTCCTCGACGAGCCATGGCGAGGTACACCCGTGACAAACCCAGAATCAGATTCAGCAAAACCCCGAGCATTGCGGTGATGGCCCCGAGAAATATCAATTCTGGGAGGAAAGAAATACCCAGTTGTTCGGAGGCAATTTGCAGGGGCGCTCCCGTGGAAAGTGTCGCTGCAGAGAGTTCCTCTGTCCCCATAATTCCTACCGCAGCCCATGCCACACCCAGATAAAGAATAGTTGAAAAAACCAAGGTCAAGAGGATGGCTTGTGGGATGGTTCTCTTAGGATTTTTGACTTCTTCGGCCATGGTGGCGATTCGACCATATCCCGTGAAGGCAACAAACAGTAACGCGGTGGCTTCCAGAAATCGAGAAACATGCTCTGGGGCAGATTCTCCTTCGAAAAATTCCTGTTGAAACAAGGAGGTTTCAGCGCCCACTGTCCCCAAAAGACCGCAAACGATAAATGCGAGCAATGCCAGAAGTGTGAGGCTAACGATGACGGTGTTCACCTGATTGGAACGCCGTAATCCCGCCCATACGATCCCGGTCAACAGTAACGTTACAACCGCGGCGAGTTGTGTTCCGATCTCCAAAGGGAGATTCAATCCGGAAAGCACATAACCCGTAACGCCCAGTGCTGCGGTGGCCGCGGAGGCTGATTTCGCCAGAAGAAAAAACCAGCCGGCGAGAAATCCCATGGGAGCATTCAGGAACTGATAACCATACTCATACGTTCCACCGCTGACGGGATGCGCGGCGGCGAGTTGTGCTGAGGACAACGCATTACAGCACGCCAAACCACCCGCAAGGAGAATTGCCAATAACACCGAGGGCCCGGTAATCCCGGCAGCAATACCAAGACTTACGAATACACCTGTCCCCAAAATGGAGCCGAGCCCCAGCAGAATGGCCTCGCCCAAGCCGAGTTCTCGTTTGAGTTGTGAGGTTACCATTCGGGAACCCTCCTCCTGACCTGAATCAACTCCAGAACCAGATCAGCGTCACCACACCAAGAATGATTCGATACACTCCAAATGGGGTCATTCCCACCCGTTTGAGAAAGTGTAGAAATCCCGCAATCGCCGCCCACGCCACAACAAAGGCGGTGATCATCCCCACCCAGAAAGGTAGCTCAGTTATGGGGACACCTGTCCCTTCGTTGTTAAGAATGCCTTTCAACAGAGAATAGGTGGTTGCAGCCCCCAGAGTAGGAAGCGCCAATAAGAAACTAAAGTCTGCCGCCAACCGATTGTTGAATCCGCATAGTTGCGCCGTTACGATTGTGCTCATGCTACGGCTCATCCCAGGCCATAGAGCCGCGCATTGACCAAAGCCAATCGTTAGGGCGGACTTCCAAGTGATGGCGTCCAGCGTTTCCACCTGCGCTCCCTTTTTCATCAGGTGACGCTCCGCGGCAATCATGATGACCCCACCGAGGATCAAGGCCACTGCAACTGTGGTGGGGTTGAAGAAATACGCTTCAATAATATCATCAAACAACAGACCCATTCCCGCCGCCGGGAGAAAGGCGATGAAGAGATTCATTAACAGTTTGCGGCCAGCAGGATCCTTCCCCAGCGCACCGGTGATCAGTGAAAGAACCTGCTCGCGATAATGAAGCACAACGGCGAAGAGCGCCCCGAGTTGAATCGTGACCAGATAGCGTTCCACTTCCGGACCGAGCCCCAGAATATCCTGTGTGAGAATCAAATGCCCGGTGCTGGAAACGGGAAGAAACTCCGTCAGCCCTTCAACAACACCCAGCACAAAGGCTTCAAAAATTGTCATGGTGCTCTACCGTCCCAACCGGACCATGAGGAGAATCCACAACGAGGCAAAACCATCGCCCCAGTAGATTTTCTTCCCCTCGGCTTTCCCACGGGGGAAATACGAGATGGGGATTTCCACAATTTTGTACCCACCCAAAATGAAGCGTGCTGTGAGCTCTACCGTGAAAGCGAACTTATTGTTTTTGATCCGCATCCCTTGCACACACTTCCGCCGAAATACCTGATAGCAGGTTTCCACATCGGTGAGTTGCATGTTTTGTCGGCTAAGTTCCCTTCGGTAGAGAAGATCCACCCAGAAGTTTACCGCCATATTTCCCCAGTATTGAAGAAACGTCATGTTCGGCCGACCTCGAAGGAACCGTGAACCAAAAACGATATCGGCCTCCCCTTTTTCAATCGGCTCCAACAACGATGGGTAATCATCGGGGTCGAGTTCCAGATCGGCATCCTGAAAAATGATTACATCGCCCTTTGCTCGCCGCATTCCCACTTTCAGCGCATTGCCGCGTCCCCTTCGAGCCTTTTGATAAATCACGGTTGTATCGGGAAAGCGCTCCTGTTCACGAAGTTTTTCCACAGTGCCATCCTCAGACGCACCATCCACCACGATAATTTCCTTCTCCACTGGAGAGCGACGCACCTTCTCCAGAATCAAATCG
>JANRMB010000358.1:0-4326 GCA_033761985.1 Candidatus Sumerlaeia bacterium | reverse complement strand
CAACTCTTTGTTCCCCCAAGAATAAAGTTTAGCGAAAGGGTGGTTCACCCCTCCAGATAAAAATCTCAAACCTGTAACTGGTTTCAGATGATCTGGAGGTAAATAATCAATCTCTTGGCTGGTGTGCAAGCATAGAGGATAATAGCTAAGCACTCCCTAACAGTGGCGTTGCGTTCACACCGAATACTCATGACCAACTCGGCCATTATGCCTTGTAAACACTAGAGCGAATGCTCTTCCCTGTACGATTAGACAATCCCCGGGAAGACGCGCCAGGTGTGCTTGCGCCACTCGGCAAACGGCTCGGGGAATTGTTTCGCCATGGCCTGATCCTCCTGGGCGCACAACCCCAAAACCACCCCAACAAACAGGGCGAACACCCCCCAACCAACGGGATGGCTCATCAGCAGTGCAAAGCCGAATAACATGACAACGTCACCCGAATACATCGGGTGACGAATAACCCGAAGAAACCCGCCCCGGGTGACGAGTTGAGCCGGAGCACCCAAAGCACCGGCCCCGCGTTTCAATATCCGATAATGCCAGAGTTCCAGAAAAGCCCCGGTCAGGATCAGCATGTTTGCGGTGAGGATTCTCGCCATGGGGAGTTCCCGCTGAAATACATGCAGGCAAGCACCAACGATCAGAATCAGGGAGAGAAGCAACTTCACTGGCCAAAGCGGGGCGATTCCGGAAAAAAAGAGAGTTGGTTTCAAAAGGGCCTGCTGTTGTTTTTGGAGTAGCTTATGGTTGAATGCGTTTTTCCGTTGCGCGGTGATATGGGGAACGGAAGTTTTTTTCCGGAGCGCACATTCTATGGGCAATACAGTTGGGAATAAGCAAGTGGATCGCCGTTTTGTTTTGGCGATTCTGGGTGTGTTGGCGGTTGGGTTTATCGTGATGTCCTTTGGGAATGTTTTACGGTTGCTGGAAGATTCCGCCCGGTACCCCATCGATTTTGAAGTCTATTACTTGGCCGCCAAACGTATCGCCACGGGAGACAACCCGTACTTCGGGGGGGATATACTGGAGCGCCGGTACATCTATCCCCAGTTTCTGGCGATTTGCTTTTCCCCCGTCGCCGATTGGACAATTCAGGAAGTTTACAGGGTCTGGTTGCCGCTCAATTGGTTGATGCACGTCGCCACGATTCTACTGGTGTTGGTTTACTCGGCAAAAGTGGTTAAGAGTGATCAGCTTTCCACGAGGAGTCGCTGGCTGCTCTACGGGTTCTTTGGGTTGATTGCCATGGGGTTTAGTCCGGCGTTTTATGGTTTGCGGCTTGGGCAATTGGATATCCTGATTACGTTCCTGCTTGCGGTTTTTTTGGTTTTCCCCGGTCGTTGGCAAGGGCTGCTCGGGGGGCTTCTGGTGGGATTGACCATCGTGCTGAAGGTTTCGCCGGTGTTGTTGGTTCCGGTTTTTGTACTGGCTTTTGGTTGGGGGTTTTTGGCGACGCTCCCCATTCCGGTGGTGGTTTATGGGGCGATGATTGCAACCATGGGGTTGATTTCCCAGGAACTGATCCTCTTCCGCGAACAAATCCCCTACTGGCAATACAAGACGGAGTTCCCCACCATCTCACTCTATTATATCGTGAGCGTGAGGATGTTCCCCGAAACATTCATTCAGGGAGATTACTACGCCAGTTGGTTGACTCAACTGATGAAGTTCTGCTTCCTTGCAGGGTATGCCTTCACGGGGTTGTACGTTTGGTGGAAAAAGGGGCATTGGCTTTCGCTGTTAACGGTGGGGATACTGTTCTCCCATTTGGCGAGCCCGTTTCTGGAGCCGCATCACTACACCATCACGATTCTGGTGCTCATTCCGTGGAGTCTGTTTGCCCTTCAGCGCAAGGATGCCACCGGTATTGCCATTTGTTGCGTGGCGTGGTTTGCGTTCCTCTATTTTCTGATCGCCTATGAGATGTATTACCGCCCCGAGGATTGGTTGATTCTGGCGGAGATTGCGTTGCTCTATTTTCCGCTCAAGTATCCGGACTTGGGTGCTTCCACCGATCTGACTGAGTCAGCGGAAAACACGCTTCTAGGCTCGACTCCACCCGTTGCTTCCGCCTAATTTTAACGAAATTCAATCAGGAAGAAGTACCCCATGGGCCGCAACGCAAGCGCAGAGAAGATTGCTGAACTGCTTCATACCTTCGACAAGATTTTAGTGGTGAGCCATCAGCGCCCCGATGGCGATTGCTTTGGCTCAGCTACGGCGCTGCTGCGGGGGCTTCAGCTGATGGGAAAAACCGTGGCGGGGTACAACGCCTCCGGGGTTCCGGAAAAGCTTCGGTTCATTCCGTTTGTGGAACTCATCAGCGATCAACTCCCTTCGTGGAAGGCTGATTGCACGGTGTTTGTGGATTGCGGAAATGCGAGCAGGGTGGCCTCGGGGTTTGTTCCTCAAGGGGTGAGTATCAACATCGATCACCACCTGACGAATGATGCCTTCGGGGATTACAACTACATTGATGCGGCAGCGTGTGCCGTGGGGGAACAGGTGCTCCATGTGCTGGAGGCTCTGCATATTCCCATCAGCTCCGCCATGGCCGACAGCCTGTATGCGAGCGTCAGCAGCGACACCGGGAGTTTCCGGTATTCGAGCACCAACGCCCATACGTTCGAGATTGCCCGTCAACTGGTGGAAAAAGGCGCCAACCCCGGTCGCATCAGTGAGTACTTGTTTGAAAGCAAAACTCGCGAAGAGGTGGTTCTACAGGCAAAGGGGCTCAGCAATCTGCATGTGGAGTGCAACGGGCGCCTTGCCTGGAGCGAACTCCGCTGGAGCGATTACGTGGCCGTGGGGGGCGCAGAACATGAGCCCGAGGGACTTTCCACCGAGCTCCGCAGCATTATGGGAGTGGAGTTGAGCATCCTGTTTCATGAACTGGAAAACGGCGGATTGCGCTGCAGCATGCGCGGAAAAGGTCGGGTGGATTGTTCGGCCTTGGCGGGGCAATTCGGGGGTGGCGGGCACCTCAACGCAGCTGGTTACAAAGCACCCGGAAAAGCGTATGATGCACACCGGGAGGAGATCTTATCGGCGGCGCGCCTTGCGGTGGCCAAGGCGTTTCCCCAGTAAGTTCAGGATTGAAGAAAAACACGCCAACAGTGTAGTAGTGCTTTGAAGAAAATTGAATCCTTGCCTGTGATGGAACACCGAAGATGACGGAATCCCCTTCCCCTTACGGACGTGTGCGGCCTCCTGGAAAAACAAAAGCCGCAGCTCCGGGATTTCTGACTCCGGAAGTGAAGGCCCCGAAGGCAGCCGTCACCTTTGAGGATGAAGTGGCGATTGTGGTCGGCAAAGGGAAGAAGTTCCCCTGCAGTCAGTGCGGAGCGGAGATGGGCTACAAACCGGGTGCCGATGCCCTGCACTGCGGCTACTGCGGCAACACGGTGGAAGTGCCGAAATCACCGGAGAAAATTCAGGAACTGGCGTTTGAAAAGTATTTTGTACAAGGGCGGGTAAGCCCGGAGGTTTTGGCCGGGGTGGTGAAGGAAACACGCTGCCCGGGGTGCGGCGCGATGGTGATGCTACCGGCGCACGTGAAGTCGGAGTTTTGCCCGTTTTGTTCCGCACAAATGACGAACCCGCTGGTGGACAGCGAACCGATCATGGCCCCCGGGGGGATTCTGCCCTTCAAAGTTGGTCAGGATGAGGCACTCGGGATTTTCCGCAACTGGATCGCCAGCCTCTGGTTTGCCCCCAACGCCCTGAAACGCATCTCCCGACTCGAACGTCTGAAGGGGCTCTACACGCCCTATTGGACGTATGATGCCATGACGTTCAGCGCCTACACGGGGCAACGCGGCGATGATTACTACGAGACGGTGGGTTCCGGAAAAAACCGCCGCACGGTACGCCGCACCCGGTGGAGAAGCGTGAGTGGGCACATCCACCACTTCTTCGACGATGTAACGGTTTGCGCTTCCTTCAGCGTTCCCAAAGTGCAAATGAATAAACTGGAGCCTTGGGATCTCCCCGCCCTGAAACCCTACAACCCCGATTATATGTCGGGCTTTGCCACAGAACGCTATCAGGTAAGCGCTCGGGATGGTTTTGAAGAGGCGAAGATCAAAATGCACAGCATTCTGGAGCAACTGGTACGGGAGGACATCGGGGGCGATCATCAACGGATCACGAGTCTTCACACACAGCATGAGAGCATCACGGTTAAGTATGTGCTACTTCCGGTGTGGATTGCCGCGTATCAGTTTCAAAAGAAAACGTATCAAATTTTCATCAACGCCAGCACGGGAGAGCTGCATGGCGATCGCCCGTACGACCCATGGAAAATCGCCGGAGCGGTGTTGC
>JANRMB010000357.1:0-25241 GCA_033761985.1 Candidatus Sumerlaeia bacterium | reverse complement strand
GCTCTACCAGTACATCCTCATTTTTAAACATACTCCCTTGTTTGCTGGTAGATTCTCTCGAAATCAGTGACCCATTTTTTCTACTCAGGCCACAGAGGTATCCTCATCACCGAATTACCGATTTGGTTTATCCGACCTCTATTTGCCGTGAATGGCCCTAATCGGGTCTAATCGGGTACGTTTTCGGGTTTACAATCGGGTCTAATCGGGTATGTTTACCGGCATGATCAACGTGGAAACCATTCAGATTACTCCCGAATTACTCGCTCTTCTCTCGGAAATCGATGAGTTCAAGGGCGCTTGGAGAGCGCTGGGAACACTCGCTCCCGAGCGCCTGAGGGCTTTGCGGAGAGTGGCCACGATCGAAAGTATTGGATCCTCGACGCGTATTGAGGGGAGCAAGCTCTCTGATCGTGAGGTGGAAAGTCTTCTGGGCAGGCTGGAAATCAAAAAATTTGAAACCCGGGATGAGCAGGAAGTTGCAGGCTACGCCGAGGTAATGGAGACTGTCTTCCAAGCTTGGAAGGATATCCCCATCACCGAAAACCATCTGAAGCAACTTCATCGCGATTTGCTGCAATACAGTTCGAAGGATGAGCGTCACCGTGGCAGCTATAAAACATTGCGGAATGACGTGGGGGCTTTTGATGCATCGGGTCGAATGGTTGGGGTCGTCTTTGAAACCGCAACCCCCTTTGATACACCGCAGCGCATGGCCGAATTGGTTCAATGGCTAAAGGATACGCGCGAACTCAAGCGCCTTCATCCCCTTCTGATTGTGGCGATCTTCATCGTGATCTTTTTGGAGATTCATCCCTTTCAAGATGGAAACGGACGCCTGAGTCGGGTTCTCACAACTCTGCTTCTTTTGCAGGCGGGTTATGCCTACGTCCCCTTTTCCTCGCTTGAAAGCGTGATCGAACAGAGCAAAGAGGGCTACTATCTGGCTTTGCGCCAAACACAGGCTACCATCCGCACCGAAGCCCCGAACTGGCAACCTTGGCTGATGTTCTTCATGAGATCCTTGCAGCACCAGAAACGCCGCCTTGCCGACAAAATTGAGCGAGAAGAACGCGCTCTGGCAGAGTTACCGGAACTTGCGGTATTGATCCTGGACTACGCCCGGCAGCATGGTCGCGTCACCAATCGCGACATGGCAAGAGAGCATGGTGCCAGCCCGAACACGCTGAAGGCAACATTCCGCAACCTCTTGGAGAAAGGGTTGCTTGTTCGCCATGGCGCTGGGCGCTCCACTTGGTATAGCCTTTCAACGGGGAAACCTCATTACAGAGACGAAATTTAGGAACAGGGAAAAAGTTTTCCCCTGTTGCCCGGATGCCGCCTTCTTGAACCTGTTCGGAGCGATTGACCCATGCAACTACCCGTCACGATTGAAGCCCTCTTTACCCAACCGCATTTTATTCTTCTGGAGTGTGTCTCCGGAAGCCATGCCTATGGTTTGAATCGTCCGGGTTCTGATCGCGATCTCCGTGGCATCTATGCCGTTCCCGCGGTGAGTTATTTGTCGCTTTCCGGGCCTCCGCTCCAACTTTCCGACGCAAAGAATGACGTCATCTTTTACTCCCTCAAGCGGTTCGCGGAATTGGCCATGGCCTCCAATCCCAACATGCTGGAACTTCTGTTTTCTCCGGAAGATTGCCGCCTGCGCGTTTCCAAAGGTGGGCATCGACTCATCCAGTCCCGTCAGATTTTTTTGAGCCGGGCATGTCATCAATCCCACGTGGCCTATGCCAACGCTCAGATTCAAAAGGCTCGTGGACAAAACAAGTGGGTGAATCGTCCGCAGCCGGAAGCCCCTCCCCGGCAGGAGGATTTCTGTTGGTTTCTCTCCGCTGAAGCCGCTTGGCAGAATCCCCCGATGCGCCCCGTGCGTTTGGCCGATTCCGGTGTTCGGTTGGAGGAATGCCACGCCGCCGGATTGGAACACTCGAGTGAGTTTCTTCGGCTTTACCATTATGGCCCTCAAGCTCGAGGGGTTTTTCGCGGCGGGAATTTGGTAGTGGAATCCATCCCCCTAGAAGATGAAACGCCTCGCTTCATCGGTCTGCTCTTGTTCAATCGTAATGCCTATGAGTCGGCCCATCGCGACCACAAAAACTACTGGACGTGGCGTTCTGAACGAAACCCGGCTCGTTGGGAACAGCTGGAATCCGGCGAACGGGATTATGACGCCAAGAACATGATGCACACGTTTCGGTTGCTGATGGCCGCGGAGTTTCTGCTGAAGGAGGGGACTCTCCGTGTTCGGTTTGAAGGGGAGGATCGCGCATTTCTTCTCAGCATTCGCGAGGGGGAGCACTCCTACGAGAAACTGATCGCCGAAGCAGAACGCCGCACCGCCGAGTTGGAAGGGTTGCTTGCCAAATCCCCATTGCCGGAGACCCCCAGCACCACCGCCATTGAGGAGCTTCTTCTTACCATCACCGAGGAGTGGGAACATGAACATCGCTGAGTGCATTCAACTAAAGTTGGAGAGGGTGACACAGGAGCAGGAAATCCGCATTCTCTTGGCGTGCGAATCCGGAAGCCGCGCCTGGGGCTTTGCCTCGCCCGATAGTGATTACGATGTAAGGCTCCTCTATAGTCACTCGTTGGATTGGTATTTGAGCCTTAAGGAACAGCGCGATTCGTTTGAAAGCTTGGATGATGTAACAACAATCGACCTTGCGGGGTGGGAACTCAGAAAGGCGCTTCGTTTGTTTGGCAACTCCAACCCCGTAATCTACGAGTGGTTGTTGAGCCCCATCGTGTACAAGCAAGAGGAACAGTTTGTGGGGAAACTGCGTGCATTGATGCCGCAATACTTCAATCCCCGCAAAGCGATGCACCATTATCTAGGAACGGCTCGCGGAGTGTTGAAATCCTATTGGGATGGTGAGCGGATCGGCATCAAGAAAGCCTTCTACGTTCTGCGTCCCCTTGCCGCCGCCGCTTGGATTCGTGATTTCCGCCATCAACCCCCCACGGATTTTCTCACGCTCCTGCAGCAATCCCCCTCCCCGGAAATCCAAGCGTTGCGAAGCACCATCGAGGAGTTGATTCATCACAAATCGGGATTGATGGAAAAGCACCCCGTGGTTCCGCCCAAAGCGTTGGCGGATTTTTTCAATCAGGGACTCTCAGCTCTCGAGGAACAAGCGGCCCAGCTCCCAACCTTGGAAGCCCCGGATTATCTCCCTTTGGAGAGGATTTTTCGGGAGTTTCTGAAGTCCTAGCGAGAGATTGTAGATCACTGATGAAGAGAGGAACCTCCTCTTCTGTAGTGTAACAGAAAACAACCGATTGGAGGGAGAAGTTTGATGCTCTACACCATCCGCGAGAAGATTTGGACATTCACCGATCGTTTTGCCATTGAAGACGCCGGGGGGAATCCCTGCTATTCCGTCCGGGGGAAGTTTTTCTCCTGGGGTCATAACCTTTCCTTCGAGGACACCACCGGTCGCCAGTTGGCGGAAATCCAGTAGACCCTTTTTTCCTTTCGTCCCCGGTATCAGATCATTGTGGAGGGTCGGGGTGTGGCGGATTTTGTGAAGCAATTCAGTTGGTTTCAGAAGAAGTTTCTCTTGGATATTCCCGGACCGAATGATTACGAAATCGAAGGCTCCTTCTGGCAGCGCGACTTTGTGTTTCGCCGAGGGGGTCGGGCAGTGGCCATCATCAGCAAACCCCTTTCCATGTGGAGCGACCGCTATACCGTGGAAATCGAATCCGGGGAGAACGATATCCTCATCCTCTGCGCCTGTGTGGTGATTGATCAAATGCTGCACGATGAAAGCACAAGTGTTTGAGGGCGATTCACGCCCCCCCACACTACCCCTTGCGCGTGTGCGGGGTTGCGGTAACGATTGAGCCCTTACTTCACCAAGGGCGCTTTGTTCCCGCATGACAGCATCGTTGATCTTACTGCATCTGGCTCTGGGGTTTGCCGCCTGGGTTATTTCCAATCGGCTGACGGAGTTGTCCATCCGGTGGGCGGCCAAAGCCGATGCCGTGGCCACGCCTGATCACCGCACCAGCCACACCGGGCGAATTCCCCGACTCGGGGGGATTGGTCCCGTGTTCGCCATTCTGTTGGTTTTCGGGGCGGTGTGGGCCTTCTTCCCCAAAATTCAAGGGATGCTGCAGCTCTTCACCATCGATGTGTTGCCGTGGCAGCATGGGGCCTTTTTGGTGAGTCTGGGGCTCGGCGGGTTTCTGCTCGGGTTGCTGGATGACCTCGGCCGTTTGGGGACACTGGGGAAATTAGCGGGGCAATTGGCGCTGGCCTCGCTCCCGTTTATCTTCGGCGTGGGATTGAAGACGCTCGAGTTCCCCTTTGCGGGCTCCTACGTGTTGCACCCGGTGTTTGGCGGAGTATTGGCGGGGCTTTGGATTGTTGCGTTGATGAATGCCTATAACTTTATGGATGGCATCAACGGGTTGGCGGGTCGGGCCTTGGAATGCTTCGGTTACGGACTGCTGTTGATGTCGCTCAATCTGGCGTTTCGGTTGGAGTTCTCGCTTTTGGCGGCGGCGATGATTGGCGCGGCCTACGGCTTTTTGATTCACAACCTCACCACCCCGGCGCGCACGTTCATGGGCGACTGTGGAAGCCAGGGTCTTGGCGCCATCATGGCGGGGGCGGCGCTGTTGGTGCATGCCAATGAGAACGGGCTCCCTTCGCCTGATCCATTTCTGCCGTTTGTATTGCTCACCTTTCCGCTGCTGTTTGACGTAGGCCTGACGCTGATCCGCCGATTGCTCCGGGGGGAGAATGTGCTCAAACCCCACCGCGAACATTTGTATCAACGGTACCTCAAGACTCAGCGCGAAGATCACCAGATGACGCTGTTGTTTGTGAGCAACTTCTTCTACGCCTCGGTGATTATTGCGGCGCTATCGTTTCGCCTCAGCCCCGGCGCCGAGGGCTTCCGGTTTTTCCTTATCGGAATTTCCCTTGGGATGATGATGTACCAATGGTACTGGGTTTTGCGCCGCGAAGAGCAGTACCAAAAGAACTAATGGAGATGAGTGTCCCCCGCCCATGACGAACCCTGAGTTGGAACCCGATGACGATGCCGCCCCGCTGCTGGAACTCAACCGTGGTCCCGTCGCTCTGGAGGACTACGGCTGGAACACCGAACGGGCGCAGGAGTTTGCCGCGCACTTTGGTGATGCAGCGGATATCCTCCCCGGTCGTGTGGCGGTGCGCTACAAAGGCCAGTATGCAATCGTCACGCGGGAGGGCGAAATCGCTGCACGCATCAAGGGGTATCTGCGCTACAACGCCACCACCTGGGCCGAGCTCCCCGTTGTGGGGGATTGGGTTGCCGTCCGCAAAAAAGAGCACGAGTCGCTGTGGCGTATTCAGGGAATCCTCAAACGCCACACCACGCTTCAGCGCAAGGTAAAGGGGACAAAGACGAGTGCGCAGGTGCTCGCCGCGAACGTCACCAAGGCCATGATCGTCATGGGCCTGAACGAGGATTACAACCCCCGCCGATTGGAACGCTATCTGGTGTTGGTTCACGAAACCGGTATTCAACCGATTGTGTTGTTGAACAAAGCCGATCTGCTTGATGCCGAGTACATCACAGAAAGCTGCGAGGAAATTCAGGAAATTGCCCCGGGGACACAGGTAATGCCACTTTCCGCGCTGAAAGGAAAAGGCGTGGAACAAGTCAAGTCACTCATTACCCCCCAGGATTGCGTGGTGTTTGTGGGCTCCTCGGGTGTGGGAAAAAGTACGCTGGTAAATGCCCTCATGGGGACGGAGGTGATGGCCACTGGTGCCACGCGGGAAGATGGCCGGGGGCGCCACACCACCACCACTCGTGAACTGATGCGGCTCCCCGCCGGCGGCTTGCTCATCGATTCCCCCGGTGTGCGCGAGTTGCAACTTTGGGTGGATGACCAATCCAGCGAGGAGGGACTTTCCGAGACCTTTGCCGAAATTGAGGAACTCGCCTCGCGTTGCCGATTCCCCGATTGCCAGCACCGCAACGAACCCAACTGCGCGGTGTTGGAAGCGCTGGAGGAAGGCGATCTCAGCCCCAGCCGCTACGAAAGTTTCATGGCCATGAAAGCCGAATTGGAGAAACTTCGCCTGCGTGAACAAGACGCACGCCGTCTGGGGAAATCCCGCGCTTTCCGACCCAAAAAAGGCAAACGCGGATGAACTCCCCCCATCCTTCGGGCCCCGCACCAAAAAGCACCGGTGCGTTCAAGCTCTCGGAAAACCTCCTCCCAGAGGCGTTCTTTGTTCTGCTGATCCTCTTCCTCAGTTGCCTTTGGTTTGCCCGCGCCTCCGACCCCGACACCTTCTGGGGGGATGAAGTGTATTCCGTGCGCTTGGCAAGCCTTCCCATCCCTGAATTGGTAGAGCGCACCACATTCGATGCCCACCCTCCGCTCTACTATCTACTGCTGAAGGGGACACTCTCCCTTGCCCAAGCGGCGGGAACCCTCCCCGGCGTGTTGGAGGGCCGAAGCAGCGGCCTCATCCTCCTCGTATTGGGGACACTGATCCTCTGGTGGCTGCTGCAGCCGTTGGCGGGCCGACTCGGCGCCGTGCTCCTCTGCGCGTTGTACGGCGTTTCTCCTGTGCTGATGGATTCTGCCACTGAGATGCGCAACTACACGCTCGCCATCTGGTCGCTGTCTGCAGCGTATCTGGTCTTCTGCCGGTTGTGCAGTTTAAAACGCGAGGAACCCGGCGTGCTTCTTTGGGTGGCCTATGCGGTGCTCGGTTCCGTGGCGCTGTGGTCGCATCTGTTGTCGGGTTTTGTCCTCGCGGCGCTGGGGATTGCGTGGCTCTTCTGTGTCCCCTTCAAGGGGGACACCCGAGCACGATTTTTCTTTGGCGGCGCCCTTTCCCAAGGGGCGATTCTCCTCGGATTTTCCCCGTGGCTCGGCGTCATTGCCCGCCAAACAGAGTACCTTGATCAGGTGAATTTGAGTTGGATGACCGATCCCACACTCGGAAACCTGGTGCGCACGTTTGCCGTGGTATTGACGTTTGGTCGCCGTCCGTGGTACATGATTGGGAGCGCCGATTGGGCGTTGTTCTGCGGCTCCGTGGCCGTGGCTCTACCGATACTGTTTATCGCGTATGGGGCCATCCGCCGACGTTGGCGCTGGAGTGTCCCCGTGGCCATCAATCTGCTGTACGGCCTTCTTGGGCTGTGGGTTTGCGTCTTTCATGTGGTGGCGCTGTGGCTCATCAGCCGGTTGCAACTGGTGGAGGTCTTCCACGCTCCGCGTTATCCCGTCTTGGGTTTTGGAGTGGGTCTGCTGGCTCTTGGTTTTCTGCTGCGCGGTGCCGTGCTTCAGGGATGGTTGAACAAACCCGGAGTGCTTCTATCCCTGCTTCCGCTTCTTCTGTGCTTTTCCGCCGGGCATACCCTGAGCTGGAACGGTCGCCCCTATTTCAACTCGCTATGGAAGGAGTTCGCCACCCCTGCAAACATCGAGGCTCTTGAGGCCATGGAAGAAGGCGTCATCGTTTTCCACCCCGAAGAATTACGCGGCTTCTTTCCCCAACTCAACACCTACGCCTCGGTGGTTCCTCTGTCCCCGCAGCAGAAGGACTCCGAGTCTCCGTCCCCCACACATCTGGCGCTGTTTCCCGTCTGGAGTTTCCATCACCCCCAGGAGTTGCTGTTACACCATGAACGAGTGGAAGCAAATCCCGAAGCCTATGGCCCCGATACACCATGGATGAAAATTGTTCCGCTCCCCACGGGCACACAGGAGCTTCCGATGGTTGCTTCGTCTGGTTCCGAATCCGGTGTGTATTCCCTCAGCCCACTGGATGCCTCTCCACGCAACGGCTGGTGGCGCCTCATGATCTCCCCAAAACCGGCATCGCGGTTTTACCGCCTCGGCTATCAGGAAACACTACGCATTCCGCTTCACGAGGGAATCACCCCCGGTGAGTACACATTGACGCTGGATCTGGAATCAGCCTCGCACACCACTCCTTTGCAACTCGAACTGCAGCTTGGGGAGGAACGTGTCCCCATCACCGCAGGGGAAAGTGTTGCGATTACTCTCCTTCCCGAACACCGGGAGCTCCTCCTGCATGCGCCTCTTCTCGCACCCGGCGACTATGCAGAAGAACATCTTCACCAACTCCTCAACGAACCCGGCGCCATCCCCAAAAACAAGGACTACTGGATGCAGAAGCAATTCAACGTGGTCTGGTATGGGGGCGAGTTGAGGAAGTAACCGCGTGCCTCAACCCACCCCTTCCTGCGTTACTTCACGATCACGTTGATCAGGCTTCCCGGAACCACAATGACCTTGCGGACTTCCGCGCCGTTTTTCGTTTCGTTCTGAACGGCGGCGGTTCCTCGGGCGAGTTGTTCCAGTTCTTCCTTGCTGGCGGAACGGGCCACCACCAGGCGCTCGCGGATTTTTCCGTTGATTTGAACCACAATCTCCACGGTGTCGCTCGTCGTGAGTGAGGCATCAAAACTGGGCCACTTGGCCGACCAAACGCTGCGGGTGTTGCCGAGCGCCCCTTGCCAGATCTCCTCCGCCAAGTGTGGTGCAAACGGGGCAATCATCGTCACCAGCGCTTCCTGAAGCGACCGGCTTGTTACGTCGTGCGATTTGCATTCGTTGAGCAGTTCCATGAGCATCGCAATGGCGGTGTTGTAGCCGATGGGGTCGCTCTCGGTTTCGGTTTCCAAGTCCTTCGTTACTTTTTGAATCACCTGGTGCATCTTCACACGGAGCGGTTTCGGCAGTTCCTCCTCGGCCACCACCTGCTTGGCATCGTTGAAGTAATAGTCATACAGGCGATTGAAGAAGCGCCGAATGCCTGAGATTTGCGCCAACCGGAAGTCGCCCCCCTGCTCGTAGGGGCCGAGGAACATCAGGTACGTGCGCAGGGTGTCGCAGCCGTGTTCGGCTACAAACTCGTCGGGGTTGACCACATTCCCTCGGCTTTTGCTCATCTTGGAGCCATCCTTGATGAGGAGCCCGTGCGCGCGGAACTTTTTGAACGGTTCTCCCGGGTCGGCGAGTTCATTCCCCATGTCCAACACACCGGCCTGGTGAAGCGCCATGCACAGGAAGCGGGTGTACATCAGGTGCAGCACGGCGTGTTCGTTGCCGCCGATGTACATATCAATCGGCATCCACTGCTTCACCAAAGCGGGATCCCAGGCTTGGGTCGGGTCGTTGCTGGAAATGTACCGCAAAAAGTACCAGGCGGAATCCAGGAAGTTGTCCATCACATCCGTTTCGCGGCGGCCCTTACGACCATCCGCAGCGGTGTAGTTATACCAGTCGGGGCGATTGGCGAGCGGACCCTTGCCGTCGCCCTTGGGTCGGAAGTCGGTCATCTCCGGAAGTTGCACGGGGAGTTCGCTTTCCGGAATGGGGTGATGGTTCCCCTCTTCATCATACCAAACGGGGATTGGTGGTCCCCAGTAGCGTTGGCGGCTGATCCCCCAATCGCGGAGGCGGTATTGGGTTTTGGCGTTGCCGAGGTGTTGGGCGGAAAGCCACGCCGTTGTTTTGGCGATGGCGTCCTCCTTGGCGAGGCCGTTTAAATCCAGAGTGGCGTTGGCGCTGTTGATCATCCGCCCCGGGCCCGACCACGCCGCTTTCCCCGCCAGAACCTCGGCGCGGAGTTGTTCGGGTGTTTTCTCCTCAGTGCTGGTGCCGCTGATCATTTCCGGTTCAAAGGCGGAGAAATCGGGATCGATGATCGCCACCACGGGGAGATTGAAGTTCTGGGCAAAGGCGAAGTCGCGGTGGTCGCCACTGGGAACGGCCATGATCGCACCCGTGCCATAACCCATCAGCACATAATCGGCGATCCATACGGGGATGGGGGCGCCGGTGAGGGGGTTGATGGCGTGGGCACCGGTAAAGATCCCGGTTTTTTCCTTGGTGTCGGTGGTGCGCTCCTCATCGGATTTGGCGGCGCAGGTGGTTTGATAAGCTTTCACAGCGGCGGCTTGGGCGGGGGTGGTGATGGTCTCCACCAGCGGATGCTCGGGGGAGAGCACCATGAACGTGGCACCGAAGAGCGTATCGGGGCGGGTGGTAAACACGCGAATGGCAGGCGTACCGGCGGGAGCGTTCTGCACAGCGAAGTCCACTTCGGCGCCGTGGCTTGCACCAATCCACTTCACCTGATCCACCACCGTCCGCTGACTCCAGTCGATTTTCTTGTTCAAGTGGTTGTTCACCAGGCGGTCGGCAAAGTTGGTGATGCGGAAAAACCAGCAGGGGAGCGCCCGGCGTTCCACCATCGTCTCGGGGTGGCGCTCGCAGGTGCCGTCGGGGTTTTTCTGCTCATCGCTGATCACCGTACCGCACTCGGGGCAGAAGTTCACTTCCTTCACATCGCGGTACACCAAGCCGGCCTTGTAGAGCTGAAGAAAGATCCACTGCGTCCACTTGTAGTACTCGGGGCTGGTGGTATCCACCGTGCGGCGCCAGTCAAACATGAAGCCCATCATCTTCAACTGACGCGTAAAGTTGGCGATATTGGCGGGGATGAGCTCCGCGGGGTGGCGATTCACCTTCATGGCGAAGTTTTCCGAGTGAATCCCAAAGGCATCAAACCCGATGGGCTCGAACACATCATACCCCTGAAGCCGTTTGAACCGCCCGTGAATATCCGCCCCGGTGAAGGCGTACACGTTCCCCACGTGGAGCCCCTCGGCGCTGGGGTAGGGGAACATCATCAACACATAATAGGGGTTTTTGGCTGCGGCGAGATCAATCTCGTTGGTGCCATTCTGCTGCCACCAGGCTTGCCATTTGGATTCGACTTGAGTGGGATCGTACAGGTGTTGGGCCATGATGATTGTGGGGAGACTAACCTTCGCTGAATTGGGGGAAAATTCATGGGCGGGAAGGGCCCCTGCGGGCAAAGGGAATTTGGGCGGGTGCAGACCACCGAGATTCCCAAACGCACAAAATCGAAAGCCACGACTCTGTGTTTTTGTGTCTCTGTGGCCAGACCCAAAAAAGAGACCACCTGAAATCACTCGAATTGGAACATGCTGGCGCAGGCTGGGTACACGCTGAGTACACGGTGGGATTTGCAACTTTTTGCAACTGAATCATTAATTTCCCAAAACTGCCCCGGAAGGGGCCTCACAATCCTAGCCCCCCGTTTCAACGGGGGGTGACGCATCCCCAAAAACCCCCGACCCCGGCAGGGGTCGAACAGGTCTGGTACCGAATCTGTTTGTTGGACCCCTCCCGGGGGCCAAATACAAAGGGGGAACGGTCCATCCCGGTTTGAAAACCGGGGCTAGAATTGCGTCGTCCCTCCCGGGACGATTTCAACCGAGACTCCGCAATAATCTCTTGCTGGCAACATCCCACCGACCCGCCCCACTATCATCATCGCGAATGCCGAACTTCACGAGTTTCTGTGTCTCAGTGGCTCGCATCTGCATCCATCTGAAATCACGTGCCTTGGTACACGCCCCCATTGACCCCACCGGACGCCGCGCCGCATTCTTTTTTCTTCAGCCCCAAGCCCGGAGAACTTCCCCATGCTCAATCCGCTTTCCCCTCGTGCGCCGCAACTTCTGGCGTTTCTGGCCGCCGCAGCCGCCCTTCCCTCCGGTGCTGGTGCGCATTCCAGCGAGCCAATCGTGCATCAAAACGCCCGGTTTACGGTCATCACCCCCGAACTGGTCCGCATGGAATACAGCGAATCCGGGGAGTTTGTGGATGAGCCCAGCATTTTTGCAGTGAACCGCTCAGAGTTTTTCGGCGGCGCCAGCATCCGCAAAACTCCGGAAAGTTTGGAAATCAAAACCGAGCGGTTCCGCCTTCTCTACACCCCCAACGGGAAGCCGTTTTCCGCCCAGAACCTGAAGGTGTGGATTGAAACTGGGAGCACGGAAGTCATCTGGACTCCGGATTCCCAACAACAGGACAACCTCGGCGGCACGCTCGCCACGCTCGATCAAATCAAGGGGCCCGTCCACTTGGGTGAGGGGCTCCTCTCGCGTCAGGGGTGGTACCTGCTGGATGACTCGAAAGGTTTTCTGCTCACCAACGATTGGGTGGAACCCCGCCCCGCCACCGCCGGGAGCGACCAGTATCTTTTTGCCTATGGTACAGATTACGAAGCCGCTTTTCAAAGCTTCATTACCATCAGTGGTGCCGCTCCCATGCCCCGCAAGGTGGTGCTTGGTTCGTGGTATTCGCGCTGGTGGCATTACACCACGGAAGATTACAAAGGAATTGTGCAGGAATATGCCGAACACAACTTCCCGCTCGATATCATCGTGATGGATATGGAGTGGCACACCGGCGACTGGACGGGGTGGAGTTGGAATTACGAGCTGCTCCCTGATCCACCGGCGTTGTTGGAGTGGTTCCGCGAACAACAACTGACGGTGACACTCAACGTTCACCCGAGTGATGGCGTTCGCCCCACGGAATCGATGTATGAGGAGTTCATGGCCACACTCGGTGAGGATTCTTCCACCTCCAAAACCGTGACCTTCGATGCCGGCAACAAGAAATACATGGAAGCCTACTTTCAACACACGCACCACCCGCGTGAAGCAGAGGGTGTGGACTTCTGGTGGTTGGATTGGCAGCAGTATCCCGAAGTGAAGAGTGTCCCCGGGTTGCTGAATCTCACGTGGTTGAACAAACTGTATTTCGATAACTCCCTGCGCACCGGCAAGCGCGGACTTCAGTTCTCGCGCTGGGGCGGATGGGGCGATCACCGGAACCCGATTCACTTCAGCGGTGATGCCGATACCGGTTGGGCGATGTTGGGCTTTGAAGTGGTGTTTACCTCCACCGCGGGGAACGTGGGCTGTTACTACTGGAGCCACGATATCGGTGGTCACTTTGGGGAACGGAACGAGGAACCCTACACCCGGTGGGTGCAGTTTGCCGCCACTACTGCCGCCATGCGACTCCACAGCGGCATCATTGAGTATTTGGATCGCCGCCCGTGGAAGTGGGCCGATTGGGCCACAGAATCCATGCGGCATAGCTTCCATCTGCGCGCAAAACTTCTCCCCTACATTTACAGCGCCACGTGGGAAACTCACCGCACGGGGCTTCCGCTCAACCGCCCGATGTACGTCGCCTACCCAACGGAAAGCGATGCCTACCAAGCGCCTCAGGAGTATTTGTTCGGCAGCGATTTGTTGGTGGCCCCCATCGCGAGTCCGGGCTATGGGCCTGGAAGAGTATCGAGTCAACTTGTGTGGTTCCCAGAGGGACAGTGGAGCAACTTTTTTACAGGCGAAACCTACGAGGGGCCGCAATGGCGTCTTGTTTCCGCCGATATGAACGAGTTCCCCTTCTACGTGCGTGCTGGTGTCCCCGTCCCCATGCAGCCATACCATCAGCGCCCCACGTCCCAACCACTCAGCACGCTGGAGCTGGAGCTTTTCCCCGGGCCTGATGGCGAGGAATTCGGTTTCAGTCTTTACGAGGACGATGGCGATTCCCGTGGTTATGAAACCGGTGCCTACGCCACCACGT
Organism: Candidatus Sumerlaeia bacterium; assembly: GCA_033761985.1. Lineage (GTDB taxonomy): Bacteria > Sumerlaeota > Sumerlaeia > SLMS01 > JAHLLQ01 > JANRMB01. The sequence continues at coordinate 11,744 of JANRMB010000357.1, read as the reverse complement.
ATCTTTCCTCCGTTCGGGAATACAACACCACCCGCCTGACGGTTTACCCCACGGATGGAACGTATGAGGGACAGGTGAAGGAACGCGCCACGGTGGTACGGCTTCGCAACTTGAAGCACCCGGCTTCTGTCTCGCTGAATGGATCGCCCATTCGCCACGAGTGGAACGCCGAAACGCATACGGTGACGGTCAGTGTCCCCATGACTTCAATCGATCAGGAATGGACGTTGGAGTGTGTGGCGGAGGAAGCTGACCGTGCAGCCCTGCAGCAACAGAATACGCTGAGGCTGCTAAAGCAAATCGCCGGGGAATCCGCCACAGATTTGCAAGCGGAACTCAAGCGCGCCGCTGAAACCAACGGGGACACTCTACCTGGTCTACTGGCGCTTGCCGGAGTGCGTGTGGTGGAAAACGAAACGCATTACCCCGAACCCGGCGTGCTCCGCCGCATCGTGCGCAACGAGGACTCTCCCATCTCCACCGATGGCCTTACCCTGACATGGAAGCGTGAGTTCACCGGACTTACTCCACGGCCGATGATCAGCACGTTTGCCGAATTCCAAAACCTCAACGGAACCACGGATTACACGCCCCCCGCTTGGACGAATGATCCGCTTCCATTCCTGGAATCGCAGAGGGACACACTCGAGTTCACCTGCCAACTCGGCAGCACCACTCTCCGCACCACGCGTGCGTTGGGTGAACAGCACGGTATTCTGCACCAATGGTACGTTTCACCCTGGTATCCGTTCGATACCAAAGGCTCTATTGTAACGCACAAAGGCGCTCCCGAACAACTCAGCGTTTCGGCTCTCCGCGCCATCAATGGGGACACTGAAGGTTGGACGCTTGCTCAACCCAACCAAAACGGGTTGGTGGATTTGCTCGCTGTTCACAAGGGCGACAATCGATTCGCCTACGCCACCACCACGTTCACCCTTGATGCGGAAACCCCTGCGGTACTGGGCTTCCGCTCCGACGATGGAATTCAGGTGTGGCTGAACGGCTCGTTGATCCATACGGCCGATGTGTTGCGCGGCATCAACCACGATTGGGAAGAGATTCCCGTCACGTTTGCCGCGGGCGAAAATACTCTGCTGCTGAAAGTTTCCCAGGCGGAAATGGGCTGGGAGTTTATGGTACGGGGCAGACTAAAGTAACAAAAGACTACTCAGACTTTGTAACTTTGGCTACAAGTTGTTGATGGAGCTCCACCACCCGGGCCGTGGGATAAACAGAACCTGCGGCCAGAACGCTTCCGGGGCGGGCAAACGTGAGCGCGCTGCGGAACGCCTCCTCCAAAGTCTCCTGCGCCATGCACTTCAACACGCACTCACGGGCGGTGGTGTAGAGCATGCTCGCGGGTGCGCCACGCTCCCCGGGGAGTGTGTAGCACACCACACGGCTGATGGCTTCGCGACCGGCGGCGGCGAGTAGATTATCCAAAAATGCCCGGTGGTTTTTGTCGCGCTGCATTCCCCAAAGCAACACGTACGGGGCCGGAGCAGCCTGCTGCAAGTGTCGGAGGTTTTCCCCCAACAGTCGGGCGCTGAGGGGACAGTGGGCGGAATCCACCACGATGGCGGGGAGGCTGCGAAGCACCTGAAGGCGTCCGGGCCAATAGACCTCCGCCACGGCCTTTCTGATCTCTTCAGGCTGAAGCGATCGCCCTTTTGTTTTCTGCAGAAATTCCTCCGCCGCGGCCAATGCCAGCGCCAGATTCCCCAACTGAAACTCCCCGGCCAAAGCAAGAGTTGCTTCCATTCCATCAGCCGGATGCCCCGGCCACACCAGCCGGAACTGTTGGCCTACACGGTACGTGGCGGCATCAAACGTATCCTGAAGGAACACACACTGCGGAAGAGAAAGCAGCGGTGCGCCCACGGAATCAGCGATGAAAAGAATCTCCCGCCGGGCGCTGTTCATCCGTTCATCCGTGGACACCGGGAAGAGCGCCAACGGAATGCCTTTCTTCAGAATGCCTGCTTTTTCCCGGGCGATTTTCTCATGAGTGTCCCCCAGCAATTGGGTGTGATCCAGTCCGATACTGGTAATAATCGTGACAGTGGGGGTGATGATGTTGGTGCAATCGAGTCGACCGCCGAGGCCGACCTCATACACCTCGGCATCGAGTTTGGCTTCGGCAAAATGAACGAATGCCATCAGCGTAAGAAGTTCAAACACCGTGGGGCGAAACTCCGGCTGCACGGCCTCTGCACCCTGAAGGCAGCGGATGCCCAGAGCCTCAAAATCGCCGGGGGATAGAGGAGCACCCTGGACACGGTATCGTTCCCCAAAGTGAGTTTGGTGAGGCGAGGTGTACAGCCCTGTCCCCAAACCGGCACTACGGAGGAGAGACTCCACCAGGGCCGAAGTGGAGCCTTTCCCCTTCGTCCCCGCCACATGGACGGCAGAACGTTGCAGATCAACGTTTCCGGTGAGATGCTTCAGGGCGGCGGAAACCCACGTGCGGTAGGCATCGAGCTTGTAGCTCTCCGCCGAGTAGGAACGGAGCGCGGGATTTTTTTCGAGATCTTGAAGGGTGCTCAGGAAGGACATGGGTTGACTCTAGGATTATTTGATCACTTAACAAAGCATGTCTAAAAGCTCTTTGTTACATGGAGTAAAATAAATACATCTTATCAGGGAGTTGCAACAACTTACTTAAGCGCCGATTCATCTAATTTTACCCAACCATATTCCTGAATCTGAAGTTGCCTGAAAGGCAACAACATACACTAGCCCCCAGTAAATCAGAATCCTGAAGGGATTCCACAAAAATGATTCAATCCCACACATACTGCTCATCAATTTGAACATGATTCTTCTTACAAATTTCACGGAATTCTTCCTGAAAAGTCATTTTCTTGTGATGAACTTCTTGATTCAGGATGTATTCCTTTAGAATCTGACCATGGGAATGACTGATTGAAAAGCCACCGTATCCAGCTTGCCAAGAAAAATCACTCAATTCGGGATACTCAACTTTTATCCATTTGGATGAGTCTTTCTTTAGATTCAGTACCAAATCCTTGAGTGCGATATTCTTCGATAAAGAACAATACAGATGAACGTGATCTTCTACTCCTCCGATTTGGTAGGGCGTAGAATCCAACCGATTGGCAATACCAGCCAAGTACGAGTGAAGTCTCTCTCGTATTGTGTTATTCCTTAACCAGGGAGTACGGTTTTTTGTGGACCAAATCAGATGAATTGAGTTAAATACAAGTGTTTGAGACAATTGCTTAAACCTTGTGGAATCCTTACAGGATTCGGTTTGCTTGATTGATTCGTATACCCGGGGTGGCGCTTTGCTTACCCCGGGCTAGATGATGTTTGGAGCCTTTCAGGCTCTATCGGGACAAGGCGTCCAATTACTAACGAGAGGCATAATTCTCCCCCCCGTGATCACTCCACGGCATCGATTCCGGAGGGTTTGTCCACGCGGTCGCTGGAATTCAAAGTGGCTTCCAGTTGTTCCATTTTGAACGATTCCAGAATATCACCCGCTTTGATGTCATTGAAGCCATCCAAGTGGATCCCGCATTCGAGGCCGTTTTTGACTTCCTTGACCTCGTCTTTCACGCGGCGAAGGCTCTTGATCGTTCCGGTCCACACCACAGTACCGCCGCGAACCAGACGGATTTTGTGGTCGTTCCCCACGGTGCCTTCTGTAACAAAGCACCCGGCGATGTTGCCGACTTTGCTCACTTTGAAGACTTCGCGGATTTCGATACGGCTCATCGTTACTTCCTTGAATTCCGGAGCCAGCATGCCGAGCATGGCTTTCTCCATCTCTTCCAGAAGGTCGTAGATGATGTTGTACATCTTGATTTCAACGCCGAGGTTTTCCGCCAAGTCACGGGCCAAGGGCTCGGGGCGAACGTTGAACGCCAGAATAATGGCGTCGGAAGCGTCGGCGAGTTGAACGTCCGATTCCCCTACAGGGCCCACGGCCTTGTGAAGAATGCGGATGGAGATTTTGTCGGACTTGATTTTGAGCAGTGAGGCCACGATGGCTTCCACGGAGCCCTGAACGTCGCCCTTGACGATAAGGTTGAGGTCGAGAACTTTCCCTTCCTCGAGGTGTTCGGCAAGGTTTTCGAGGGTGACGTGAACAGCGCCTCGGGTTTCGCGTTGTTTGCGACGAAGCATGCGTTTTTCGGCGATTTCCCGGGCTTCGGATTCATCGTGAAGCACCACGAATTGATCACCGGCTTGAGGGCTGGCGGAAAGACCCAGGATTTCCACGGGGCGGGCCGGGCCGGCTTCCTCAATGGAGTTTCCTTTGTCATCAGCCATGGCACGAACACGGCCATACTCTGTACCGCACACGAACAAGTCGCCCATGCGGAGCGTCCCTTGTTGAATGAGCACGGTCGCCACCGCACCACGAAGGGGATCGAGGTGGGACTCCACAATCGTTCCGATAGCATCGCGGTTGGGGTTGGCTTTGAGTTCCAGAATTTCCGATTGCAGGGCCACGAGTTCCAGAAGGTCCTGCACGTTGGTGCCGTGCTTGGCGGAAACTTCCATCATCAGCGTATCGCCGCCGAACTCTTCGGCCACGATTTCGTAGGCCATAAGTTCCTGCTTCACTTTGCTGGGGTTTGCACCGGGAACGTCGATCTTGTTGATCGCCACAATAATGGGAACTTCCGCAGCTTTGGCGTGGTTGATGGCTTCAACGGTTTGTGGCTTCACACCGTCGTTGGCGGCCACCACAAGGATAACCAAGTCAGTAACGTCAGCACCGCGGGCCCGCATGGCGGTGAACGCCTCGTGACCGGGAGTATCCAGGAAAACGATGTTCCCCTTATCCGTATGCACGTAGTACGCACCGATGTGCTGGGTAATGCCGCCCGCTTCGCCCTGAACCACGTTTGCTTTACGAATGGTATCGAGCAGAGTGGTTTTCCCGTGGTCGACGTGACCCATAACGGTGACCACCGGTGGGCGGGAAACGTAATCGTCTTCGTTGTCCTCCACCTCGAGGTACTTGGCCACATCAGACTCATCATCCTCGCGCTTGATGATGATTTTGATTTCAAACTCTTCGGCAAGAAGTTCCGCCAAATCCGGGTTCATGATTTCATTGATGGTGAGCATTTCGCCCATCATCAGGAGTTTCCCCATCACCTGGCTGATGCCAATACCGGTGCGCTCGGCAAAATCACCTACGGAGAAATCACCCACGAAGGTAACCTGATCAGCTTTGCGGGTTTCCTTGTTTTGGTAGCGTTTCTTTTTCCCGGCTTTTTGGGCACGGATCATTCCCATGCCTTCCTGACCACGGATCAGTTCGGAGGCATTGAACTTCTTGGGAACACGGCGGGAATCCTCGCCACCCTTGATCACCTTGGGCTTTTTGGGTTCTTCCACCAGGTTGATCTTGGATTTGTCGTCCTTCTTATTCGTTCCACGGTCACGACGCCGTTTGGTTTCCTCTTCGCCGAGGGTGGGTCCAAGACCGCGGTCGGCGAAATCCTTGAGATTGAGGGCGCTGGGTGTACGGGGGCCGCCGGGGCCACCGGGACGGGAGTTGCGATCACGATCAAATCCACCGCGGTCTCCACCACGGTCATACCCGGGGCGATCCCCACCGGGACCTCCGGGGCGTGGGCCACCAGGGCCACCGGTTCTGGGGCCGCCGGGGCCACCTGGACCGCGTTGTTGATAGCCGCCCTCACGGGGGGCTCCGCCTTCGCGGGGAGTATAACCTTCACGGGGGGTGTAACCTTGTCCACCGCCGGGGCCGCGTTGCTGATACCCTTCACGCTGCTGGTAACCGCCCTCACGGGGGGCTCCGCCTTCTCGGGGTTGGTAGCCTTGCCCGCCGCCGGGGCCGCGCTGTTGATAGCCTTCACGCTGCTGGTAACCGCCCTCGCGGGGGGCTCCACCTTCACGGGGTTGGTAGCCTTCGCGTTGCTGATAACCGCCGGGACCATCGCGGCGTGGGCCTCCACCATCAGGGCGGGGACCTCCTTCGCGGCGGCGATCATCTGGGCGCTGTTGTACAATACTGCGGTTGGGGGTGTACGTGCGGGGAGCCGTGGGGACCGCTGGTGGCCGATTGGGATCAACGGCGGTGCGGGGGAATTCTGCTGCCGGGCGGGGCGGAACAGGAGCCGCAGGGGCTTCCGCAACCGGTGCCAAAGGAGTAACCACAGGAGCCGCCGGGGCGGGCGCTGTGGAGGCTGCAACCACGGGGGCGGGCTCAGAAACAGAGGGAGCGGAAGGCACCGCTGATTGAGCCACGGGAGCTGCAGGAGCTTCCGCCACCGGCGCCGCTGGAGCAGAAACCACAGGTGCTGGAGGGGCCGCAATCGCCTGAGCCATGGCGGGGGGAGCCGCCGGAGGAGCCGCCATCACCGGGGGTTTGGGAGTAATCAACGGGCCTGCGGGACCAGCCGGGGGCGTGGGAATGGAAATAGTGCGCAATTTGGCAAGGCTTTCGGCCTTGCGTTTGGCTTCTTCCTCCTGCCGGCGGCGGGTTTCGTCCTCGGCAGCGCGCCGTTTGATTTCCGCTTCCTTGCGCTTGGTTTCCTCGTGCTCCTGCTCTTCCCGGGCGCGGGCATCATTTTGGGCTTTCTGAGCTTGGTTCTTCATGTCCATGAGGGCAAGAATCTGCCGCACATCATCATCAGAGAACTTGCTCGTTGGGCTCAACTTTTTCGGGAGCTTGACCTCTTTGGCGGTCAAATCATCGCGCATTCCCTCCACCCGTTGGATTACAACCTCAGGGTCAAGCTGCACAATACCCGCGATTTCCGAAATCTTCATACAATCTCCAGAGAAGAGGGACACTCTCTCAAAATCAACTTTAATACGTTCAAGGATGGCAATCCCGCCTCAGGTACAAGCAGGGAGAGCGGCCAAATTTGATCAACCCCGCAGAACGGGGGGCGTCTGAAAAAGGAAAATCATCGTCACCGGAAACCCCACCCTCTTCAAGGGAAGAATAGGACGAACCCCGCTAAAAAACTACACAACACGCCCAAGCGAGTTGCAAACCACGGTGAATGAGAGAAAACTTGAAGGGGAATAGCACGAATCCTGGATGCAATGGCCAACCCACTCGGGGTTGAAAGTGAACCTCGAAGGACGAAAACCCTCGGAAAATTCAGTTGGACGCTTATAGGCAGAACAACTGCCAGAGCCGTCAAGGGTGAAAGACGAAACTCACCGTAAACAAACAGATGAGGACATCCTTGGGCTTACAACGGCGGAATCACCAAACCCAGCCCCTGCGCCTTGGCCACGAATTCTTCGCCCTCGCGGTTCAACACCACGGCGCCGTCCTTCTCGCGGGTAAAGCCAACGCTTTGGGCAATCGCCCGGAACTGCTCCGCCGTGGGGGCGGTACACCCCAGAGCAATCAACTGCTGCAACGCCTTTTGATCCAGAAGCGTTAACTGGGTTGCCTGAACACGGTACTCCTGAAACGCCTCCCAAGTATAAGGAACCCACTTGGCCACCACCTGCTCGCCAATGGCACGGGCATACTCGCGAATCTCCAGTTGTGCGTGCTCATCCATCCGCAACCGCAGAAAGTGGAGCAGGTTGTGGAGATCCACCTTCCAGTAGGCTTCCGTATAAGTGGAAAGCGGAAGATCCTTCCGAGCTTGTTCGCGGGCAACGCCGTGGGCCAACCGTGTGTTGTAGAGCTCACGGGCGAGGTGTTGAAGTTCGGCCTCCTGACGACTCAAATCAATCCCCGTCTCCAGATGCGCAAACCCGCTGCTCCCCTGGCGGTTCCCTTTGCTCTGCAACCGCCACGCCCCGGGCTGCGTACGCTGGGCGGAATCTATCGCAATGGAATACCGTGTGGAATACTCATTCACGTTCGCCGTGCGGTGGCGAATCCACTGACGCCAGGCATCCATGGGAATCCGAAAGTGAAACTTAATCTCGCACATCTCAAACGGCGTGGTGTGCCAATGGCGCAGCAAATAGCGAATCAATCCGCGGTCCTCGTTCACCTTCTTCGTTCCACGACCATAACTCACCCGTGCCGCCTGTACAATCGACTCATCGGCCCCCATGTAATCAATCACCCGGATGAAGCCATCATCCAGCACGGGAATCTTGACGCCCAGGAGGGCATCCAACTCCGGAACACTCACGCGGGAAAGACGCTGGGCCTCCTCCTGCTGGGGCGCGGAAACATCATCGGGAGTCGTCATGGCGAAAAACCTCGTGGGAATTATTCAGGGACTGTATGCAAACGGGCGGTTGGGATTTGGGCAAGGGTTTTAGAAGGGTGATGGACGAAACATTAGGCTTGCAGACGTGTTTGGAAGGAAAGGAAATTCCGTTGAATTTTTGTATTGAATTTCAATAATTTCTTTATGCCACATCCTTATTAAGAACATCGGAGACGCTAAATGGACTTTATGGAAAAATACCTTCGATCAGATGGAAGATTGGGTATCATTCTAAAACTCAAGATACCACCTTATGGAATAGCCACTTTACAGTCATTTGATGACTTTGACAACATCGAAAAAACCGAGGCGATGATGTTAGAGGTGCAGTCAAATTGGAATATTCTCTGGCCAAAAATGCTTTCTTTGTTAAGAAAGGCTATCGTGGATTATGGTCTGGAGATTAACCTGAAAAAAGAAGAATTCAATATGGGTATATCAGATATGGAACCTGATGTTTATATGGGCGATCGGTCTGATTATTTTCTTTCATTCACACTTAGTAATGATGCCCCTTCTTGGGATTATTTCATTAAGGCTGATGTGATCGTACACTTTCAACCATCCTTCTAACCGCCTTTTTATTCAAGAGTCGCGATTTCCCCGCTGCGCCAATCGGCTACCACGTAAGGCTCCACTTTGTAGAAAAACCGCTGCGGGAAGCTGGCATAGAGCAGCGTGTTGCCCTCTTCATCGAAGCCCTTATCCAGCACTTCCGCTTCGCGGTGGACTTCGCTGATGAGGTCGTAGCGGGAAGCGGGGAGGCGCAGAAACACATTCCGCAGTTCGCTGGCGAGGAAACCCGCCAGATGCTCCACCATCAGTTGCAAACCTGTTCCCTCTGTGGCGGAGGTAAGCACCACTTTATCGGCGTACTCCTCAAACTGAGCCAACAGCCCCCAAGTTTCCTCCAGGCGATCGCACTTGTTCAGCACCAACAGCGTGGGCTTTTCCAAAGCGTCCAACTCCTTGAGAACCTCGTTGGTGGTCCGGATGTGGTCGTGGCATTGGGGATGGGAAACATCTACCACGTGAATGAGGAAGTCGGCGAGTTGGGCTTCCTCCAGCGTGGACTTGAACGCCTCTACCAGGGTGGTGGGAAGTTTACGGATGAACCCCACGGTATCGGTGAGGAGGAGCGGCTGATTGTTGGGGAGTTCCACGCGGCGGGTGGTGGGGTCCAGCGTGGCGAAGAGTTTGTCCTCCTGCAACACGTTGGCGGCGGTGAGGGCGTTGAGAAGCGAGGATTTGCCGCTGTTGGTATAGCCCACGATGGCGGCGTTGGGAACGGGGCGCATGCGGCGGGCTTTGCGCTGGCTTTCGCGGGTATTGCGAACCTCCTGAAGCTCTTCACGCAGTTTGGCAATTTTATCCCGCACAATCCGGCGGTCGGTTTCTATCTGGGCTTCCCCTGAACCCCCGATGAAACCCCGGCCCCCACGCTGACGCTCCAAGTGGGTCCAAGCGCGTTTCAACCGGGGGAGTTGGTACTGAAGGCTGGCAAGCTGGGTTTGCAGGCGGGCTTCACGCGTCATGGCGCGCTGGGCAAAAATATCGAGAATCACCTTCCGGCGATCGATCACCGCCTTCTTGATGGCCTTCTCCCAGGCGTTCTGCTGCGCGCTGGAGATATCATCGTCCACCACAATCAAATCGGCTTCGGCGGCCTCAGCCCAGGCTTTGATCTCCTCGATTTTGCCTTCCCCGACGAGGAATTTGGCGTTGAGCGCCTGCACACGAACAACCTCTCGCCCCACGGTAACGGCCCCCATGGTCTCCACCAGCGAGGCGAGTTCATCCAAATGTTCCTCCACCTCTGCCCGGGGGGTACGCCCGACCTGAATCCCCACCAAGTACGCCCGCTCAAACTCGCCTGAATCCGCTAGAATATCCTCGTTCAAAAAAAACCACCTGTGTTGAATTCAACAATCAGGAGCCTAATCCCGGGGGAAAGCGTTTGCCAAGGGATAACGGAATTGATTGCGGCTGCCACTCAGTAAGGAGATCGGGAATACGGGCTCGTCGGCATTTGTGGAAACGATTGATTCCACGGGGCTCGCCCCCGTTTAGCGGGTGCCGTTTTTGTGAGTGCCGTTGCTGCCACCCGGGGCGTGAAGCTCTGGAAGCATGCAGGCCATTTTGCACTGCAGGCTGGGGAGCAAATCCTCGCGGAAGGGTTTGGGGCTTTGCATCAGGTCCGCAAGAGTGTAGTGATTCAGAATGCGTGTGGTGGCTTCGTGGATTTCCTGCATGGCTTGGTGAAAGGCACATACCGGGCGCTGGTGCTCGGAAATGCCACGGCAAAAGTTCCCCACCAGCAACCCCTGGCACGACTCGGTGATTTCCAGGAGGGTGATTTCCTTGGGATCCCGCACGAGGGAAACTCCCCCGTTGACGCCCCGGTGCGATTCCAGAATCTGGGACTTCACCAGCATGCGGGTGATTTTTGCCAGGTACGTGGGCGAGGCATTCAACCGGGGAGCCACTTCCCTGGGAGTTAAAACACTGCCTTTTTCGCAATGGGCGATATAGATGAGGGCCCGGAGAGCCGTTTCGGAAGTTAATGTCAGCATGATGCCGTCCCCACAAGGCGGATAATAAGTATCGCTTTTAGTACGAAATCCCAATCTGTCAAGCGGGATTCTTTCATCACAGAGTAATCCAGAGAAGATACATCTGTCTCTCCGATACGCTTCAGTTCTCCAAGGCTCGAAAGAGGCCGCCCGCACGGCGAATGGGCTAGCCCGGCTTTCTCACCAACTTCGTCGCGAGACGGCGAAGCGCCCGTCAGGCCGGGGGTTTCCCGACGAGAGTCGGACGCCGGCGTGTATTCAAACCTCAAGGTCGACGAACAAGGGATACCCTTGGAATGGCGTGATGATTCGATTGTCGTAGCAGATGGCTGGTGAGAAATCCGGGCTAGGTTGTTGAATCGGGATGGGGCATCAACACACCTTCAGACTCTGCTGCACGTTGCAGATTTTTATCCAAAGTTGCCAGTACGCCTTCGAGTCTGATCGCCAACTCAAGGTAGGCGGCGTCGTACAGTGTGAGGTTGTGTTTCAGGGCAAGTTTCATCGTGTCGTGATGGGCACAGTCACTCGTCAGCGAATCCACTTGGGGATCCAAGACACTGATTCCATGTAAGGCCTCTTGCATTCTTTCAGCCGTCAATCGCCCCCGGCGCTTGGCCATCAGGAGGGCATTTCCCGTTTCCAAGTTAAAGTGGGAGGGAACATGAAATCCGTATGGTGCAAACTCCTTGGCAACCAAATCGGCGTAACGGCTGGATTCATCGTGGAGAACCAACGCCAAAATGATGGAGCAATCGACGATGATTTTCCTCACCGGCGGCCTTCCTCTTTAAGAGCAAGGATCTCCGCTGTGTTCATTGCCTGGCCACTTTCACGCAACTCACCCCTCAACTGAATTAAACGCTCGACTGCCTCAAACCGACGTTTCTCTGCGGTTGCTTGTGTTTCGGGGATCAATCGCGCAACCACCTCTCCATGACGAGTGATCAATATCTCCTCACCC
>JANRMB010000356.1:0-6971 GCA_033761985.1 Candidatus Sumerlaeia bacterium | reverse complement strand
CGGAAGTTACGAGCAGTTTTACGTTGGCGGGTTTTGTGGATGCGCTTCTTGCCGAGGATGAAACTGGCCGTGCGCTCCGCAAACGCTTTCACGTTCACATCATCCCCGCAGCCAACCCTGATGGCATCGCGTTGGGGAATTACCGCGACAACGCCCTCGGCATGAATCTGAACCGCCTGTGGGACGGCAGCGCCACCCTGGAAACAGCTCCGGAGATGGTTCACATTCGCCGGGAAATCCGTGCCTGGGTGGATGCCGGAAACAACTACTCCTTCTACATTGATTTGCACTCCACTTCCGGTGATGAGCCCCACTTCGCGTTCCACAACAACACCAAAAATACGACTCCGGAATACGCCGCCGAGTTGCAGCGTTTCCTTGATCTTGTGGAAAAACACTGCCCGCATTTCAGTGCTGCCACGGGGCTTAGCAGCAGTATGGATAGGCGTTTTTCCGACGACTCCAATTGGAAGGAGTACGGAGTGAAAGCGTGGATTTTTGAAGGCGCCTATAACAACCAAAACCATGGCGCCACACCGGAAGCATTCATGACTCCCGAGACTCACCGCGCCGTGGGTGCGGCAATTGCCCGGGCGCTTGTTGAATTCTAAGAAGATCTCTGTCCCCCAATTGAGGAGTGCTTTCCAATGACCGATTCCGTGATTGATGCCCAACACCGCGCCTATTGGCGGGCCAACCTCAAGCTGGTGTTTGTGCTGCTGCTTCTCTGGGCCACGCCGAGCTATTTGTGTGGGATTGTATTTGTGGAACAGTTGAATCAGTTCAAGCTCGGGGGTTTTCCGTTGGGCTTTTGGTTTGCACAACAGGGTTCCACCATTTCGTTTGTGTTGATCATTCTGGCCTACGCGCTCCTGATGGATCGCTTGGATAAAAAGTTCGGTTTGGATGAAGCCTCTGAGAAGAAGACCTACTCCAACACGGAGGCTTCAGAAATTTAATGTTCATCTCATTTCTCTCCGCCATCACGCTGCTGGTTGCCGCCGCCCCCACCTCGGGGGAAATCAAACTGTGGACGTGGATCATCGTCTCGCTCACGTTTGCCCTGTACATCGGGATTGCCATCGCCACCCGTGTGAAGAGCACCGCCGGTTTTTACATCGCCGAACAAGGCGTCCATCCCGTGGTGAACGGCATGGCCACTGGCGCCGATTGGATGAGCGCCGCCAGTTATCTTTCCATGGCGGGGATCATCAGTTTTTCCGGCTATGATGGCAGTGTGTATTTGATGGGATGGACGGGTGGATTCGTGCTGCTCGCCCTATTGCTTGCCCCGTATTTGCGGAAGTTCGGGAAGTTCACTGTCCCCGATTTCGTGGGGGACAGATACTACTCTCAAACCGCTCGGTTGGTGGCGGTGCTTTGCGCCATCTTCATCAGCTTCACCTACGTGGCGGGGCAAATGCGCGGCGTGGGAATCGTGTTCAGTCGCTTCTTGGAGATCGGCGTCAATCAGGGCGTTATCGCGGGAATGGTTCTCGTGTTCATCTATGCCGTGCTCGGTGGTATGAAAGGCATCACCTACACCCAGGCGGCGCAGTATGTGATCCTGATTGTGGCGTACCTGATTCCCGCTTTCGCCATCAGCGCCAAGCTTTCCGGCAATCCGATTCCGATGCTCGGTTTTGGTGGGAATTTTCAAGAGGGCCAATTCGCGGGTCGCGCGTTGTTGGAGACGCTTGATGCCTTGCACCGCGATCTCGGCTTCCCCGAATACACCGCTGCCTACGCCAAAGGCAAAACACCGATGATCGACATGATTTGTTTGACGTTGGCACTCATGGTCGGCACCGCGGGTCTTCCCCACGTCATTATTCGCTTCTACACCACCAAGGATGTGCGCACGGCCCGCTACAGTGGGTTTTGGGCGCTGCTGTTTATTGCGGTGTTGTATCTCACGGCGCCGAGCATCGCAGTGTTCGCCCGGGTGAACCTGCTCGATACGCTCAGCCAGAAACCCTACGCCGAAGCTCCCCGCTGGTTCAAAACCTGGGAGGAGACCGGCCTCATCGCCTGGGTGGATAAGAACGGCGACGGCCAGATCAACTACCTCCCCGGCCCCGCGTTTGTGAAGCAGAACGCCCTTGTCCCCAAACTCGTGGAAGGCGAACGCGCCCTCGGCACCCACGGCGAACCGCTCTTTGAAAACGCCGCCACCGAGGGCCCCAACGAGCTCTACATCGATAAGGACATCATGGTGCTCGCCAACCCGGAGATTGCCCAGTTGCCCGCCTGGGTGGTGGGAATGGTTGCCGCCGGGGGCCTTGCCGCTGCGCTCTCCACCGCCGCCGGGTTGCTGCTTGTTATCTCCTCGGCCATCTCACACGATCTGATGAAGAAAATGCTGCGCCCCGCCATGAGCGAATCCGAGGAGTTGCTGTGGGCCCGAGGAGCGGCGATTTTTGCCGTACTCGGGGCCGGACTCCTCGGCATTTATCCGCTCGCGTTTGTGGCTGAAGTGGTGGCCTATGCGTTCGGATTGGCGGCGAGCAGCTTCTTCCCGATTATCGTGCTCGGCATATTTTGGAAGCGCACCTCACGCGAAGGCGCCATCGTGGGAATGCTCTCAGGAATCGGTTTTACCACCAGCTACATTTTGTACTACAAAACATTGTTCGTGAGTCAGCAGGGTCGCCCGCCGGTACACGCGGACTACTGGATGCAGATCAGCCCCGAGGGCATCGGCACTGTGGGAATGCTGATTTGTTTCGCCGTCACGATTGCCGTAAGCCTCATCACCCCCCCGCCCCCGAAAGAGGTGCAGGAAGCCGTGGAAAACCTTCGCTTGCCGAGATAAAATCGGGGATCAGGTTGCGATGATTGCGTCATGAATGTAGAGTGCGTGCAACTTATCCACTGTTTGAAGATTTTACCGCGGAAGAAACTTCTCATAATCAATAACGATAGATTTTTTAATTTCTCGTAAAAATCGTAAAGTTCTTATGTACCATAATTTCCAAGGTTAAAGTTCAAGCTCAATAAATTCAATAATTTATGGATCATACACCATCCATGGATCTTATGTACAAAAGACTATCTTTTTGCGACCCTAACGGTTTTTTGATCGCCTATTAAGTTTTCGGGTCTGTGCGCCAGTAGGTGTTCACCTCAAATCCCCTCGCCGAATGCAAACTCCGCTCGGTTGGTGATCATATACTGAATCGGTCGATCGTTCAAAATATCCTCCAGCGTGGTGGAATCCAGCAACTGATCCAACTGCTCGCTGATGGTGAGAATCGTTCGCCGAACCCGTTCCACCGCCTCTCCCGAATGTGGATCCATCCCCCCCGTTTCACCGGAAAACTCTTCCTCACCCTCGGGTGCATCGCCTTCCACTTCCAACAGGGAGGAATCGAAGCAACGGATGATTTGCAGGAGTGTAATCTCCCTCGGGAGAAGCCGTAACTGATAACCACCGTTCTTTCCGGCGATGCTTTCCACCACGCCGATGGAGCGGAGATCCCGCATGATGGTCTCGAGAAACTTGCGCGGCAATCCGTGCTCTTCGGCCAATTGCCGCACGGAAAGGGGTGCTCCAGCGGGACTGCCGTTTTTTGTCGCGCTCCCCAACAACAGCAGGGCCTGCAGAGCGTATTCTGTTTTGCGGGAGAGTTTCACGGGGGAAGGAACGCCGAAGAGGGGAATCGTGGAGAGAAAAGAATCTCAATCTCCTACTAAACAAGTAGGAATTAGGCCGTCAACCCCGGAGTTGTGTTCTTTTGAGTCTCCCGTGCCACCACCTACGTTACCAACTCCACAAACAACACCAGCACCAGAAGCAAAAAGATCAACGTGGTGAAGAACACCAAAATATCCAGCAACAGCCACTTCTTCCGCGTGGCGGTGCCGTAGGCGCGTTCCAGATAGGCAATCAGGTAATCCCGCAGCGGGCGATCCTGAAGCCCCTCGGCGAGCATCAACGCCCGGGCCACTTCCGGATCCTTGGTGGCCACAAAATGCGCAAATGTTGCCGCCACTTTTTGCCGAAGAGGCTCGATGGAGGGGTTCTCCTTCCAGAGCGCATAGGCTTGATCCAACTGGGAAGCCAACCCCGCCAGATACGCCGCCGTGATGTTCTCCGCCCCGATGCTGGAAGCCACATGGCTGGTGATATCCATGGAGTCCCACCGGCGTTCCGCATAGGCCAGATAATCGGCAAGGGCCCGTTGCACTTCAACAATTGTTCTCGGCCGGTTGGCGGGCTCTTGCTGCATGCACCACGTGGTGAGTTGCTCCAACTCCCAGGGTATCCACCGACCCGGCGCCCGCTCCGCCATGGTGGGGCGGTGGGCCACACTCGCCAGCATCAGGCACTCCAACGAGTCGGAACCCTTGTACGGTGGTGAACCCGTCAAAATCCGGTACAACAGAGCCCCCACCAGAAAGATATCCGTCCACGGGCCGAGGCGTTTGCTGTCGTACTCGCACTGTTCCGGAGCCATGTAGGCCGGAGTCCCCGCCGGGTTGGAACAATGCTCCATGCTGCCAATTGGTTTTGGTTGGGGCTTCGGGGCATTCCCCCGGTACTCGGTGGCCAACTCGGGTTCGGGCTCAAACAACGCCGGCATTTGTTCCTGGGCCAGCACCGGATTAAAGACCACCGCCAACCCCCAGTCCATCAACTGAACCTCGCCGAATTCCCCCACCATCACCTGTTGGGGCTTGAGATCGCGGTGCATCACCCCCCGGGAATGGGCATATTGAAGCGCCTTGCACACGTCCTGCAGAATCAACAGATGCTTCCGCACATAGGCGGCTTCATTCATGCCGTTGAAGTCTGCTTTCAGTATCTCCTCCCACGTTCTGCCGCGCACCCGCTTCATGGCGAGCAGCAGATTCCCCGTCGGCGAAACCCCAAGATCATGAATCGGCAGAATATTCGGGTGTGTTAAGTTCGCCGTGATCAACGCTTCCTCGTGGAACGATTGCCGAAGAGCTTCCACTTCTTCCGGCGTTCCGGCGAGCGATTGCAGCAGCAGCGTTTTGACCGCCACCTCCCGCTTCAGTGCCGATTGCCGCGCCACCCACACTTCCCCCATGCCGCCGCGGGCCAGCACCTTGCGCAACTCAAACTCCGTCCCCTTTAGCGGTGCGGCAGCGGTCCCCGGCATCGTGGAAAACGCCTCTTTTTTGGCCGGGTGCGCGTCGTCCACATCCAACGTGGCAATCAGATCCAACTCAGAATCCACGGCCGCCAAATCCTTCATCGGCAGTTGGGTTCGGCTGGGGTTGAACGTTGCCAACGGGGCATTCGTCAGCCCCTGCTGCACCAGCGGATCAAAGTGCGCCTTGGCCCGAACACCCGGCGTGTGCTGAGGTTGATGGGTCGTCATGAAGGGAAGCTCCTCGCCCGCCAGGATTCCAAGAGACTATTGCACAGCGCCAACGCCACCTGCGCCTCTGTGCGTGGAGCGCTGGTATCCCGCGCCATGATTCCCGGCATAAAGTCCGTCTCCGGATGGTGAAAATTCCCCGTCCACTGCGCCAGATACAACAACTCCCCGGTGGAGAGCCGTGCCTGCAACGTAAAGCACTCCACATCACTTGCCGTCACCCAGGAATCGAATAGGTTTTCCTGCTGCAAATCAAACCGTTCCACCTCCTCAAAGCGGTAACTCTTCGGAATCTCGGGAATCAGAAACACCGTGGGGCACACAAAAATCACCCCCCGGGCGGAATCCAGCATCACCGTGCGGTGATACAACCCCAGCGACATCACCCGCGCCAGCGATCCCCGCTCGAACATCAACACCCCCGGCTCCGCCATCTCGAACCGAGTTCTCAGGTGAATATACCGCAGCGGGCTGAAATAAAACAACCGACGCAGCGTGTTGAAGAACGGATCACCAGAAGCGGGGGGAATCATCAACGAAACCGAACAATGGAATGCACCACAAAAGCGGGGGTTCCGCCTTTGTGAGCAACCAAAAATCCCCAACCCCAAGACGTTCTCAACGTATCAGGACATTTTCAAATCGTCGAGATCAAGGCTTTCGACCGAAGCGCAACTCAGAGATCGGCGACTTTGAAAACGTCCTCACCGCAACCCCAGCAACCGCCGCCCCAGCACCGGCAGCACCGCCACCATCGCCCGCACCGTAATCTTCCGAACCATCTTGCTGCGCCAACTCATCAGCCACGCCAACTCCTTTGGCAAGGTGCGCAGCAACAACCGCCACAACGGAAAATGAATCGCCATAAACAACCAACGGTGCCGGTGGTGCATGTGCAGAAAAAACCAGCTCTTCACATCGGCGCTCACGTTCTCGTGGTGGCGCACGTTCACGGGAAGAGAATACACCCCGAACCCCGCCCGCCGAGCCCGGAAGCACAAATCCGTGTCCTCAAAATATGCCGGGTGAAACCGCTCGTCAAAACCCCCCAGGCGTTCCCAAACGCGCCGGGGAATCACCATGGTGGCGCCGGAAAGCGACTCCACACTTCGCACCTCCTCGTACAGGCCCTTCTCCTTCCGCCCGCGGTAGGGCATCAGACAATGCGCCTGATCGTCCATGTGGAACACGCCGTAGTGCATCAGCCGCTCGCCATCGAGGGAGAGAAGCCTCAACCCAAATACTCCAGCCTTGCGAAGCCGACGCAACTGCTCCAGAATCTCCTCCAGCGCCCCGGAAGGGAGCACTGCATCGGGGTTTAGCAGAAACAAAATCCGCCCGCGTGCCAGCTTCGCCCCCTGATTGTTGGCTCCGGCAAAACCGCGGTTCTCGGTGTTCTGTATGATTCGCAACCCCTTGTGTTCATACTCGCGGGCAATAGCCACGGAGTTATCCGTGGAGGCGTTGTCCACCAGAATCGCTTCAAACAACCCGGGAGTTTGGGAGAACAACGCCTCCAGCATCGGGCGAAAGTGCGCCGCGCTGTTGTAGGTGACGGTGATGATGGAGAAAATCGGCGGCTTCGGCATACGGGGGTAATCTCTCGCAAAGGCAGGAAGA
>JANRMB010000355.1:0-9683 GCA_033761985.1 Candidatus Sumerlaeia bacterium | reverse complement strand
GGTGCAAACCCGGGGGGGCCGGGTGGGGGAGCAGCCTTCGGAGAAGCTTGCCGAGAGCTTCCTCAAGTTGAATCTGGAGACCGGACGCCTTAAAACTGGGACTCCTGCCCGGTTGTACCGCGATTCCATTGATTTCTCACTCACGGAACCCCAGCCGGGGGATACACCGCCTCCGCCCATGAGTTTGAAAACCCGCCGCATCGATCGCCCCCAAGTCCCCTGTTACCTGACTCATACGAACGAGCAAACCCACGACATTATTCGGAACAACCTCGACAAATCCCCCATGTACACCGGAAAAATCGAGGGCGTGGGGCCCCGCTATTGTCCCAGTATTGAAGACAAAGTGGTGCGTTTTTCCGAGCGAAACGAGCATCAGGTCTTCCTCGAGCCGGAGACCTTCTCCGGTGAGACCATCTATCCGAACGGCGTCAGCACCAGTCTTCCGGCGGAAGTGCAGGAAGCTTTCCTTCGGAGCATTCCCGCCCTGCGGAATTGTCGGTTCCAGCGGTATGGCTATGCCGTGGAATACACCTATGTGCCACCGCATCAACTTCACCGAACGTTGGAAGTCAAAACCGTGGAAGGGCTTTTTCTTGCAGGGCAAATCAACGGCACCAGTGGATATGAGGAAGCCGGCGGGCAGGGGTTTATGGCCGGAGTGAATGCCGCGCTCAAGGTTTTGGGGCGCCCCCCCTTCACTCTGGAACGCCACGAAGCCTATTTGGCGGTGATGATCGATGACCTGCTTACGAAGCATCACCGAGAACCGTACCGCCTCTTCACAAGTCGGGCGGAATACCGCCTTCTCCTACGGTGCGATAATGCCGATATCCGGTTGATGAACCATGCCCGGACGCTTGGGCTAATGAGCGAGCAGGAGTTTGATCAGATTGTGGCGCTTCAGGAGGCCGTGGAGCGGGAAACCGCCCGTTTGGGCCGGGCACCCCTCCGTCATGAGGAGGTGGATTGGGCGTTTGCGGAGGAAATCGGCTTTGAAAAGCCAACCCGCCAACTCACCTTGGCCCAGATTCTGGCGCGGCCAGAGATTAGTCTTCAGCAGTTTGAACGACTCCTTGGGGCGCTTCCGCTTCCGTTTGAGGATGCCCATTGGAACGCCCGCTTCCGCGAGCAGGTGGACATTCTGGTCAACTACTCCGGCTACATGGATCGTCAGCAGCGCCACGTGGAACATGCCAAGGATCGCGAGCATACCCGGCTTCCCGCCCATTGGGATTACCAGACGTTCCTCTCGCTCCGGAAGGAAGCCCGGGATGTTCTCACCCGTTTTCGACCCGAAACTCTGGGTCAGGCGGGGCGGCTTCCGGGGGTGAACCCCGCCGACGTGGATTTTCTTCTGATTCAACTCAACAAGAGGGATCGGGAGACTCAGACCGCTTGATAAAGACACTGTCCCCTCTTGAAAGTCTCTGCTTGCGGTTTGAAGGGCATCCACACGAAACCAAACGACCTCCTTCGCGATATAGGCCCCGGTATGCAGTCCACGTCTTTTGATCCCGCCCTGGAACGCCCGCGTTTCCGGCCCCTTCAAGCGGTTCCTTTTCAGGAGGCCGGTGCCCAATACCTCGCCCTGATCGATCCCTCCGGTATTCTTCCGGAACCCGTCATTCTCGCCCCCGATGCCATCCTGATTCTTCTATTGCAAACAGCCGACGGCGAAAAAACCGTCCCCGAGTTGGCCGAAATCATCCGCGAGCAGACCGACTTTATCGTGACTCCGGACAAACTTCGCAACGTTCTCGTGGGGTTGGACAAAAAAGGAATCATGGAATCCACCCGGATTCAGGAACTCCTCAACGAACGCATGAAAGCCTACCGCGATCAACCCACGCGCAAGGCATTGCTCTTCCAATCCCAGGATAAACTCGCCGCCATCCAGTTTTTGCGTCAGGAGTTTGCCCGCCATACACTCATGCCTGATTCCCCCCCGGCCTTTTTGGATCTCCTTGGAAAGGGGCGGTTACGGGCGTTGTTGACTCCCCATATCGACTACCGTCGCGGAGGCAGTGCCTACGCCTGGGGCTACAAGGCGCTTCAACAAACCAGCAAACCCCGGACAATTATTATTCTGGGAACCTTGCATGTGCCGAGCGAGGAATTCTTCATCGCCACAGACAAACCCTTCGAAACGGCCCTCGGTACCGTTCAAGTGGATACCGAACTCCTTCGCGAGTTTGAAGAACGCTTCCACGGTCGGCTTCGCCATCAGGAGTATCTCCACGCCGTGGAGACCACGATTGAGTTACAAGTGACGTATCTTCAGCACATTTACCCGGATCAGGATTTCCGCATTCTCCCGATACTGGTGGCCAACTGCGACTTCTTCCTGGAAGAGGATGGTGTGTACCCCGACCACGACCGTGATGCCTCCACGATGATTGAGTTGCTTCGGGAAACGTTGGCTAATCGCCCTGATGTAGTGCTCATCGGTGGCGTTGATCTGAGCCATGTGGGCCCTGAGTTTGGGGATGATTTCCTGGTGACACAGGAAATTGAGGAGGAAGTTCGGGCGCAGGATTACGAAATGCTCGACGAAATTGCCGCCTTGAATCCCAAGGGATTTTTTGATCACTTCCGTGCCACCTTGAACAGCCGTCGTGTTTGCTCTGTGGCTCCAATTTACACACTCCTTCGAGCGGTGGAAGGCAAGGCCACGCCGCACATTTTGGCGTACCGGCAAGCAAACAGTGAAAAAATGGATTGTATGGTGAGCTTCTGCAGCGCCGCTTTCTTTGAAAAATCACTGATCATCATGCCCTGATCGTTCACCAAGAGCGGTGTCCGATTTTTCGAGAATTGGCATTAATTTCCGTAATAGTTGATCAACTGTTCCACGAATGGAGCAGAATCACTTTTCGGAGTGTGTCAAATCATGATCATCGACGTGTTCTCCATCTTCCTTTTCCTCCTTATCATGGCCATGGCGGGGGCCGCACAGTTTTACGTAAAATCCTCATTCGATCGCTATGGTCGTGTCCCCGGTCGCAGTGGTTTGACGGGTGCTCAGGCAGCGCACTTAATGCTTCAAAAAGCCGGGATTACCAATGTGCGAATTGAACGTTCACAAGGGGGTGATTTGTCGGATCACTATGATCCCCGTGACCGTGTGATTCGTCTTTCTGATCCTGTGTATGGTCGCACAAGTCTTTCGGCGCTGGGCGTTGCCTGCCACGAAGCGGGCCATGCGATTCAACATGCTCGGCACTACGCCCCGCTGGTTTTACGGAACGGGATTGTTCCGCTGACCAACGCCAGCAACATGTTTTCCCAAGTCTTCATCATGATTGGTTTCTTTGCCCTCGCAGCGGGTCTTGGATCATTGGGAACCTTCTTCGGTCTCATCGGGGTGCTGATGTTGTTTGTCGTGTTCCTGTTTCAGTTGGTTAACTTGATTCCGGAATTCGATGCCTCCTACCGCGCCAAACAACAGTTGGTGGCCTTGGGTATTGTGGACAAGCGTACCGAGTTGGGAGGCGTGAACACGGTGTTGAATGCCGCCGCGTTGACGTATGTTGCTGCCACCATCGGCGCCTTGCTTACTTTGGCCTACTACGCGATGCTTTTCCTGGGTAACCGCCGTGAAGAATAACACGGTTGCGCTTCACTGAATCCCCGGGCCAGTAAGTTGCTCTCATCTCACCACCTACACCCGGGGAATTCTTCATGAGTCAATACATCACCGCCATTCACGAGGAGAATTCCCCTTCCGCGGAACTCCAACAGGTGGCGAAAAGTCTTCATCACCTGTTTCCCGGTTGGAAGTTTCACCTGCACGGTGAATTGGATTCCACGAACTCCGAGGCACGCCGCCTCGGTCTTCGTATTGGTGGCGATGCCTGGCCCCGAGTGATTTTGGCTGATCACCAAACCGCGGGTCGTGGAAGTAACAACCGCACGTGGGAAGCTCCACCCCACAAGGGCCTCCTCGCCACTCTGATGTTCCCCAAAACGCTCCTCAAAGTTCCCCAGTCTCTTTTACCTTGGGCGGTGGGGTGCTGGTGTTTGGAGGGTTTGGAACGAAACGGAATCCGGGAGCCAAAGCTAAAATGGCCCAACGACCTGTTGGCTAAAGGGCAGAAAGTGGGGGGCATTTTGTGCGAAACAATCGGGGCGGCTTACGTTATCGGTGTGGGTGTTAATCTGGAACAATCAGAGTTTGAATTACCCCGGCGTGCGCCCGGTGTGCCGCAGCCCACCAGTATCCGCCAAGAACTGGGGGAGATGTATCCGGGCCGTACCCCTGCCATGTTTTCTCTCCTCACGTCCCTCATGGAAAGCCTCGAAAATCCCGGAAGCTCCGCACAGATTTTGCGGATTTCCCGGCAACGGTGTTCCACCCTGGGACTCACGGTTTCCTTCAACGATCCCATTCTGGGGAGCATTGCCGGTGAGGCCGTGCGCATTGATGACGATGGCGGATTGGTGGTGGATGTTCCCACTCATGGCGAGCGCAAAGCGTGGATACCGTTTCAAGGGGAGTCGGCGTGAAGTTTTTTCTTTTTTCCACGCTGCTTCTCGCCGCCAGTGTCCCTCTGTTTGCAGAGCCCTCCCATTACATCACCGGTGGCCACAAACCCCTGTCCCCCGCCGTGCAAGCCGAGTTGGACGTACGGGCAGAGTCGATTCGTTTAGGGCTCAATACGGAGTTTTTGGAGCGTGCGGGCTTCGATGCCGAAAGCTTTGCTCAAGTGGTGATCGATACCGTAGATCAACTCCCCAAGCTGCGGACTCCCGGGGTGGTCATTTATGTGGATTCCATCGTGCAGGAAAACATCCCCATCGCTTTGGGGAATCGCATGGTGACACCGGAAAAGCACCCCATGGAATGGTCCACCTATTTTGATCTGGGGACACTTACCGCCCCTGTGGTAACCCTTCCATTTCTTCTAAACACCATGGAACAGAAACGCCTTCCGTTGAACCAGGTTGTGGAGATCTCTTTTCCCTCTTCCAACACAATCGATTATTCCTCCCAAATGCCGCTTCTACTTGGTGATCTTACCCGTTATTCCGTTCAGTGGAATCATCGCGATGAAGAGTTACTGGGTGGTTCCAAATTTTTTGGAGAACTGACCCCTGTCCCCCTTCGCAATTCCTCTGTCCCTCATCCCAGTGATTGGGTGAATAACTTGGAAGTTCTTTCTTTGGCTCTTGCTTACAACAATGAACTTACCACGGAGACCACGCCACTCAAGACACGCTTTTTTGAAGAAATTGCCCTGCCGCTTGGCATGGTGAATACCAGCATGGATACTGTTCCCGATGCGTGGCGGTCTTTGGTTTCCCCCGGTGCTCTCAATCGGTTTCATGGTCGGATGCCCTGGGGTGAAGCCTATGCTCCGATACCCTTCCTGTTGAAGGAAGAATCCGTGGGGGGCGGAATGTTTTCCACGGCGGATGATTTGGGAATCTATGCTCGCTACTGGTTGCTGACCTCTGAACTCGGCTCCGAGGATTTTTTCTCCACCCAAACATTGAAGATCAGCACTCAACTTCAAGGGTTCAAGGATGACATTCCCCACGGTCACGTTTGGCAATTGGGACAGTTTGGCACGGAGAGTTTTGGCTTCACCGGAACCGATGGTCGAGCCCTCTGGATGGACCCGCGTCATGGGGTTTTCTGCGTAATCTTGATGAACCCGGAACACCTTCAAGGAAACCGCCCCAAAAACATGCAACCAGCGGTGAATGCCCTGGTACAGCGCCTTCACAGAACACTGCTGGCCCACAAAAGATCGAACATTTAAACGCAGAAAAAATTCTCTCCAGCATCGAGTTTGCTTGCATCTTAAGCTCGGGAGCGGTACCACATGATCAAGTTTCCTGCGACGTGCGTCACGTAGGTGTTTTCTGAGCCAATGATTCCTTTAGGGGAACCTTTCTGTTTCGGCGGACGAACTGCTCCACTTCGGTGGAATTCTTCCAAGGCCGTAAATGCGGGTTCCCACCTTAACTAGAGGTTCAAGAACACTACGATAAACGGCGGAGCGGGTTCCCTTTAGCCCTGGCGGTCACCCGTTGGGGCTTTTTTCATTCTCCATCTTTCCTCTTGCGCTTTTCGGCCCCGGGATTGCATTCAATCTTATAGCCTTGGTACAGAAAGGTCGCCCCGCACGGGCGGCCTTTTCTTTTACCCGGCACCCCACATCATTATTCACACCCCGAGGCGATCCCTTCCATGGCCAAGAAAAAGAAAAAAGAACCCGCATTTAAAGTCCTCAACGTAAAGCCCCTCCTCAAGGCCATCGCCGCGGAAAAGGACCTCGATACCGAGATCATCAAGAACGCTGTGGAGTCGGCGATTGTTTCCGCCGCTGCCAAACGTGAGCACAACTTCATCGATCCCCGCCCCGAGCTCGACATCCAATCCGGCGAAATGCGTATCTACGCCAAGAAGAAGGTCGTTATCTCCGTCCTCGAAGAAGATCAGGAGATCGATATTCTTTCCGCAAAAGAACGCAATCCCGACCACATGCTGGGCCAGGTAATTGAGGTGGAAATCGATCCCGAAATCTTCGGTCGTATTGCTGCCCAATCCGTGCGCCAAGGGATTCTTCAACGCCTGCGCGATGCCGAGCGCGACCGCATCTACGAGGATTACAAGGACAAGGTCGGTTCCGTCACAACGTGCATCGTTCAGCGTCAGGAACGCCGCGATTACATCGTCTCCATCGGAAAAATCGAGTGCCTGTTGCCGCACCATGAAGTCCCCATGGGGATTCGCTACCGCAACGGCGACCGTATCCGCTGTTTGATTGTGGATGTGCGCCGTTCTCCCAAGGGCCCCCAAGTCATCCTGAGCCGCACCCGTTCAGAATTGGTGAAACAACTCTTCGCCACAGAAGTCCCCGAAATCAGCGATGGTACAGTCCGCATCGTGGAAATTGCCCGTGAACCGGGAACCCGTACCAAAATCGCCGTCAACAGCCTCAACCCCGATGTGGATCCCGTTGGTGCCTGCGTGGGCCCCAAAGGCCAGCGTGTTCAGGCGATTGTGCGGGAATTGGATAACGAGAAGATCGATATCGTCCCCTTCTCCGCCATCCCGGAGCACTTCATCGAGTCCGCCATCAACCCCGCCAAGGTCATCAGTATTACGTTGAATGAACTTCAAAAACAAGCGTTGGTCATTGTGGACAGTGAGACTCTTTCCAAGGCCATCGGCAAGCGGGGGCAGAACGCCAAGCTCGCCGGAAAACTCACGGGCTGGAAGATCGACGTCCGCGAGCAGCAAACCGAAGAAGAATTGGCTCGTTTGGAAGAACAAAACCGCCAATACCTTCTGGACTTCCTCAACCAGATCGAGGGGTTGACGAACTTCTCCAAAGACGCCATGGCCAAGTCCAAGGACTTCAGCACTGTGGAGCGCCTTTCCATGGCCTCTCCAAGTTCTTTGGTGGCCTTCACCAACAACGACATCACCTTGGCCGAGCAGATCGTGGAAGGCTCCCGTCAGTACCTTGGCAACCTTCGCCAAATGCAGGATGAGGCACCCTTGGATTCCGATTCACAGGATGAAAGCATCGCTGAATCCGATGACTCGGTTGAGGTTCCCCCCACCATCGCAGAAGAGTAACTGCTTCGTCGTCGGATTCCCTTGCCGAAATCCCTCCACCTCCTCATACTAACACCATCAATCGGCGGAGTGCGCTAACCACGTGCTCCGCACGGTTTTGTAAGGCTTCAATTTCCAGCCGGAACCCTCGGATGACTGATCCTCAAGCCATAAGCTCCCCTCTGGAGCTTTCCCAAATCACCCAGCAGCTCTTGGAAAACCGAGAATTGGAAAAAGCCCTGGAAGTTGTTGGCATTGTTGACGAGAAATTCCCCCGCGAGCCCATCGCCCTGCATCTGGCGGGAATCGTGTGGGAGCGGGCCTTTTTGGAATATGCGGCCCTCGGGAAAAACCCCTCCCTGATTTACTACGAAAAAGCCGCCCAGTACTTTGAGCGGGCTCTTCAACTCGATGCCGAGCAGTTTGCTCTTCACGCTGAACGCCTCTACACCTGCCTGTTTGTTCTCGGCACACAGAAAAGCGATCTCAATCGCCTGCGCCGCAGTGAGCAACTTGCGCTGGAGTTGGTGCAAACCACCGATGAACTCTTGGCGGAAAACTACCGACAAGAACTTGCCATCATCAAATCCGGTATTGCTCGGATTACCCAGGAACTCCCCGATTGGGAGCACGCCGGGGAAGCCTTCGATGCCATTGAATGCCCGGAATCTGGCCGGGAAAAGTATTTCCACTGTTACTATAAAGGGATTGTGAAACGCTCCTTGGCAGAGTTTCATCAGGATCAACAGTATCTGTTGGAAGCCATCGCGGCGTTCCGCTCGGCTCTGGGCGAGGCAAGGCTGCGGAGTGTGTTGTATCTTTTGGCCGATTGCTTGGTTCAGTTGGAAAAACCCGACGCCATCGATCGCTCGGAAATGCGCGAGTACATCCCCGAATTGGTTCGCAACTCCCCACAGGATACGCTGGTGCAGTCCCTGGAAGCCCGATGGCATTTGCGCCTCAAGCTTTTGGGTGAGCCACTCCCCAGCACCAACGCCACGGATTTACCCGAACCCCTTCCCGACTTCCCTTTGGACGATACACCATGATTCTCGTCATCGATAACTACGATTCTTTTACTTACAACCTTGTTCAATATCTGGGCGAACTCGGCGCCGAACTCGACGTTGTTCGCAATGACAAGGTGGATGAAACCACCTTCCAGCGGCTTCGCCCCCGGGCAATCGTCATCTCTCCCGGTCCGGGAAATCCCGATGAAGCAGGGTGTTCCCTGAACGTCATCCGGGAGTATTCCCGCACCATCCCCACGTTGGGCGTTTGCTTGGGGCACCAGTGTATTGGTCAGGTGTTTGGTGGCGTGGTGACACGAGCCCCCCGGTTGATGCACGGTAAAACAAGCCAAATCACACACTTTGGTCGGGGAGTCTTTGCCAATTTGGAGAATCCCTTCACCGCCACTCGTTATCACTCCCTGATTGTGGACGAGGCAACGTTGCCCGATTCCGTCACGATTGAAGCACGTTCTCTGGATGACAACGCCATCATGGGCCTGACCCACAAACAGTTCCCCATCCATGGCGTGCAATTCCACCCGGAAAGCATCCTCACCACCGAGGGCAAAAAACTCCTCAAAAATTTTCTGGAGATGTACCGCTGAAGGGTGTTCAGGGCGAGAAGTGAGGAAATGAAGTGTGCTGCTTTTTTGATTTACTCTCAAACTCTATTTTGAAGACCTCGTAAGGAGGTACGGCCCAGCGGGCCGAATCTTCCCAGCCCCCGACGCAGCGTCAGCAAGTCGGTGGGATAGTTTCGGATTTGGAACGCAACCCCGAACGGGGTGCCACCATGTTGGCCTCTGATGTGATTGAATTTGTACAACCCACTCCGGGGTTGTGTTTCTTTTTTCGGCGCTGTTCCCACCGACTCACTGCGTTCGGCGGGGGCTGGGAAAAGGGCGCCCTCTGGGCGCAATGTCGTGGCGTTGCGGCAATTCTGAGAGATAGATCTGTTTGAAAAATTTGTCCTGCTCTGACATCCCTTCAGTTTATGATGATCAAATTAAAATTGTCGCGAATGACCCTTCGCTACATTAATTATTTAAGCATCGAAAGTTATGCTCAAAACAGATCTCCTCCTCTCACACATT
>JANRMB010000354.1:0-3253 GCA_033761985.1 Candidatus Sumerlaeia bacterium | reverse complement strand
CCTGCGTGCAGGGCTTCCGGTGGTCTCTACACCGATCGGTGCCCGGGGGTTTCACCAAGGTGAGGAGTTCGGTGTTCTGTGCGCGGAACTGGAGGAATTCCCGCAGGTGATGGATGGGTTGATGAAGGATGCCAAACGCCGGGAGCGAGTGGCCAAGGCCGCACGCAAGGCAGCGCTCGACCATTATGATTGGCGCTCCACGCTGGAGCCGTTGCATCAACTTCTTCGGGAGAAGGGATTGACTCTTTCCACCACATCCCCGAGTGAAAAGGCTGAACTTGATTTGGAGAAAGCCGAATGACACTCCCCTCGGACGCCACTCCCCAGACCGAGCCACCACGCGTGATTATCATGTGCGGCGGAAAAGGGAAACGGCTTCGCCCCTACACCACCGTGCTCCCGAAACCGCTGATGCCGATTGGTGACCGTTCCATTTTGGAGTTGGTTCTTCGCAAACTCGCCGCCGCTGGGTTTCGGCATGTCACTCTTTGCGTGGGGTATCTGGCGGAAATCATGCAGGCTGTAATTGGGGACGGAAGCAAGTTTGGTCTTCAGGTGGATTATGCGTTGGAGGAAAAGCCGCTGGGGACAATTGGCCCGCTGGCTTTTCTGGAGAATTTGGGGACGGACTTTCTTGTGATGAATGGGGACGTACTGACGGACCTCAACCCCATGGATGTGGTGATACTGCACCGGCAAACCAAAGCAGAGTTGACAATCGCCACGTATGAGCGCACTCACCAGATCGACTTCGGAGTGTTGCAGTGCGACACAGGGACGGAGGAAGTTCATGCGTTTATTGAAAAACCCACCCGCAGCTATCGCGTTTCCATGGGCATCTACTGCCTGAACAAATCGCTGCTCCCGTTGATTCCCAAAGGGGAGTACTTCGGATTTGATCAATTGGTGCTCCGATTGTTGGCGGAACGGCGTCGTGTGCAAAGCTGCCTGCATCAGGGCTACTGGCTGGACATTGGCCGGTTGGAAGATTACGAGGCGGCACAAACGGATCCCCGGTGGAGTGTGGAATCATGAGCAGCTTGCAGGGGCGTCGTGTATTGGTGACAGGTGCCGGAGGATTTATCGGCAGTCATTTGGTGGAGCACTTGGTGGAGGAAGGCGCCATGGTTCGCGCTTTTGTTCATTACCGTTCGCGCCAGCCGAGAGGTTGGCTGCATGGGGCCTCGCTTCCGGTGGAGTTTGTTGCGGGGGACATTCGTGATTCGCTCAGCGTTCGCGAAGCCATGCGGGATTGCGAGGTGGTTTTTCACCTCGCGGCATTGATTGGCATTCCCTATTCGTACGTGGCTCCCGATTCTTACGTGGGGACAAACATCACGGGGACACTGAACGTATTGCAGGGGGCACGGGAATTGGGGACACCCCGGGTTATTGTGACCAGCACGAGCGAGGTGTATGGAACTGCGTTGCAGGTTCCGATTCCGGAAAGCCATCCGCTTCAGGCGCAGTCGCCGTATTCGGCCACAAAAATTGCGGCTGATCATTTGGCGGAGTCCTACTACCGCAGCTTCAATCTTCCGGTGGTGATCGCCCGCCCCTTCAACACGTTTGGTCCACGGCAAAGTGCCCGCGCCGTGATTCCCACGGTTCTGGCGCAACTGCTATCAGGTGCGCGGCAAATCAAGGTCGGAGCTCTCTCCCCCACCCGCGATATGAATTATGTGCGCAACACCACCTCGGGCTTTTTGGCCTGTGCGTTGGCCAATAGCCAATGCCACGGCCGCACGTATAACTTCGGGAGCGGTCGGGATGAAAGCATCGGCGAGCTGATTGGTCGGATGATGCGTATCACGGGGACACAGGCGGAAATTGTGTGCGAGGAAAAGCGCCTGCGCCCCGAGAAGAGCGAGGTGGAGCGTTTGGTGGCGGATGCCCGTCGCGCCCGGAATGAACTCGGCTGGGCAGCGAGCATTAGTTTGGATCAAGGGTTGGAGCAGACGGCGCAGTGGATTGCGGAGCATCTGGATGAATACACCGTGAACGAATACACGGTGTGAGCGAGCATCACGGTCTGGTTATCCGTTCTCGAGTAACATCCGTCTAATGCCGTACGTTGAACTCCAGTTTGTGGGCTTCTCCGGCGGCGCGTTCCACCACGTTGAGTTCCAATACGCCGATCTCCGTCAGGTGCGAACGCAAATCCACTTTGACCGCCTCGCCTTCTGCCTCTGCTGAGGTCTGGGCACCCACCACTGTTTCCAGGGCGTTGTGTTCTTCGCAGGTTTCGGGTTCAAAATCGGTGATAGCTCCCGGTTGATCGTTCCGGCGACTGGTGGAACTGAAGAACCGGAACTCCACAGGTTCGCCCTTCCACATGCACAAATCCATGCGCGCTCCGGAGATGTCGCAGGTGGTTCCTTCTTCCATGCCATAGGGAACAACGCAGAGGAGTTTTACTGGTGGCTCCACTCCGGGGACAGCGGGGGCCGGGAGTTCGAAGCCCACGTAATAGCTGCGGGCGCTACCGCCACGAATGCGCACACCACGCCCCCGACGCGCCACACCAAAGTACGCGGCTCCGCGGGAGACCGCCAAATCCAGATCCGTCCCCGCAAGGGCTTCCGGTCCGGGGACACCCACCTCCGCGGCCCAGCTTTCCAGGACTTCCATCACCCGGGTGCGGAGCATTTCCGCGTGGAAAACGCCACCGTTGAAAAGCACTTTGGTGGGGAGAATCGGACTCCCCGGATGGTGGTTGGGGAGTGTCTCGAGCGAGGCGTTTTGCAGCAGTCCCAGGAAACGCGCCAAGTGGCGTGTCACCGCACCGTCGTGGGCGTAGGGAAGACCCGCCTCCACAAAACCTGCGCGCTTGGGGCGGGCGGGGCGGTCGGTATAGCGGCACCGGGGGAAGAACCCTTCGAGCATGAGGTGGTCAATGGTGCTCCGTTGAAGCTCGGTGGTGATGGTTCCGCCAATGAGGCTGCTCCCTTGGCCGAGGAGTGTGATCGGAGTGGAAGCGAGCTCGGGATTGAGCAGCATCCGCTCTTTCGCCCGACGGCATTCCTGCGTCAGGGCCATCATCTGAAAGGCGTCGAGGGTTGTTCCCCGTTCGGTCTCCAACTGCTGGCGCACGGTAAACGCCAACGCCAAATCCATATTGTCGCCGCCAAGGAGAATATGTTCCCCCACGGCAATGCGGTTGAGTTGCAGATCGCCATCGCTCTCTGTCACCACGATGAGGGAGAAGTCGGTGGTGCCCCCCCCGACGTCCACCACGAGGACGATATCACCC
>JANRMB010000353.1:0-3260 GCA_033761985.1 Candidatus Sumerlaeia bacterium | reverse complement strand
GAAGTGGGCCACCAGCCCAATCCCATGCGATACACCGATGAGTACAAGCAGTGCGTTGGGTGCACGGTTCAGCGCCAGCGGGATCCCCATGACAACCAAATACCCGAGCAAAAAGAACCAGCCGAGGGTGCGCGGAAAGAGCAGTGCCTCGCTTCCGAATTGGAGGGCGCTTCCCGCGGCGGTGATGAGGAGAAAGAGCAGAAGCAGCACCCCCGCAACGATGCGACCCCGCGTGCCGGCGCGAATCACCTTCCATAGCCCCGCTGCCGAAGCCCCCAGCAGCATCAACGCCACCGCGAGCCCCCCAAACGTCCATACAGGGAGGGCGTCCCCCCCGGCAAAACTCGCCAGCAGCAACGCCATCATCCGGAGCCAACCCACCACCGACCATCCCCCGCCCCCGGGCGCCAGAGCGGCAGCATCGAGTTGGTTCAACAAAAATGGCGACCATGCCAACGCCGAAATCCAAGGCGGTGCCAAAGCGGCGAGCCCTTCCACGGTGCGGCCCTCTTTCACGCACCACAGCAGAATCCCCACGAGCAGGGGAATCACCACCAGCACACCAGCAAAGTAATCTGTTTGCAGCACCAGCGCCGAAAACAACCCGGTGTTGAGGGCCGTCAATGCAGTGGGCTTCTGGAAAAAGCGCTCGGCAAAAAGCCCGGTGGTTACCAGAAGAAGCGCCAGCATCCCCTGCGAATCCCCATGACTGAAGGCAAATTGCAGGAAGGGGCTGGTGGCCAGCAGAAATCCGAACATCCACGCTTGGGGCTCGCCGAGGAGCTTCGTAAGCCGGTGGGTGAGGAGAAAAACCGCCAGTGTTCCGCACAGGAGGGAAAACAACCGCAGCGTGTTCAAGTCACCCACCATCAGGAGGGCGCCCGCCACCCAACTGTAGAGCGGGGGCTCCAGCGTGGAGGTGGTGAGTTGCGTAAAGAGTTCCAGCAAGCCATGGCGAACCTGCAGCCAGCGCTGGGCTTCGGGTTGAATCCAGGGGCGGGTGGCGACGCTGGCGAGCCCCAGCAGGAGCATCACCATGGCGGTGGAAAGGGGAACCCAGGCGGCTCGTTCGCGGGATTCAACCAGGAAGCCCTTCTTCAGGGCTGAGTCCCAGTCGCGTTCCTGCGGAGAAGGGGATGGAACCATGGGGAATAGACGTCCGGAAAGGGGAGGGAAGTTTCGCTAGAGAAGAACAAACACCCACGGAATAGGGATGCAACGGGAGCGTGCAGGGCATGGGAAGAAAAACCGGGGGGATGTTGCTCCTCTGAGGTGGTGATGCCAATATGGTTGATTTGGGGAGGGAAGATGATGTGTGATTGGTGGCAATCAAGGCCACATCCTGTGTGGATGAATCGGAATGTTCCGCCTGAAGGGGACGACTAGAATGAAATTCACGGATATCGAGCTGAGGAACTGGAAAAACTTCCCACAGGTGGATGTGGAACTTTCCAGCCGTGTCTTCATCATCGGACCGAATGCGAGTGGGAAGTCAAACTTTCTGGAGGTGTTCAAGTTCCTTCGTGATTTGGCGTTAGCTGGTGGTGGCTTATCAGAAGCCTGCCGAATTCGTGGGGGCATTAAACGTATTCGAAGTGTTTTTGCCCGCCAAAAATCGGATGTGCAAATCAAGGTGGGTATAACACTGAAAACTGGCGATCGCTGGAGCTACGATTTGGCATTTAACAAACAAGCCAGAACGGAAACACCCGTTGTTGTTCACGAGATCGTTCGTAATCTCAGCGCAGAGGAGCGGGGTGAGCGCAATGGCCCGGTTCTTAGCAGACCCAACGAAGAGGATAAATCAGATCCCGAGCTTCTCACGCAAACGGCCATTGAGCAAACCAATGCGAACAAGGATTTTCGCGAGGTGGCCGAGTTTTTTAGAACAATCCGTTACCTCCACCTCGTTCCCCAAGTCGTACGCGAGGGTTCCGGCAAACCGGATTCCGTGTTTAGCGAAGATAGCATGGGGCGTGATCTGTTGGATCGTATGTCGGGAACATCAAAGAGAACCCTCGATGCTCGCCTGAAGGTTCTTCAAAACGCCCTTCAAATCGCAGTACCGTCGTTTCAGACCTTGGAACTGATCAAAGACGATCGTGGGCGCCCTCATCTTCAAGTCCGTTTTGAGCATTGGCGGTCCAGCGGAACCTTTCAGGATGAGACTCAGTTTTCAGACGGTACCCTTCGTTTGATTGGGTTGCTGTGGTCGCTCATGGAAGATTCCGGGCCATTACTGTTGGAAGAACCCGAACTCTCCCTGCACGCGGGATTGGTGACGAAGCTGGGTCCGCTGATCCATCGGGCTCAGAAGGCAGCCAAAGGGCGACAAATCATTCTTTCGACCCACAGCGAACACATCCTCCGAGACAAAGGCATTGGGGCTGATGAGGTGCTTTTTATTGAGGCAAAAGCAGAGGGCAGCGCCATCACAGAGGCTTCCAAGGTGCCGGAAATTGTGACGATGATGAAAAACGCAGGATTGACGGCGAGCGAGGCTGTATTACCTAAAACGAAGCCCGCACAAATTGACCTTTTCGACCGGGTATAACGGTAATGGGGCAAGTTTACTTGGCACTTGTGGAGGGGGTTCTGGAGGAGCCACTCGCGCGTCGGTTGTTGAATGAGGTGGGAATCGATGCAGAAAAGACAACGATCGTGGTGGCGGGCGGTTGCGGTCCATTTTGGGAGCGTGCACCAAGCTTCAACCAAGCAGCAAAGCACATCGGTTACGTTCTGGGGCTTACGGATTTGGACAATCATCCCTGTCCTGTTGGTCTCATAGCTCAAAAGTTGAACGGGCCTCGGCATCCGCAATTTGTGCTCAGAATTCAGGTGCGCGAACTTGAGAGTTGGCTTCTTGCCGATGCCAAAGCCTGGGCAAAATACCTGAAGGTGCCGGAGGCGATTGTTTCAAAAGCACCCGATGATTTGACTGATCCAAAACAAGAACTGGTCAACCTTGTTCGCCGATGCAGAAAGAAGCAAATCCTTGAGGATATCGTTCCAGAGCAGGGAACTCCCCGGGTGGTGGGACCGGGATACACGATCCGAATCAGCGAGTTTATTGCGGATCACTGGAGTCCGCGAAGAGGAGCACAACGAAGCCCCAGCCTGAAGCGGGCCCTCGAGGCCTTGGAAAGAGTAGCTGCAGCTCCTTAGGTTTCACCGTTGATGAAATCGTGAATTGTTCCGTGATTCTTCAACACATCCCCTTTATCTCACCACGCTTCCCCACAGTTTTCCTTGCCAATCCG
>JANRMB010000352.1:0-1796 GCA_033761985.1 Candidatus Sumerlaeia bacterium | reverse complement strand
GTTTTCCGTCGGGATTTGGAAACGAAAGCCGAAGTCTTGTGGTACCCGTGGCAAGGGCGAAACTGGGGTCCTCATAGTTCAGTGTACCACCTGTGAGCACCGATCCATCCTGCACAAAAATCTCAAACCGATTGGAACCTTCCGTAGGCCGAACAACACCACCGGCGGTGCGATCGTTCTTCCACTGAAGGTATTCTTTCTCGCTTACACCGAAGGTAATGTAGATTGGATCGATGCGAGTAATCTCAATCAGCGTATCATTTTCTTCCACCAACGCCCCCGTATCAAAGAGGGTTTTCCCCGCCAACCCGGTGATGGGAGCATAGACCTTGGTGTAGCTAAGGCTGAGTTTGGCCTTGTTTAGCTCAGCTTTGTACAAACGCAATGAAGCACGAGCCTGATCTGCTTCTGCCTGTGCTTTATCCACATCAACCTGCGCCACGGCATCACTCTGTTGCAGGCTTGCCAAGCGATCCAACTCCAGAGTGGCAAGCTTAAGACGGGCCTCGGAGGACGCGATGGAAGCTTCCACCACTTGAACGTCGGCTTCAAAGGACTCGGATTCCAAGGTGTAGAGAAGATCGCCTTGTTTTACCAAATTCCCCTCCGCAAAATGACGTTCCAAAATGAACGCCGTAACCCGGGCGCGAACTTCGGAGACCAGAGAGCTTTCCGTAAAGCCAAGACCTTCTGCGCGAATTGGGACATCCTTTGCCTCTGTTGTGACAAAAGAGACCTCCGCCGGAGGCATCTGGGGCGGCATTTCGGAGGAAGATTTTTCCCCTTTCTCAGCGGCAAAAATCACTGATGATGCGGAAATAAGAGACATAGCCGCAGCTATGGGCAGCATTATTTTCATGAGTATTGTGTTTAATCCTTTGTGTACTAAACGAGCGAAGCGCCAATTCAATGCCGCAGTTTCAATGTTTCCAGAATTCGGCTGATGATTATTCAAAATTGTTCCTGTATTTTTTATAAGAATTAGATTGAACTAAAAAATGAGACCCAAAGTATCGATTTTTTCCTTGGGCTTTCGAGGATTCCGATTCCAAATCCATTCTGTCCAAGGTTATAGAGTACAGGGATTTTTTGAGCTGGAAGCGCCTTTGAATCTTCCGTTGGGAAGCGAAATGAACGTTTTCCGATTGTGGATTCAGTCCGAATCAGCAGGATTCAGCATCATCCTTTTGATGCTTTGGGGGAAATTGTTCTATGCGAAATAATCTGGAAAAGTGCTTCAATAGTTTGGTATTGTTGTTTGTTTGTGGAAGCACTTTGGTTGAGGGCGCTCCTCCGGTGTTGAATCTCCCGCCTAGAAAAGCGAATGCCCCCACGGGTTCGGAGTTCTACGAGCAAATCAAAACACTCAGCAACACCGACAGAGAGCAGCGGATCATCAACGAGTTCGCCCGGGGAAATGTTCCTGAATTTCTCCGTGAACTCAAACCCGTCACCGCAACAGGCGTGGTGAATGGGACGAGTAAATCCGTGACGCTGTATGTGTCCCCCGATTACGTGGCGATTGGGAGCGACGCTGATTTTTTCCGGATGCCCATGAGCGCACCGCTGGCTCAGCAAGTGGTCGACTACGTGGAATGCAGCCTGCCGACGCGCAAAATTGTGAACGACATTCATTCTGCCGCCACGGTGAAGCTGGCTCCATTTCCGTTCAATCCCGCCAACTATGATATCGATTCTGTGGAGACGTTCTGGCTTTCCCAGCAGGCGATTGAAACCCAGCGAACGGGTCAGGCGTTGGGGCAAATCATTTCAGGAATCAAAAAAGATGTGGTGGT
>JANRMB010000351.1:0-6358 GCA_033761985.1 Candidatus Sumerlaeia bacterium | reverse complement strand
ATGGTGACAAAGGAACCGGAATTTCCGGAAATTGACGCCGTCCTTCTGCCGGTAAACAGGGTGTTGCGGAGGGGGGGAGAGGCTTCCTCATCGGGGGGCTCAGGGTTGCAGGTTATTGCTTCCTTCGGGGGGGGAACAGATCGAGGTATTGAGTTGTACCAGAGCCTCATTCCGTTGATTCACGAAATGCAGTTGCTTAACTGTCCTCGGGAATGGCTAGGGAGAATTTTCTCTGATCTTCCACATGACCGTGTATTCTCCGTTCATGGCGTAGAATTGCGGTGTTCCACTTTTGTGAGGGGGTGGATACTCCACGGAGGAGTGAACGCTCCTGTTTATCTGGACGACGAACTTTATTTGAGAAGGGTGGAGGAATTTGCAAATTTGATTGCCTCAAACACACGAACTGCTGGACTTGGAGAAGACGTTCGCTTTAGTCTTTGAGTATCAGAGAAGAGTAGGTTAATTTTTTCATGAGCGATTCCCGGGCGCCGAGACACTCGGAGGAGACGGCTAACTTCCATCAACAGTTTGCGCCAAAGAGTGAGAGGATTTCGCCCATACAGCCGCCCTTGCGTTTGGACTCCACCATGGAGCGGAAGAACCCGGATCCCGAGTTCCATGTATCCCGAAAGATTCCCGTTCTCATCACCTTGGATGGCCGCCGAATCAACGAGCGCTTCATTATCAAAAAAGCCAAAAACATCGTTGGGCGTGACATCAACGTCGATATCCCCATCAGCGACAGTGAGGTTTCCCGTCGGCACTTTTACATCATCTGGGAAAACTTCAACGACAACCGTCAAGGTTTCCCCATCTGCAAAGTCGGTGAATTGGGAAGCACAAACGGAACTCAGATTAATGGTCAGGAATTGGAAGGGGAGAAGCTGATTACCGATGGCGATTTGATTCGCGTGGGGCAGACGATGCTCGGCTTTTTCATCAAGGATGAGCGGGTGCTCCAACTCGATCAATTGCTCCTTCAAATGGCGTTGCTGGATTCGTTAACGGGATTGCATGTTCGGGAGTTTTTGTTCACGGAACTTCACCGGGAGTTTCAGCGGGCACGGCGACATGATCGCCCTCTTGCAGTGGGGATGATTGACATCGATTTCTTCAAGTCCGTTAATGATCAATACGGCCATACCGTCGGGGATGAAGTGCTTCGGCAGATGGGGGACATCCTTCGGGATTCCATCCGCGAAGGAGATATTTGTGGTCGTTACGGCGGTGAGGAGTTTGCGGTGGTGTTTCCAGAAACAACCGCAAAAGGGGCGGTACTGGCAGCCGAACGCATCCGCCGGGGAGTTGAGCAGCACGAGTTTGATATTGGCGTGGGGAAAAAATTGAAGCTCACCGTCAGCATCGGGATTGCCTGCCTTAGCCATTACCACACAGACAAAGCCAACCTGTTGGAAGAAGCCGATCGCGGGCTGTATGCTGCCAAACAGCAGGGGCGGAATCGTGTTGTCTTTCAATACCTTCAGGATATCATTACGGATAACACGATCATCAAGTAACCCAATCCGGAAGGCACTCGATACCCTTGACCTTGGAGAAAATCACGCTCATCGGCGCTGGCGCCTGGGGATGCACTCTGGCGGAACTTTTTCACCAGAAGGGGTTGCGCGTAACGGTGTGGGAACATGACGCGGATCGTGCGGTGGTGCTCCGCAACTCCCGTACGCCGTTTGGTGTGCCGATGCTCCGTCTTTCCCCGGCTGTGGAAGTGGAGCACGATCTTCGTTCCGCTGTTCTTGATGCCACCGTTCTGGTGATAGTCTGTCCCTCTCAGGTGATTCGAAGCACTGCGCGAGCGTTGCAGGAAGTGCTGCGGCCCACTGGCGCCGCCCCCGGAATTCTACTTGCCAGCAAGGGGTTGGATTTGGAGACGCATCAACCGTTGACGGCGGTGTTGAAGGAGTTTCTCCCGCAGTCGCCCTTGGCGGTGGTTTCGGGTCCATGCATCGCCCGCGAAGTGGCGGAAGGGGTTCCCACATCAGTGGTGGTGGCGTCGGATGATGCAGAGTTCGGGGAACGGATGATTCAGCACCTTCACACTCCACGGCTTAGATGCTATGCCCAGCAGGATGTTCTGGGCGTTGAACTGGGGGGCGCCTTGAAGAATGTCATCGCGATTGCTGCGGGGATTAGCGATGGGTTGGGCTTCGGTGAAAATAGCAAGTCTGCGCTCCTGACTCGCGGGTTGGCGGAAATGAATCGATTTGCCGTGGCGTTTGGGGCGAATCCCCTGACCATCACCGGATTGGCGGGTCTGGGGGATCTTGCGGTGACGTGCTTCAGCCCCCACAGCCGAAACCGCACTTTTGGTGAACATCTCGGAAAAGGGCTTTCCGCAGACGAAGCCAAGCTCCGAATCGGAATGACGGTAGAAGGGGAACCCACCTCCCGTGCGGCGCTTCAGATGGCGGCTGATTGGAATCAACGAAATCCGGATCATGCGACTCCGTTGGAGTTACCGATCACCGAAACCGTTGCTCACGTTTGCGCGGGGACACTCAAGCCCGCCGAAGCGGTACACCGGTTAATGACCCGGGGAATTAAGTCCGAGTTTCAGTAACTCTAACCCGGATTTCTCACCAGCCATCTGCTACGACCATCGGAAAACCCTCGGCCTGACGAGCTCTTCGCCGTCTCGCGACGAAGTTGGTGAGAAAGCCGGGCTAGGCTCCAAGACCAAACATTTCCCGAAGGATACGCGCCCTGCGGCGGCTGACGGTTTCCCGATGGTTTCCGGCGAGTTTGAGTTCCATGGTGCCATCTGGAAGAGGTGTGATGGTTTGCACGTGGTGCCGATTGATGAGGGCTTGCCTGCTGCAGCGAATAAAGCCGGAGCCCGCCAGTTGCTCTTCCAATTCCTGTAACGTTCCGGCGAAACACGTGCGTTCCCCGTTCACTTTCAACAGAAAGACCACGGTTTCTTCAATGCGTGCAGCGGCGATTTCCGTGGGCGCGAGGAGTTCCACCGTGTTGCCATTTTCCGAGGGGATTTTGGGTGAAGTGGTTTCGGTCGCAGATTTGGGAATCTGAAATTCCCAAAGCCTGCGAGCACGTTCCAAGGCTCGGGAAAGTCGTTCTGCCGAAAAAGGCTTCAGGAGATAATCCACCACCTCGAGATCAAAGGCGCGAACGGCGTGTTCCTCAAAAGCCGTGGCAAAGATAATGGCGGGTGGATCATCGAGCGCCTCCACCAGTCGCATTCCGTCGAGCCCGGGCATTTGAATATCCAGAAGCACGACATCGGGTTGCAGGTCTTCAATCAGTTGCAGGGCTTCACGCCCATTGGAGGCTTCTCCGAGGACTTCGATATGAGGGACTTTTTCCAAGAGCCGTCGCGTTCTCAATCGAGCGGGTTCTTCGTCATCCACAATAAGGAGGCGCAGTTGCATCGGCTTCTGGGTCATTTCGCGATCTCCGTGGAGAATCCTTCGCGGGGGAGGTGAATGGTAAGAAGCACCACTGCTCCCAAACCGGAGGGGGTGATGTTGATGGCCAAATCGGAACCGGATTGGAAGAGCATCCGCAACCGAGCCCGAACGTTGCCCAAGGCATGATCGTTCTGAAGGGGGACGGAGTGTTGGGCAAGGGTGGAGAGTTGTTCCCATTCGGATTGTGGTGCGCTGGCAATTCGGATTTGAAGGGCGCCCTCCTGAATCGCGGTTTGGCAGGCGATGCGGAATTGATCCTCGGAGTGGGCGGCTCCATGGCGGAAGGCGTTTTCCAGAAGTGGTTGAATGCACAGGCTGGGGAGCGTTCGTGGGAGCGTTTCCGGAGCAAGGTGGAAGTCTAATTGTACTTTGCTGCCAAACCGCAGGAGTTCGATTTCTGTGTAGGCTTCGGCGACTTTCCATTCTTCGGCGAGTGTGGTTATCATCGCCGGTGCTCTCATCAGGACGGGGCGGAGTGATGTAGCCAGCAATTCCACAGCGCGTTCGGCATCGTTGGGTCGAGTGGGGATCAACGCCGCGATGGTGTTCAGCGTATTGAAGAAAAAGTGGGGATTGATCTGCGCCCGAAGAGCGGCAAGCCGGGCCTGAATCATCTGTTCATCCAACTTGGCGGCCCACCAGGAAACACGCCGGGCCTCGCGTTGGCGCTGTTGGTTTTCGGCTATTTGATACCCGATGATGGAGGGGATAAAACCCATGGCGCCGAGCACGGGGAGCGACTCCAAAAAATCATCTTCCCAAAACGGTTCAAAGCCGATGACAACAACAACTCCCAGAAGTGCACAGAAGAGGAAAAGGAAGGCGCCATAGAGGAAGGAAACCGACCCGTTAAATATCAGGCGTCGAATTTTACCGCTGTTACTGGGAGCGATTTTCCATCGCCAGGGGATGGAGCTCGTAAAGCCAATTCCAAGGGAAATGAGCAGGCAAATAATAAACATCGCGCCACTGAAGGAATCGGGATCCACCAGATGGTTGAAGCTCGGAATCACGAGTCCCCACAGGAGGCAGCGTTCCAACGTCCCCGGAGTTTCCCGTGCCGTTTGAAGTGAATAGGCGATGGCTTTCCGAAGAGGAACCTGTCCCCAGCCTTTGAGCACGGAACGATTCCGGGTTCTGTCTTGTCGAGAGTTCGTCATCAGCAATTCCTTTCATGGAGAGTGACGCCGTTCAGGATTGGGAACTTCAAGGGGGAAACGGGTGAGTGGTCGGTTTTGAAGGTTGAACGGTTTTGGGAATTGGAGTGGGGGAGAAATCACCACTGAGGTACGCTGAAGGGCCATTCAGTTCATTCGCCCAGTACGGCAAACCACTCCCCGGGTGGAGTCTTTCCAACAAATCGAAGGGTATGATGCACTCCCCTCGTTCGATTCACGAACAGCATTTTTCCATGAGGGAAACATTATGTCGATCTGGAAACCCATCCTCCCCATTAGCGCCATCCTCCTGATGGGCTTTGTATTAAAAGGTTTTTTGTCCACCGCCGAACCCAACCGCACCGAACTCTACACTCAAGCAATGGAAGAAGGAGCCAAACGGCAGGATTCCTGGCCGAAGAGTCAGGAGGAACTCGTTCAAGAGTTTTGGAAG
Organism: Candidatus Sumerlaeia bacterium; assembly: GCA_033761985.1. GTDB lineage: Bacteria > Sumerlaeota > Sumerlaeia > SLMS01 > JAHLLQ01 > JANRMB01. The sequence goes on along the minus strand of JANRMB010000351.1, from coordinate 1,298 downwards.
TGCATTCAGGAAAACCGACTGGAGGAGGCTATTCTTTACGCTCCGGGTTCGGCTCCCTCAGATTTTGCACCCTATCGCCAGTTGGGACCGGGGCCGTTGCAATCGATTGGAGCTCCCATGCCGCATCCCCTTCACAAGGATAAAGCACTTCTCCCCATCACCGTGGGCTTTGAACGCATGACCCACAAAACGATCCTTCTCGCTTTCACTCAATCACCAGACAATCGCCTCCACATCGATCCCAAAAACTCGATCTGGTGGTAACTTCAATATTATCAAAGGAATGATTCTCATGTACTACAATCCTCGTGCTCTTACAATGGTGGAACTTTTGATTTCCATCTCCATCGTTTCGCTGTTGGCCACGGTGGGTATCTTCAATCTTCAGGAAGCCCAGACTCGTTCCAAGGTTTCCAAAGTGGAAAGCGACATGCGCGTGATGCAGCATGCGCTGGAACAATACCGTGCGGACCAGGGGGCTTATCCTCCGGCGGCCTTGGGCGACCTGATGCTGATGAATCCGCTTTCACCGTTGCTTTCTCCAGTGCCGTATCTGGGGGCGATTCCTACGGAACCATTCGGCCCCGCCTCCTTGGATTTGGCTCCTTCGGTTTACCGCAATGGGTATCTTTATCTGGATGAGGCCACCACATCCCGGGGCCTTCCGGGGGAAACCTACGGGAATCTTTGGGATGCCAGAAAAGGAAGCCACTACATGCTTCAATCACCCGGGCCGAACCGGGTATGGGATGTTCTTCCTTTCGTGCCGTATGATCCAACAAACGGAACGGTGAGCCGTGGAGATATCGCCCGGTTTGGAGCCTAAGCACGATTCTCTGCTTGCCAATGCCCGCCCCCCTTTTGCAACCTCCCGCACTCTACAAAAGGGCTCCACTCCGGGGCTCTAAAATTGCATTCTGGGTTGCCAACGGGCTTATGAAAAAACTGCGTCCCCTCCTCCTACTTCTCCCCCTCGGGATTGCTCTATTGAGCGGTTGTGGAGAAAAAACTCCGGCGGAAAAGCTGGATCGTGCAATGGAACTCCTTCAAACGCAGGAAACAGCCCGGGCGCAAACCACGCTTCTGGAAATCACCCGCAAACACCCCGATGACCCCGCCGCCATTGAAGCCTCCCTTATTTTGGCTCGGCTGTACGCCAGTATGGGAAATGCCGCCAAGGCTTTGGAAACGCTTGAAACCGTGGCCAACAAAAGAGGTTATGAGGATCAGGCCGGTCGTATGGCGCATGAAGGGATTGTGCAGATCAACGCCCAGCTTCAAAACTTTGAAGCCGCCAT
>JANRMB010000350.1:0-7853 GCA_033761985.1 Candidatus Sumerlaeia bacterium | reverse complement strand
GGGACCCCTCCACGGCGGTGCGAACGTCGCGGTGCTCAAGCAACTCAATGAAATCCACTGCTCTGGCGCCACCATCAAGGATGTGGTGACCCGCGCCAAGGACAAGGATTCCGGATTCCGCCTCATGGGCTTTGGTCACCGGGTGTACAAAAACTTCGACCCCCGTGCCGCGATCCTTCGTGATGCGGCCGACAAGATTTTCGAGACCCTTGAAGTCAATGACCCGCTTCTGGATATTGCCCGCCAGTTGGAAAAAGTAGCGTTGGAAGATGATTACTTCGTTTCCCGCAAACTGTACCCCAACGTGGATTTCTACAGCGGCATCATCATGCAGGCGTTGGGAATTCCCGTGAATATGTTCACAGTGATGTTCGGCATGGGTCGTATGGCCGGTTGGATTTCCAACTGGAAGGAAGTCCGGGAAGACAAGGACGGCGCCATCTACCGTCCGCGGCAAATCTACACCGGCCCCACGCTGCGGGATTACCCCAAAGCCTGAGGTTTCCTCTCTTCGTAATCTTCACAAGACCCGGTACATTACCGGGTCTTTTCTTTTTATCATCCCCTTCCGCCGGTGCGGAATAAAACGACCTTGCGCAGGGTGCAGTCTCCCAATCAGCATGCGCGCCGTTCTGGTAACAGTATTTTGTAGAAACGGAAAGTTATCCTCAGTATGCAGCACTCATTTCTTCGGCGAAATGCAGGGGTACTCCTGCACCCTACTTCCCTCCCCGGGCCCTATGGCATCGGTGAAATTGGCCACAACGCCGTTCTCTTTCTGGAATGGCTCGCCAAAGCAGGGTTCAAAACCTGGCAAGTACTCCCGTTGGGCCCCACCGGCTACGGTGATTCCCCTTACCAGTGTTTTAGTGGTGTGGCGGTAAACCCCTATCTCATCAGCGTGGAAACCCTGATGTTTGAAAAACTGCTGACCAAGAGCGATGTTTCCGGTGCGCCGAAGTTTTCCCCCAAAGCCGTCGATTACGGCACCTTCATTCCCTGGAAGTGGACGGTGCTCCGCAAAGCCTATGAGACGTTCAAAGCCGGGAAGTTTGATGATTTGCGCCACGCTTTTGAGGCCTACAAGAATCACCCGCTTCAAGCGTTTTGGCTTCAGGACTACTGCCTGTTTGTAGCGCTGAAGGATGCTCATAACGGGCGCCCCTGGTGGGAATGGTCTGCCCCCCTTCGCCAGTGCGATCCCGCTGCCATCGCCGCTGCCAAAAAGCAGCACGCCGATACCATTCAGTTCCACGCCTTCCTTCAATTCCTCTTTGAACGCCAATGGAATCACCTCCGCAACGTGGCGCGCGGCATGGGAATTCAGATCATCGGCGACCTCCCCATCTACAACGCCATGGACTCCTCCGACACTTGGGCGAACCAGCATTTGTTCGACCTCCGCGCGGATGGCCAACCGAACCACGTGGCCGGTGTTCCACCGGATTACCTCAGCCCCACGGGTCAGCTTTGGGGCAACCCCCTCTACCGCTGGGAGAAGCTCCACGAACAGGACTACAAACTCTGGGTGGATCGTCTTCGTGTGGGCTTCAGCCGCGCCGACATCATCCGTCTCGATCACTTCCGGGGCTTCGAAGCCTTCTGGCAAGTCCCCGGTCAGGACAAAACGGCGGAACGCGGCAAGTGGGTCAAAGGCCCCGGCGACGCGTTCTTCCAAGCCATGGAACGCCACCTCGGCAAGCCACTCCCCCTGATTGGGGAAAACTTGGGTCTAATCACTCAGGAGGTGGAAGACCTTCGTCACCGCTACGGGCTTCCCGGCATGCGGATCCTGCAATTCGCCTGGGGTCCCGCGAAGGGGCTTCCGCTTCGCCCTGATGCCGGAAACCCCCACCTTCCCTTCACCAGCCCCAAAGACGATGTGATCTACACGGGCACCCACGATAACCCCACCACCGCGGACTGGGTGGATAACCACGCCAGCGCCGAGGAAAAAGCGCTCATTGCGGCATACTATCGTCAGAAGTCCATCAACGGGAAAAAGGCCACTGATCTCATGATGCAATCCGCCTTGGAAAGCCCTGCAGATTTGGTCGCCTTCCCGATGCAAGATCTTCTGTTTGTCGGCAAGGAAGGCCGCATGAACACCCCCGGTATTGCTGCGGGGAACTGGTCGTGGCGCGTGGAACAAAAAGCCTTCACGGAGAAACTGGCGGAAGCTTGGAAACAACGGCTGGCGTTGGTGGCTCGGTAAGCGTCGAATTCCGGCATCGAACAAATCCCGATGTTGAATGAAGGGCTTTCGTTCTGGTAACCGAATAGGCTCCTAAATCATTCCGGAGGAATGACCGAAGGCTGAATAGCCCGGTATCGTGGCGTAAGCCCGATGCCGGGTTTAAGTGAGGTTACAAACGGCGCGCCGGAGGCACGCCAGAATCCCATGAAGTTCTTGCAAATCGGCGTCCCTCCGGGGCGCCGTTTTTTTGGGTATTCGGTACCCGGCATCTACCCTTCGGGCACGATGCCGGGCTATTCAGCCTTCGGAAATTCCTCCGGAATTGTCTCGAAAACCGATTCCACCTTCGTCCTCCAGAGTCAGATTCAGGAATCCATGTTACTCAATCGGTTCACGGTAAACAGGTGGATATTCCTAGTGGGGATGGTGCTCTTTCACTATTTTGGGCGAGTCATCGGCGGGAATCGGATTGCCCCAGTTCAGGGTTCGGCACAGCCATAACTAAGGGGGAATTGAATGGTTGTTCTTCTATTCTTGGATCGTAATTTCAAGGTGATGTTGTTGGGGACTGTATTGGGAATCTTCTATGGTGCTTCATGCTACATGGCCTTAGTATCAAGTACTGGCCTAGGCTTCATCATGGAACTATTGTTTTCAGCGCTTATTTCTTTTCCATTTGGCGGTGGTTTGGGATTTTTCGCATCGTTACTTTTTTGTTTGGCCAGTCATTCGTTGTCGGATAATTTCTGGCCACTAACCAAAACAAGTCTTACTCTTGCCATCATCTCCTTAGTCACTTCCTATCTGATTGATCAAATAGGTCTTTGGTTTACGATCGTGGTGTTGAACTTTGCTGTAGTGTTCTATTTCTGCTTCGATCATGGACCCAGAGAGTGAACCCACCTCTTCTCTCCCGTCTCGCGCTTGATTGGTCTTCTGCTCTTCCGTCGGATGGGAAGGATGAGGAACAATCGGCGGTGCTGGATTTGATCGGAGCGACAGTTCAGGATCACGGGTTGCGCTTTCCCGAGGCGCTCTTGGAGCGAATCGTCGCGGAGGCACTGAAGGGCGAATCAGTGCGGCGGTATCTCCCGGATTCAAGGGGGCAATTGCAGGCGCGCCAAAGCGTGGTGGAGTGGTATGAGCGTCGGCAGTATGCGGTGGATGCAGAGCAGGTGCTTCTCACTCCCGGAACAAGTTTCGGATATTTTCTGGCCTTCCGGCTTTTGTGCAATCCGGGGGATGAGGTGCTGATTCCTTCGCCGGGGTATCCCTTGTTCGAGGATTTGGCTGCGGCAGCGGGGGTGAAGCTTCGGTATTGGCACATGACTTCAAAGGTCAACGCGGATGGTTCCACCGTCTGGGGGATTGATCCGGAGGAGATTGCGTTTCAGATGACGCCGCGCACTCGGGCGTTGGTGGTGGTATCGCCCCACAATCCCACCGGGCATGTGTTGACCCACGAGGATTGGGAGGCAATTGGGCGGTTATGCGGAGAGAGGCGATTGCCGCTGCTGGTGGACGAAGTCTTTTGCGAATGGTTGAAACCGGGGGAGTTGCTCCCCCGACCTCGGGAGACTCAGGGGTTTCCGCTGATCCTGGTGCTGAACGGCATCAGCAAGATGCTGGCGTTGCCGCAGTGGAAGCTTGCATGGTTGGCGGTTCTGGGAACAGATGGGGAGTCCAAGCGGCGATTTCTGGAGGGTGCGGCTCATTTGGCCGATGCCTTTTTGGCGGTGGGGGAGTTGCAACAGGGGATGTTGCCGGAGTTGTTGATCCAGGAGGAGTGGATGCTGCGCCTCGGCACGGAGATGGGGCGGAGACGGGCGGCGGTACGCGGGGCGTTTGAACCGGGAGCGCTTGCGAGTGAGGATGCGGGTGCCTATCTTTGCCTACGCATTCAACAGGCTTCCCGCGAATCGGAGGTGGTGCGGAGTCTTCGGGAAACCCATGGAGTGCTGGTTCACCCGGGGGCATTTTACCATTTGCCGGGGCATTTGGTGATGACGTGTATTCACTCTGGCGCGGGTGATTCGGCGATTCTGGGGGCTCTTTCGGCGGCTCTCCGTTGATTATTGTTCAACATCAATAAATTCAATTGTTTGTCTTCTAGTTTTTTTCCGAATTCCAAGGCATTAAGGGTTGTCTTCCCATCGGTGAAGCCGTAGATTTTTGCCTTGAAGCTGATCCCCAAAAACCACTTCAATTTTCCATCCACCACCCCCCTGTTGAATGCACAAGGAGTGCGAAGCCGTTGTCTCCCGTAAACCCCGATCAAGAACCCACAGATTCCCCTGAGCAGAAACCAAACCCCTTGGATGAAGGGGTCAAGACGGTCATCAAGAGTAAGTCCGGCGTCCCCATGGGGACGAAGTATGATGAAGACTCCATCGATGTTCTTGAGGGCCGCGAGGCGGTTCGTACCCGCCCGGCCATGTATATTTCCAACACGGGCCCCTTGGGGTTGCACCACTTGGTGTACGAAATCATCGACAACTCCATCGATGAAGCCCTGGGCGGACATTGCGATACAATCCAGGCCGTTATCCACTATGATAACTCCATCACCGTGATCGACAACGGTCGTGGGATTCCCGTTAAGCCCCACCGCGACTTCCCTACCCAGTCCACGGCGGAAATTGTGCTCACGGTTCTTCACGCTGGTGGCAAGTTCAAGAAGGATGCCTACGAGTTTTCCGGCGGTTTGCACGGTGTGGGCGCCGCTGTGGTGAACTTCCTCTCCGAGTGGCTGGAGGTGGAGGTGCGCCGCGATGGGCAAGTTCACTTCGCCCGTTTCAGTGATGGCGGGATTGTGGAAAAGCCGCTCCACGTCATTGGTGAATCCAAAAAGACCGGCACCCGCATTCGATTCATGCCCGACCGCCGGATTTTCGAAACCATCGAATTCAACTACGAGACGCTTTCCACCCGCTTCCGCGAGTTGGCTTTCCTCAATCCCGGGATCACCATCTCCATCGAGGATGAACGCTCCGGCAAGTCCAACACCTACAAGTTCGCCGGCGGTATCAGCGAGATGGTTCGGCACATGAACGCCGCCAAAACGGTGATCAATACAAAGCCCATCTATTTCAACAAAGAAAAAGAGTACACCCGCGCCAATGGTGATCTCGACACCATTCACGTGGAAGTGGCGATCCAGTACAACGATAGCTACGATGCGCGGGAACTGGCGTTTGCCAACTCCATCAACACCCGCGACGGGGGATCTCACCTCACCGGTTTCCGTCGGGCGCTGACCACCACCGTGAACAAGTATGCCGTGAAGACCGACATGCTGAAAAAAGCGAAGATGCAGCCGTTGACGGGTGATGACGTTCGTGAGGGGCTTTGCTCCATCATTAGTGTTAAAGTTCGCGACCCGCAGTTTGAAGGACAAAACAAGGGCCGTCTGCTGAATGCCGATATTCAAGGCATCGTGGAAAACGTGGTGAACGACCAGTTGAACGAGTGGCTGGAAGAGAACCCCAAGGAAGCCCGCAAGGTGATGGAGAAGGTGATCATGGCGGCTCAAGCCCGGATCGCCGCACGGAAGGCGCGGGAAATCGTCCGTAAATCCGTCATGGAAGTCGGTTCACTCCCCGGGAAACTGGCCGATTGCGCTGAAAAGGATCGCGACCTCGCCGAGTTGTACTTGGTGGAAGGGGACTCCGCCGGTGGTTCCGCCAAGCAGGGCCGTGATCGCCACTTTCAGGCGATTCTTCCTCTGCGCGGTAAAATTATCAACGTGGAAAAAGCCCGGATCGACAAGGTGCTTTCCAACGAGGAAATTCGCACCATCATCACCGCTCTTGGAACCGGGATCAAAGACAGCTTTGATTATGAAAAGCTCCGCTACGGCAAGTTGATCATCATGACCGACGCCGACGTGGATGGCGCCCACATTAGAACTCTGCTTCTCACTTTCTTCTACCGCCAATTCCCCGAGCTTCTGGAAAAGGGAAATATCTTTATCGCGCAGCCTCCTCTTTATCGGGTAAAAAAAGGTAAGAAAGAGATCTACCTCAACAAGGAAGAAGACAAGGATCGCTACTTGTTGGATGAAGGCATCGCGGATTCCGGTGTGCTGGTCCGTTCTGCTTCCGGAGAACTTCAGGAGCTTTCCAAAGCTCAGGTTCGCCAGCTTTGTGATTTGATGATGGAACTCACGCGGCTCGATCAAATTACTCGCCGTAAAACCGTGCCGCTGGTGGAGTTTCTCGCCAAGCGCAACGAGAAGGGCCAATTCCCCATCGGGATGGCTCTCCGCGGGGATGAACACCTTTGGGCCTACAATGAGAAAGAACTCGCCGAGCTCTCCAACCAGGCTCAAGCAGCACACGATGCTTTGCAGCAACTTCGCGATAACCTGAGCAATGGGAACGGGAAGGCCAAAACTCCCACCCCACGTGATCTTTTCAATCAGGAACCTGAGGAACTCGCCGCGGAAGCCGAAGTGGAACAGGACGACGCGTTGGAGGAATTCCCGGCTATCACCATCCCGATGGATTTCTACGAGTTCCCAGAGGGGCGCGACGTGGAGACAATCGTGAAGACTCTGGAAAAAATGGGCTTCAACATGGCTCTCTATGAACTCAGCCACTTGAACATGGCTGGAGCCGGTACGGACGAAACCGCCCCCTACTACGTGACCGATAAAACGGGTTCCCAGCAACCCTGCCATTCCATCAAGGAATGCGTGGAGGAGATCAAAGCCAACGGCAGCAAGGGCATCACCGTAAGTCGGTACAAAGGTCTCGGGGAAATGACTCCCACGCAGTTGTGGGAAACCACCATGGATCCCAAAACGCGCCGACTCATCAAAGTTACCATCGATGACCTGGTCTCTGTGGAAACCATGTTCACCACCTTGATGGGCGAACTCGTTGTTCCACGGCGGGCGTTTATTCAGCGGCACGCACCTGAAGTCCAAAACCTCGACGTCTAAACCGTAACCCTGAAGGATTCCCCCCTGATGCAGTATCCTGCCTGGCTAACCGTTCCCCTTTACAAAACTGTATTGGGGATCTCCGGCAATCGGGGGCTCCATACAATCGCCCGTTGGGATTCCCGGTTGTTTCCCATGGCGCGGAGTTTGGCTGTGGCACCGGGAAGTCCGTTACGCCTTCACCTCCCCGCCCATCCCCACTTCATTGGGTATGTGTTGGGTAACCACGAACCTCATATCCTTTCTGCGATTCGTGACTGCCTTCCGGTTGGTGGAACCTACGTGGATGTGGGAGCCAACCTGGGCTACTTCTGCGTTCATGCGGCATATCAGCTCGGCCCCAGCGGTAGCATCTATGCCTTCGAACCCAATCGCGAGAACTTTGCGCTGCTGGAAAGCAATCGCATGAGCCTCAAAAACCATGCGAATGTCACCACCTACAAGGAAGGCGTTAGCCGAGCCGAAGGTACGGCTGAACTCTCCCTTGGCCCTCATAGCACCTATCACTCTCTGGAGCGACGTTTTGACTCCGGTGCAACGGAGTCTGTGCCGATCACGACCCTTGATGCATGGTTCGCCAAAACCGGTGTCTCTCGCATTGATCTGTTGAAGATCGATGTGGAAGGCCATGAACCCGCCGTTTTGGAAGGTGCCAGTAAATCCATTGCCGAGGGGCGGATTAAATCAATCGTGCTGGAATGCCGGGAACAA
>JANRMB010000349.1:0-21369 GCA_033761985.1 Candidatus Sumerlaeia bacterium | reverse complement strand
GTGTATATGCCCGTGCTGGCGGCGCTGCTCATCATCACGCTGCTGGGATTCTACTCTTTTTGGCCACGCAAACAGGCGGTCACTCTCAGTATTACCGCAGGGGATGTTCTGGGGCGTCGCCACCAAATCGCCTCGGTACTTGGTGAACTGGCGACCAAGGATAAGATCACGTTTGAGTTCACCGCTACGGCGGGCTCCAAGGTGGCGTTGGATAAAGTGGCGAGGGGTGAGTTGGATTTGGCGCTGATTCAGGGGGGGCTCGAAGCACCGGAGCAAGTTCAGCAGGTGGCGCTCATCTATCCCGAGCCCCTTCATATCCTCGTCCGAGAATCGTTGGGAATTCGTTCTCTTCCAGAACTGGAGGGGAGAACACTCAACCTAAGCACCGAGGGTAGCGGAACCCGGCTTCTTGCGCAGGAGGTATTGAAGTTTGCCGGCATTGAATTAGAAAAATGCACACTCTCCGACCTCAGTTATGAGGAGTTGTTGGTGATGCCCGAAGATCAACTCCCCGATGCCCTGTTCATGGTGCAAAGTCTTCCCTCGGCGATTGTGACCCAGTTTGTTGCCGAAAAAGGGTACACGCTTCTCCCCGTGGAGTTTGGTGAAAGTCTTCGGTACGAGGACGTGGCCATTGTGGAAACCCACATCCCCCCGCTGATGTATTCCGTGGAGCGCCGAATCCCCAACGATCAACTCCCCACAGTGGGCGCCTATCTGACGTTGGTGGCCCATCGGGATATTCCGGCGGAGTCCATCTTCCGACTCCTGACGGTGTTGTTTGATCCGGAGTTTTCTCGCCGAGCCAAAACTCCCCTCCTTCAGGAAGAACACCTGGAAGTATTCAGTCCGTATCCACTCCACGAAGGAGCCCGGCAGTTTCTCCGCCGCAACGATCCCCTTCTTCAAGTGGACATGCTGGAGGGATTGGAAAATGCCCGGAGCTTCTTTTTCTCGGTAATCATCGCCCTGTTTCTTCTTCGCACATGGATCAAGCAGCAGCGCTCCCATTCCTTTGAACCGTTTCTTCTTCAAGTCACCGCTATTGAGGAGGAACTCATTCGCTCAGAGGGAGACGGTGGCATGACCGAGGAACGCTTGGCGGAACTCCGCCAAAACCTCAGCCGCATCAAGGGCGATGTGGTGCAGCGGTATGTGGACGGAAAACTGAACGGGATTGAATTGATGACGGGATTTTTGACACACGTCAATGACGTCCGGAACTACCTGCATACCATGCAGCGCAAGGTGCAAACGGAGCAGTTGGTAGAGGAAGCACAGGAGGAGGGGGGAACTGCCTCCTCCTGATTTCATCTTCGAACTTAGCTTGCCTTGTACACCCGGATGTTACGGATGAGCAACGTCCCCGTGGTGGCGAGGTTATCGCGGATGGAGAAGGTGTTGATGAGCTTCGGAGCTTGAGCCATACGCGCGCCCACGATCACCGGTTTGCCATCCACATAACCATCGATGAGGTAACGGGGAAGATCGAGGTCGTACTTGATGGTGCTCCACTGGCCAAACTCGTAGGGAGTGGATTCATTCTGAAGGCGAAGCGTGGGATTGCTGTTGGAGTTGGTGCGGTGAACAATGGTGGAGATGGCTTGGCGGAAGTTGCCGTCTTTTTCGATGTAGAACCCGAGCAGGTACTTGTTCTTGTCGTCGCACCGAATATCGAATTCGACGATAATGCGTCCCGATGCATCGGGGAAGTTGATGGAATACAGGGCCGATCCGCTTCCTTCCTTTTTCTCAAAACGGAGGCACTTGCCGCTGGAACTATCGTCTTTCACGACTTGAAGGTTGGCGTACTCATATTCACCAACCCAACCACGGGGCATATCACCTTCTTTTTCGTCCTCAAAGTTTTGCAGGAAGAAGAAGTTCTGTTCATCAGGTTTGGGGACCGCAGAACCGACGGGGACGGAAACATTCGAATCGGGTCGAGGAGGAACCAGGAACTCGGAAGAGGGCGTGCCTTTGGAGTCCTTCTTCTCCTCAAACAGGAAGTCCAAGGAAAGCCCGGAATCTGTCTTATCAGCCGAGGATTTTGGTTTTGCCACAGCGGGAGAACTCTTCGGTGAAACGGCGGTATCCACGGGGGGAACTGCCGCGCTGGTTTCCTTGGAGTCTTTCTTCCGGGAAACTTGACCGGGGCGGATTCGGGCGCTGCTGTCAACTTCGGGAAGATCGTAGGGTGTTCCACCAGCCAACGCAACGGACTCGGATTCTGGTGCGGGGTCTTGAGCCACGGGCAATGGCGTTGCGGCAATCGCAGGAGCAGGGGGCGTTGATTTGGGAGCCTCTGCCTTGGGAGCTGCCGCGGGCGCAGGAGCTGCTGCCTTTGGAGCCGCTGGTTTGGGAGCAACAGGGGTGGGTATCGCGGAGGAAGGTTTCGCCACCGGAGCGGGTGTATCTTTTTTCCGCATCATCACGAATGCTCCACCACCCAAAAGGAGAAGCACACCCACTCCAATTCCGACGTAGAGAAGGGTGTTTCCACCGCCGGATTCATCGGTGGCGGAGATTCCTGGAACGGTACTGGAAACGTCCACTGTTCCCATTTTTTCCACGGCGGCCTGCTTCTGCCGTTCACCAAAGGAACGTTGCTCGGAGTTGGGAGCTTTGGCAATATAGGTGGACCAGACTTCCGACGCCTTGGCGTAATCGCCACGGTCTTCGGCCTCTTTGGCTTGGCGTTCCAATCCGGAAAGTTCATCGGCAAGAGACGTGGTGGCTGCAGGGGTTGCCGTTGGAACTGCAGTTACGGCGGGCCGTGGGGTTGAAGCTGGCGGCGGCGTGGGGCGAACGGAGGCAAGGCCACCGCCGGGCTGGAAGGTTTCCACAGAGATGGGGACGTAGTTCTTACTCTGAAGACGGCTTTCTTCGGCCTGGGCTTCTGCCATGGTTTCAAAACGGCCCACGTAAACGGAAAATGTCCCGTCCGGTTTACCTTCAGCCGTCACATTTTGGAACTGATCCTTTTTCAAATCCTCCACCACTTGATCGGCCATTGCTTTCGGAAATCCTTCCAAAATCAGGACCCTGTAAGCCTGTTCCAGAATACGAGGTGCAGATGAACCGGAGCCACTGGTGACGATCACGTTATCGAATTCCACCTGGTTGTATTGCTGACCAAGTGCAATCGTCCCGTATTGGTGATCGGTATCCACGGCTTCGAGGAATACCGTTCCGTTAAGAAGCACGCTGAGGTTGGAGCCGTTGACCACGACCTCCATGCGTTTATTCCCCGCGGCAATCAGATCGGGGATGGCGGCATTCTGGCTGGAATCGACGGTGTTGAGAAGTACCGTTCTACCGTCCACCACTTTGTGAAGGGAAACTTGTGAGAAAACCTGTTGGGTATCCGGCCGGCGCAAAACGTCCACCGAGGCATAGTAGTGGTTCAGTTGATCAATCCAGCGGAAGGCAAGGGTTACCATCCCCCCCTCTTTTTCCATCTGCACCACATCGACGCCGGCGGTATAATCCAGCCAACCGGTGGAATTGGGATTCGTGTAGGTAAACCAGGCGATTCCGAGTGTGTATTTGTTGCCGTCACCGGTGTTCAGGCGCTCATTTTCCACATACCAGTAGTCATTCCCAGTGGCACCAAACGCCGTCCAATCCTGTAGAGGAGTCCGGTTCGGCAAATTAAAGTCGGTGGAATAAAGCTGGGTACCCTGAGCAAAAACCCCAGAATGGGCGACAGCTTGTACCAGCGCACAAGACAGAGCGACGCGGAGTGCGGATTTCGTGCGGCACGTGGAAAAAGGAAACATAGAGACTCTGGCTACCAGAAGTGTCATTCTCCTCAGGTCAGAATAGAACCTGACACGTTTGACCATGAGGAAACGATCTGCATCAATGAATTCAGGAAAAACGGGGCCAACCGGTCAAGCACAATCCCCGTTGATAGCTTCTTGGATGATCAAGGATAAACTAAACGGATGGCTTTCGGCGTTCACAACCGCGATGGCGTGTGGTGACGTATTTCCCTTTTCTGCTGATCTCCCAAACGGGGGAAGCCAATTGAATCCATAACTTGCTCCCATCCCTTGCATGGCGACATTTCAACACCGCTTTTACATTCCTCTGATCGGATCTATTCCATGACCACGCTACTCGACCAATTAAAGTCCATGACTGTTGTTGTGGCCGACACCGGTGATTTTCACTCGATTGAACAGTACCGCCCCCGGGATGCCACCACCAATCCCTCGCTGATTCTGGCCGCTGCCGATAAACCCACCTATGCTGCCGTGATTGACCGCGCCCTGGCTGCCGCCAAAAAAGAGGCCACCACTCTGGATGCTCAAGTGGAAGCCGCCATGGATCACCTGGCCGTAGGCTTCGGACTCGAAATTCTGGGCATTGTGGAGGGCCGCGTTTCCACCGAGGTGGACGCCCGCCTCTCCTACAATACTGCAGCCACGCTGGATAAAGCCTACCGGTTAATGGCCCTGTATGAAAAAAGTGGCATCCCCCGAGAACGCATTCTGATCAAAATCGCCAGTACATGGGAAGGGATCAAAGCCGCCGAAGTATTGGAAAAACAAGGAATACACTGCAATCTGACGCTTCTTTTCAGTTTGGCTCAAGCAGCAGCCTGTGCCGCGGGAGGTATTACCCTCATTTCCCCCTTCGTGGGCCGCATTCTCGACTATTTCAAAAAGGAGCGCGGCGTGGATCATATCCCTGCGGATCAAGACCCCGGCGTTCTTTCTGTGTATCAGATCTATTCTTACTACAAAAAGTTCGGCTACAAAACCGAGGTCATGGGCGCAAGCTTCCGGAATACCGGGGAAATCATCGCCCTTGCAGGCTGCGACTTGTTGACCATCAGCCCCAATTTGTTGCAGGAGCTACAAACCATGCCCGCCGGGATGTTGGAACGCAAACTGAGCCCCACGAAACTCCCCAACCCCGAACTGGAACGCATTGGAACGGATGAAGAAAACTTCCGCTGGGAAATGAACGAAAACATGATGGCGACGGTCAAGTTGGCGGAAGGAATTTCCAAGTTCAACGCCGACTCCCAGAAGCTGCGCAGCGTGGTGCGCAAGCGCCTTTCCGCCTGATCTTATACCCAAGAAAAAAGCACCCGAGCCGATCGGGTGCTTTTTTGTTTAACCTACTGCCTGACCCAACACCTGGTTAATCACTCGGCGGGGAACGGGATCGCGACTCAGCATTTCGCTCGCGGTTTCAAAGGAGATGGAACCCCTCGCCATCAGTAACGCGATGGGTACCACGCGATTCACCCGAGTGGATGCCGCTATGACCGCACTGGGTGCCGCGTTGGTTTGATCTGCCGTGAGGGAGTCCGTCTGGTACACGGCCCGATGCAATGCCAACCGGGCCTGCTCCTCGTCCACGTTTGCCAAAATCCCAATGGTGCGGATGGCGCGGAAGTAGAGTTTGTTGTTGGAAATGCGCAGGTCGATCATGCGGTTGTTGTAGATTTTTCCAACCATGATGTGGGCACCGGAGGAGAGGCTGTTGATGGCAACCTTCAATGCCAATTCCCCCAGATTCACATACCCGGGAGCAAAGCCCAAGCTGGGGATTTGAATCAGGTGACAATGATCGGCGGGGATGGGAAGATCCGGGGGGAGTGTGTTGGAGGAATTGATGATCAACAGCCCCACGTAGGCTTTTGTTTTTTGAGCTGCTTCCAAAACAAGTCGGGTGTTGGGTCCGAGTTCACCTATGGCAATCCCCAGCAAAACATCTCCCTTGGCCAAGTCTTCCACTTTGTTGCGCTCAAAAGATTGCAGATCGATTTGGAACTCGGGCCCCGAATCGGTGTAATCCTCTCCGGGGTTATCCATCAGTTCGCCCCAGCCACCGTTGATGTAACAGCGAATATCATCGAAAGAAGCACCAAAGGTGGGCGGGCATTCGCTGGCGTCGATCAGGCCCATCAGGGCTGCGGTTTCGCGCCCGATGTAGATCACTCGCCCGCCGCACCGGAGGGAACTCCCCGCTTGCCGAATCAACTCTCCAAGGATTTGCTGGTGATCGTAAGTTTTCTGGATGGTCTCCCGACATTGACCGAGAAGGGTCCGCAACCGTTCCACAATCTCCTCGGCGTTTGCCAATTGATCAGGATTCAGATGCCCCTCGGCTTTTTTGGCGATTCCAGCAAGTTCCAGCGCCGCAAAGAAGATGGCTTCCAAAAGAATCTTGGTGGCCGTTCCTCCTTTCATGCGTGTGGAACCGAGAATGGATTCAGGACCATAGATGGGATTCAGGAGAACGAAACGATTGGGCCCCAAAGTCTCGCACGCTTCCACCACCTGTTTGAAGGTGGAATGCCACCCCTCGATGGGGACATTCCGTGCCGATTCCTTGGTGTTGAATCCCAACAACACGCTTGTGGCCTTGGGGTTTTTCCCTAGTTCGTGCAGATGCCCGGCAGTATAGGGAGCCGATAATCCACAGGTGATGCCGACGTAGAGAATGTTTTCCACGGTGGAGGGGAGTTTGTTTTCCAAGTCGGCGACGGCTTGAATGGGATCATCCTCGGCACCCTCCTGAGCCTTTACAAGAGCAAGGGGGCCGCCGGCAATCAGCGCTGCAAAGGTTTCCTTTTTTCCCGCAGCGCGCAAAAACCGGTTAAACTGGCGACAGAGCAGATGGGAAAAGCGACCGCTGGTTCCTGCACCGGAAAGAAAGATTCTCCCTTTATCCCCGGCCAACAACGTGCGTGCTGCCACTTGGGAGATAAAGGCCGCTTTGGCCAGAATCTCATCATCCATCAAACCAGCGTAAGTGCGGAACCCGGCAAAAAGCTGCGTATCGCCTTGGCGGAGCAGTCGGGCAATCCCCTGGGGATCGGCCATATCCAATTCCAAGGTGAGTTCGTTCGCTTGCTCAGTTATCGGAATCATGGGCAGGAGTGCCTTTCCACGGAAAATACAAAGTGGTTGTGAGTTATTTTTGTCAATCTACCGCAACTCCCCCGGGCGGCGTCAACGCCTTGCTCAATGGTGCTTCATTGAAGCCATTCAGAAAAGATGGAATAAACAATCACGCTGTTGATACACATGGTAAAAAATCCGAGAACGATGGCGATGACACAGCGGAATTTATTGGGAGTGGTAAGGAACTCGGCATCCTTCATAGCCACACGAATCCCCCCCAAAAAGCCGATCAAGCCTAGAGAGATGGGGATGGCCGGAATGCAGAAGAGGAAAAAGCCCACTGCGCTGGAATAATAGGCGATTTCCAACAATCGAGGGCCGGTGAAGGTATAGGCTTTGAGAGAGCTTTGAGGATGCATGGAGTAGAGGCTGTGGAAGCGATGCAGAGGTGCGGCTTCCCGTTTTTCGCCATCATAAATCCAGGAGTACGGGCTCAGTTCTCCCGCTAAAACTCGGCGCTCGAGTTCCCTTAGCGGAAGGGGACCCTCCAAAGTTCCATCCGGATGGCGGATGTGAATCCATTCTGGTAGTGCGAGTAAGTCTGCCATGGGGGAAACTCAGCGGAACAACGGATGGGGGCGCAACTTCAATAGGAAGGTTTAAAACTTTAGTGGCGCCTTGGGAAGGCGAATCATGGAGGCAAGGCGGGCTTCCTCATGGACCTGTTTGAGCAAACTCATGGGGACCTCCAATGGGCTGCGGATTTGCACGGCCCGCACAGTGTTGAGAAGGCGCATCATGATATTCCGTTGGTAGTCGCGTTTGATCCGCGCCACCAACTGTTCCGCGGAGTGCATCGGATCGCCCATGGGTTCCCCCTGAGCCATCAACTCTGTGAGAATGGAGCGCGGGGCGGGGTCTTCACCGGCAACTTCAAGCTCTTCCAGTACATCCCGAGTGTTGCCGCTTCCGGAAAGAAAAGCCAAAATCCACGGTGAGTATCGCGGATGGTGAACCCAGGCTTCATCCAATTCGTGCCGGAAGTAATTGAGCGCTTCGTGGTGTTCCAGCATCAGTTTGAGAACGAAAGCCTCCAGCGCACCGGGTTCGGGAAGTTGGGAGTTTTCCTGTTTGGGGGCCGCCTCCAATTCGGGAGAACCTTTTTGCACCGCCGCCCGAATGATTTGCTGCACCACGGAGCGGGGAAGATCACCCAATCGGCCAACCAACCTGGAGATCGCCGCCTCGCGTTGTACGGCGTTGGGCATTCCTGCAATCAGTGGCGCCAGGCGTTCCACCAATTGGGACTGACCCGCCAAAGTGCCCAGCTCCAACTGACCGGCATGCTGGGCCAGAGCGAAGTCAAAATATTCCTGCGCGTGTTCAATCAAGACTTCAAGAGCCGTGGGGCCCTTTTCCCGGAGGAAGGAATCGGGGTCGTGTTCCACAGGGAGTTGAATAATGCGGGCATCCAAACCTGCCTCCAGCAGGTAATGACCGGAGCGCAGCATGTTCTTCTGCCCGGCGGAGTCCCCATCATAAAGGAAGTATACACGTTTGGCGTAACGCTTCAGCAGGGCGCATTGCTCGGGGGTGAGCGCCGTTCCCAACGTGGCCACGGTTTGGGTGAAACCGAACCGGTGGGCCATGATGGTATCCATGTACCCTTCTGTGATGATGGAATACCCTTTGGAGCTAATGTGTACCTTGGCGAGGTGAAGCCCGTAGAGGGACTTCCCTTTGGAATAGACCGCTGTTTCCGAGGAGTTCAGGTACTTCGGGGAATTCGGATCATCGTCCGTAAGGCGGCGACCACCAAAACCAATGACCCGCCCCACGTGATCGCGGATGGGGAACATGAGTCGGTTGCGGAAGCGATCATAAACGGATTGTTTCTGCTCGTGATAAACCACGAGCCCCGATTGCTCCAGAAGCTGCTGGCTGAATCCGTTCGCCAACGCGGCTTGGGTGAGGCGGGCCCAATCGTCCATCGAAGCCCCCAACTCAAAGGCTGCCTCCAACTCGGGGGTGATGTCTCTTCGGGAGGCGACTTGGTTTGCGGCGGGGTTTCGGCGTTTTTGAAGGTTTTCGCGATACCAATTGAGAGCGAACTCATTCACCTTGTGGAGTTGTTGCTGGATTGTTTCGCGTTCTTCCTGTCTCTGCCGTTGTTCCGGTGTTTGGGTGCTGGGGATCTCCAACCCCATTTCACCCGCCAAAAGTTTTACGGCCTCCATGAACTCCAAGTGCTCGGTGCTCATGATAAAATCGATGACTGATCCGGATGCCTTGCAACCAAAGCAGTGGTAGATGCCCTTTTCTGGAACAACGTGGAAGGAGGGCGTTTTCTCGTTGTGGAAAGGACACAAACCCTTGAAGCTTTTGCCAATTTTTTGGAGCGAGGGAACACGGCGGCCCACCACGGTCACGAGGTCCGCTTCTTCTTTGATTCGCCGCACTACTTCTCTGAAAGCGTCCGCCATATGAAACGTTATTGCCTTTCCACCAATCATCACCACCTCGGCATTCATGCGCGGAGTGGTTCTCTGATTCAATCCGTTTTGTTGCTGCTTTTTGTGGTTGCGTTTCAGGGCTGTAGTTCCCTCGCCCCCGTTGTTCCAAACAATGCCACCATTGTAAAAACAACCGAACAACCGTTGGAGGTGCTCACCACGGAGTACCTTGATCCCACCACCGGTCTCTTTGAAGAAATGCCGCTTCCGGACTCTGGTCAGAATTTATTGCAGGAGTACTTTCTGAGCATCCAGACAATCGATACTGCAAAACTCACCCGGCGGGAGGCACTGCATTTTTGGGTGAACACCCGCAATGCGTTGGCAGTTTGGCTAGCCGTGAATCCTGAGATGGAAAAGGGGGTACTGATCAGTAAGCGTGTCTATGGCTTGGCTGAACTGGATCAAAAAATCGCGGAACTTTTTCCAGGGCTCGACCCTTCGGCGCTTGGAGACGGCCACCAGTCTGCGTTACCCATCCGCCCGCTTTCCTTCCGTAATGATTGGCAGTACCTTGCTGTGGCTAGATCAACTCCACAGACTTCAAATCCTTGAACTGCTCGAGAAGTTTTTTCTCCACGCCGATTTTGAGGAGAACAATTTCCGCCGCGCTGCGTGGTTGGGTGCACGTGATGGAAATGAATGCTTTCCCGGATTCAACATATTCAAAGTTGGCGCGCACGCCCTCGGCTTGCAGGTAGGGCCTCATCAGCTCAATTGCCTTTTGAATGCGAGCTTCAAAAGGGACGTCGGATGCTGAATCGACAATAGCCATGGCGCCGCCTATTCCTCCGTCATGCCGCAGAAGAACTCGTTTTCGAACTTGATGTTCTGCTGCTGGAACTCATGACTCCATATATGGCCTGTGGCTGTGGAGATAAAGGAATCTTTGCGGTCGAACTGATCACGGTAGCCGAGGGGACGCAGATGGATGGCCCCCATGCGCCGTGCCACACGCTCCACGATGTTCAAAGGGGAATCCTCCACCTGACTCTTGATGGTAGCTTTCCAGAGTTTTTCCTCCACCCCGAGGTCGGCGAGTTTATGCCGTTCAAAAGCGTTGGAAAAATTCATTAGTTCGGCTTCGTACACTTGGAAGAGTTTGGCTTCCTCGTCTTTTTTTCCGGCCCAGCGGTAGGCATGCATGGCCAGAATAACGCCGGTGCAAAGCATCGTGAGGTTGTGGTAAGTGGCGCGATGATCAAGGTGCTCCCAGCGGAAGGTGCTGGAGGCATTCCCTTCAAAACAATGGTAAATGGCGGAAGCGGCCGCACCGCAAAGGATGATCTCCTCCTCGGTAAGGTCATCTCGATCAGAGTCTTCCGGCAAGTTGGCCAAAAGGCATTCCCGGGCAAATTCATCCAACCGGATATCCGCTTCGCTGTAAATGTGGTGGATGAAGTGTTCCTTCCAATGGATGCGGGCATACCGAATGAGGAATTGCTCGATGTTGCGCATCATGATGGGAACGCGGCGAATCGGGATGATTTCCCGAAGCAGTCCCAACATACCGCCCATGAAAGTTTTTGGGTCGCCCACCACGACACGGTGCACCGCTTGGATTGCCGCCTGCAGGGCGGGCTTCCAGCACGGGTTGCCCCGGGCTGTGCGCACAGAGCCATCGGGGAGCATGCGCTGATAATGGCGATCGGCACCGAGATACTTTTTGGGAACAAATCCGCCAATCTCTTCCACCCCTTTGAAACGTACAAGCGAGCCGGGAGTATCTTCCCAGGAGTCCCAACAGGTGTTTTCTTTCAGCGTGGTGCGGCGGGGTTCATCCTCTTCCATGCCGAGTTTTTTGAGCATCTTGCGGCGGACAAAAACATCGGGCCCGCAGGTTTGATATCCAAGCTCCGTCAGCTTGATGAGCTTCTGTTCAAAGTTTGTACACGTCTTGTAGGTGGAAAGGAGCGTCATCAACGGCTCCCAGTGCGACCACAAATGATCAATTTTGTTGTCGCGAAGAACGGCGTCCACTTTGGCAATGGTGCGGTCGAGTTGTTTCTTGGTGGAGGGATGCCCGTGAATCACCCACTCAGAGAATAGCCGTTCTTTGTAAATGATGCTCACGAAGTCCCGAGTAGTGGGGGAAGGCCGCAGCGTGTTCCAACGCTTCATCAGGGCATCGGTCTCGCGCTCTTTGCTTTGTTCACAATCCAAAAACAGGATGAGGTGGGATTTTTCAATCCCTTCATCTTCGCAACGTTTTTGGAATTCAGAGTGCAGCATTTCCAGAAGCTTGGGATGGAAGCCCCCCTCTGGGAACATAACACACATCATAAAGATGTCTTCGTTGAGCTTTTCAAAAACGGCCTTGTTGTATTTTTTGACCACCGGCCAATAAAACTCAAAGGCAATACGGAGCACGAGCCGCATCTCAAAGTCGTGCTTAAACTCAGTCATCAAGTTGTGGAAGGGCATCAAAACAATCGGCGTGATGTGGGCTTCGTCCCAAAGCCGCGCCATGCGACTGTACACGTTGTCGGCCGTTTCATAGTCCAAATCAATAATCCGGACAGTGGTGGCGGGATCCAAACCAAGGCCAATGAAGGAGATGGGGCCGGTTTCTCCGAAGTTGTTCCGGTTCGCGGTCTCCAACACCTCGGCAACGGTTTCCAGTCGCTTCCCGAGGGTACGAATAAATTTCACCTGTAATTCGGTGGGGTTTTTACCCTGCATTTTTTCTTGAATGAGGGTGGCGGAAACGGGAGCCAGACGCTCCTCGTATTCAAAGGGTGAAGAAAACTTATCCAAAAGAGCCTCGGGCTCTTCTTCGTCCAGGGAGACAGGAAGTGTTGTCTCCAAATTCACCCGAGAACCCAAGGGATAGCTATATTCCACCTGAACCGGATGGAGCCGGTTAGGACCTTTGAGAAACTTTTTTCCGCCCGATGCCTTGAGTTTTTTTGCTACTGCCTCCGAGGTAAGCCCCGCCTTGTGAACTACTTTGGCTGTGCCCTTAACCACTGGGAGAAGACCCTTCTTTGAACAAAAGTGTGCCGCGAGAACCTTATAAAATGTTCAGGGTGCAGGCAACGTAACAATCACAGAGCATTCATCATTCCCAAACAGGAGTCCATGATGCCGTGAAATAAGTGTATGAATTGAACCGCTTTGGATGTCAAGTAAACTCTATTTACTGCAATCCACGGTGGTTTTGCTCTTTTGGGCTAATCACTTTTCGTCCATTTGATGCGGTGTTGATGATAGAGTTCCACCAAATCATTCATGGTGAGTGGAGTCACTTGGGAAACCCACCCCAGCGAGTGCGCCAACCAGCCGCGTAGTTGGGGAGGAGTGTAGCCTTTTGCACCCCATGCCCGCAAATCATCCGCCCCCAAGGATTTGCTCAACTTCCCACCGCCCTCCTGCATCAAGAGGGGAAGATGACCGTATTGTGGCGAACCCAAACCCAGTATGCGCAAGACTCGCTGTTGTCGCGCCGCGGACTCCACCAAATCAACTCCCCGGATCACATGCGTAATCCCCGGAGTCGCATCGTCCACTGCGCAACTAAGTTGATATCCGGGGATACCATCGGCCCGGAGAATCACAAAATCCCCCCCGTTTTTCTGAAGGTTAACTTCCAATCGCCCTTGGATGGAATCCTCCAAAACTTCGACTGGTTCCTCCACCCGGAAACGCCAACAATGCTGGTCCCCCCGGGCGATACGCCCGGCCGCTTGAACATGGGATATGACGCGACAAGTTCCCGGATACACACCCGCAGCAGAACCCGTGACGTCCTGAATCTGCTTTCGACTGCAAAAGCAGGGGTAGATAGCGCCGATTTGGCGCAGTTGCTCAAAGGCTGCGAGGTAGTGCTGCAAACGCTGCGATTGGTGGATCGGAGGGGCACCAAACTCCACACCGATCTCCCTGAGATCGGAAAGGTGCTCCTCAAAAAGGCCGGGCTTTACACGCGGAGAATCCAGATCATCAAAGCGTAGAAAAAAAGCCCCCTCATGAACAGTGGCATCCAAGTAGGCCACCAACGCGGTGCGCAAATTTCCAAGATGCAAAGAACCACTGGGAGTGGGGGCAAATCTTCCTGAGTAGGGATTTATTCCGGGAGAATGGAATGTGGAAATCATAGACAGATTTCAGCGGGCGTCGGGCCTGGGTTACATGGTACCCCGATGCGTAAAGTGATTAGAGGTTTTTGCGCAAATCCTCCGCGCAATCCTTGGCCAAGGCTTCCCATTTTACACGGTCGCGAACGTCCACGGTTTCACAATCGGTTTTGGCCGAGTCCTCCAACAACCGTTCCGCCTTCTGCATGACGCGCCTGCAGTTGCGGAGTTTTTCTCGCAGCCGTGCATTCTCCCGCTCATAGACTCGAGTGCGGTCCATGCTTTTGAGAATCACATACTCCACCAGCATGATGATAAAAATCAAACCGGAGTATTTATTGAACAAAAACTCGGGAACTTGATCGAGTGTAACAACAACGACCAAAACAAGGATGATGAAGACTACGACGATGAAGAGGAGATCAGCATTCCGAGGAATCTTGGAGGGGGGAGGAAAATCATAGTCCTCCCCCGCAGGTGGAGCAGCATTACGGCGGGAATCCGCACCGGTTCCTCGGGGTTCCGTCGCCATTAGTTGAAGCTCAGGATGGAGGGATCCACACCCTCGATAGAGAGCACTTTGTAATTAAGTTGGCGACCATCGGGGAGTTTCATCAGGATGTCTTCACCCACTTTGCGCCCCATCAACTGCATCCCGAACGGTGTCAGGTAGCTGATGATGCGGTTTTCTGCGTTGGCTTCCCACATCCCCATGACCACGTATTCCTCGTTTTGTTTTTCGTCGAGGTTCAGGAGTTTCACGCGTGTCCCGAAACGCACTTGATCGGACTTCACTTGGGTGAGATCCACCACCACTGCACGGGAGATAAGTGACTCCAGTTCCGCGGCGGTTTGCATCAACACCTTCTGGCGATCCTTCGCCGCGTGGTACTCGGCGTTTTCCTTCAAGTCGCCAAACTCACGAGCAATCCCGATTTGTACGGAGTTCTCCGGGATTTCCACGTTGAGGATGTTGCTGAGCTTCTGGCGACGGTTTTCGATGGCTTGTTCCGTGGCGTAGTGAGCCGCTTGTTTTTGTTCTTCCTCCACCTCGCTGGGCCGGGATTTGGACAGCGCGGGGTGTTCTGCAAAGATGACGTTTTCAATCCCCGTGCGGAGTTGATTGGTGAGATTTCCCATCATGTTGACACGGGTAAGGAAGTGACGCGCCTGATCTGTGTTGGCGGCCCGCAGGGAACGCTTCACGTGTTTGAGGGTTCCCTCCTGCAGGAAGGAGCGCAGCTTCAAGGCCTTGGCCAAGGTCTGCTCGCGTTCTTTCCCTTGCTGCGCATGCGCCTCGGATTCGAGTTCATTCATCGCCGTGAGCCCGGCAAGTACGATCTCCGACTCGCTCATGGATTCTTTTACGTGGGGAAGTGCTCCGGAGAACACCTTTTTCGCCGCCCAGATGAACAGGTCGGGGTTGCGAAGCGGATCGGAGAGAATGCGCTCCACGCAGTTTTCCATGATGGTGGGGGAACCAAGGCTCTCCAAGGTTTTTTCCATCCATGCGGCAAGGCGGGTTTCAGCGGTGAAGAAGACTTCACTGAAAAGGGCACCAGCGATATCGCTGCGTTCGTCGAGCACACGCTTCAGGGCGATCCGTTGAAGCTCGAAAATCTCCACACGGGCGATCAGGTTTTTGAGGTCCAATCGGTCGAGTTTGAAGAACGGAATCATGTCCACCGGGTTCTTTGCATCGGCGGAGAAGAGTTCGCGGAATTCCTCGAAGAGCAGACCGTGGCTGAAAAGTTCCAAATCGGTTTTCAATGCTTTATCGGCGACGGGTTTGGCGAAGAGAAGCTCCAGAATTTTGATGTCCTCTTCGGCCATATCCGCGGCAGAGCCGTGTTTTTCCACGTCGCGAAGGACTTCCCGGCGGAGCTTGGTCGTGGAAGCCTCCAAAAGGCGAACGCGGATTTCATCAGCAAAGGAACGAGGTTGGGCACGATACACCAACAAAGCGTTCACCCCTTTGCCCACCACATCGATGTGCGGATCGAGGCGAACCTCATCCTTGGCTTTGTTCCACCATTTTTTGAATTCTTCTTCCGTCAGGAAACCGGTGGTCAGGATTTTCTTCAGGTCGGGAACCTTGAGTTTGCCTTTGTGATTTTTCAGGCAAATCCGGATGGCGGCACAGGGATCCTCGTTGATTTCCCGGCGGGTCTCCTCGGGGTGCTTTGCGATCCGGGCGAGAAAATGTTCGTTGGGGATGCGAGTGAGGAATTGTTTGATGCCGGAAAGGGTCATCCGGTGGTTTTTCTTTTTCTCAAAATCCAGAATGGCCATACCGTCTTTGGGATCGAGATCGCGAACAATCCCAAGACCCCACTGGGTATGCTTGAACACTTGGCCACGGCTGGCGCCGAGAAGTTCTTCCAACTTCGTCATGGCGGCCATGATATCGGGGGAGTCGCCATCGAGTTCGGAGATACGGAACATTTCATCCAAGCGATCAGCGCGTTCGGGGTGAAGACCGCGGATGGCTTGAATAAAGTGGCGGCGAAGAGCGGTGAACTGGGGATCGTGCTGGAGAAGAACGGAAAGCACATCAATGGTATGCTGAAAGCGACTGTTGGCGAGAGAATGCTCGGCGAAGAGAGCGTAGAGTTGGCGGAGACGCTCCATCTCTTTTTTGTTCACGAAGTAACGGATCACGTTTTCGTGAAAGGAAATCGTCTTGGGTTCCCCCTCAATGACCTCCAACCACAATTTATCCAGATCGTCGGATTTCTTGGCTCTCATGAGGTCGCGGATTTGGTCGCGAAGTTGCTGCTCTTGTTCTTGCAAGGCGAACCTCCAGTTCGGGTGGGGCGGATTGGTGATGAGGAAGCCGGGGCTTCTTCCCTGGGATGCACGTTGGCTGGGCCTTGAAAACAGCCGAAAACCAACTGCTCATCCGATGGGAATCAGAGCATGCCCCATGGAAAACCCGGAGGTCAATTGTCTCTTTCCCGAAGTTGACCATTTTCCAGAAGGACGGTACGATCGGCCAACGCTGCCAACGCCGGATCGTGCGTAACAACAATCAAACTCTTCCCTTGGCGCCGTGTTTCCTGAATCACGAAATCCATGATTTCCCGCCCGGTTTTCTGATCCAAATCCCCCGTCGGCTCATCCGCCAGCAACAAATCCGGGTCGTTCATGAGTGCCCTCGCCAACGCAACACGCTGCTGCTCGCCCCCGGAAAGTTTCGTGGGCCGGTGGCTCAATCTCTGACCCAATCCCACCCGCTCCAACAACTCCGTGGCGCGTGCAATCACCTGCGCAATGGGCTTTCCGGCAATCATTCCGGGCATGCTCACGTTTTCCAACGCCGTAAACTCGGGCAACAAATGGTGAAACTGGTACATAAACCCAACCCGTTCCGTGCGGAGCTTGGCACGCTCCCGAGCGGTCATTTTTCCGTAAACCATCTCCCCCAAGTTGATGGAGCCCTCCGTGGCCTGATCCAACGCGCCGAGGAGATGCAACAGCGTGGACTTCCCGGAACCACTCTGGCCGATGATGGACAAAAACTCCCCGCTGTGGACCTCCAAGTTCACACCCTGCAACACCGTAAGCGTGCGGGAACCATCCACATAGGATTTGCAAACGTTTTGGGCCTTCAGGAGTACGGGGGAGTTTTGGCTTGGGGAGCTCAATCCAGCTTTTCCATTCCTATGATGGTGCTAACCCTTGAGAAATCAGGGGCGGAGCGATTTTTCCAATTCTTTCCAAGCCCGGGGAAGTGCCCCGGCTACGTCGGAAATCGTTAAACCGCGGGGAGACTCTTGCCGAACCAGCAAGTCAGCCGCAAGCCCACAAACAAAGGCCCCCAAAATCGTCGCCTCACCGGGCTCCACCCCCTGCGCCAACAATCCACCCAGCACCCCGGAGAGCACATCGCCAGCGCCCCCGCGGGAGAGCGCCGTGTTTCCGGAAGGCACATGCACCACATCCCCGTTCACACATCCCACCAGCGAACCGAAGCCCTTCAACAAGACGGTGCATCCATATCGATCGCGGGCACGCTCCACGGCTTCCCAGCGGTTTTCCGCAATCTCTGCCGTGGAATTCCCCAATAAACGACTCATCTCTCCGGGGTGTGGCGTCAGGACACAACGCGAATGGATCCGCTCCCGAAGGCTTCGCTCGGTCGCCACCAAATTCAGGGCATCCGCATCCAATACAATCGGAAGATGATCGTTCTCCAACACCTGAGCCAAAAACTCCCGGGTGCCATCCGTCACTTCCAGCCCCGGCCCAATCACCACGGCCGTGGCCTTGTGCAGCAGGCGGCTCCACGTCTCCACGCTGGCGGGCTCCAGATTGGCGGCGGAGGGGTCTTCTGTGGCTGAGAGCAAGACCTCCGGGAGTTGGGGCGCCACGATGGGAACGATGCACCCGGGAACATGAAGCCGAACCAACCCCACGCCACTCCGGAGTGCCCCCTGTGCCGCCAGCACCGCTGCCCCGGGCATCCAGCGCGAACCAGCACAAACCGTTACCAAACCAAACGTCCCCTTGTTCGCATCCAAAGGCCGCATCGGCAATAACGCCGCCACCTCTTGTAGCTTCATAGTTTTACGGTGCCACGTTGGTGATTCCAGCAGTTCTCTGGGGAACCCCAGCGGTTCCACCCGAATCTGCCCGCAAAACCGGACACCATTGACCGTCACCATACCGATCTTCGGAAGCCCCAACGCCACCGTCACGGCACAACGCATCGCTGCCACGGGAACCTCACCCGTCGTGGCATCTAACCCCGTGGGAATGTCAGCGGCCACCACCGGAACACCGCTCGCGTTCACCAGTGCCACCACCCAGTCCAATGGCTCACGCAAAGCGGCCCGCGCCCCCGTTCCTAAAATCGCGTCCACCACAACGTCGGCGTTCTCCAAAAGCTCCGAAAGGGCTTCGGGAGACGTCAATGGCTCCACCACGCAAGCCGTGGAGCCGAGGCGTTCGCATGCGTATCGAGCCTCCGGTGATAAGTCGGAGCCTCCCAACACGGGAATCACCCTCACGGTAAACCCATTCTCCGCCAAAATCCGCGCCGCCACAAACCCATCCCCGCCGTTGTTCCCTTTTCCGCAAAGAACGACCGCCACGCCGGGCTCCACCAGTTCCACCACGGCCCGAGCCACGGCTCGCCCTGCTTGTTCCATCAACTCCAACGCCTCAATTCCCCACTCTGCAATCGCGCGGCGGTCCAATTCTCGCATTTCTTCTGCTGTCACCAAAACCATCGGCTTGCCCCCTCATTCACAACGGGATAGTCAAGACCACCAAATATCCGGTCTGCCCTGCAAGGCAAGAACTTCCACCCCTTTCCAAAGATTTCCCACCGTGCCCTCCCCTGATTTCCGCAGCCCCATTCAATCCCTCGTGGAACAATACCTCCCGCTTATCAACGAGCGTTTGGTGCAGTTGATTCAACGTGAGGAGCAAATCCCAAACCTTCACGAGGGTGTGCTCTATTCGCTCGGGCTCGATGACCCCGCTGCCGATGGGGGGAAGCGTCTTCGCCCTGTCCTCTGCCTCGCCTCCGCCGATGCACTCGGGGTGGACGTTCGTCAGGCTCTTCCCTTCGCCTGTGCGATTGAGCTGATGCACAACTTTGCGCTGGTTCATGACGACATTGAAGACGGCGACGTCTCCCGCCGGAACCGCCCCAGCACCTACATCCGCTATGGCCTCGCCCATGGGGTGAATATCGGTGATTACCTGCTCTGCAAAGTCCTCAGCTCACTTCTCGATCAACCCGAAATCCCCGCTGAAAAACGACTGCAACTCCTGCAACTCATGAGCACCACACTCGACCACACGCACTACGGTCAGGCGCTGGACATCTCCGCCCGCCAACAACGCCACTTCACCCGCGAAGAATACTACCGACTCGTCCGGGAAAAAACCGGCTACTACCTCGCCGCTCCGATTCTCGGCGCCGCGTTCTTGGCCGACTCTCCCACCGAGCTCCGCGCCGCCATTCAACGCTACGGCGAATACATCGGCCCTCTCTTTCAGATCACCGACGATGTGCTCGACCTCACCTCCGGCAAGGGGCGCAACGGCGTCATCGGCAACGACCTCCGAGAAGGAAAGCGTTCCTACCTTGTGGCCGCCACCTGCGACCGCGCCACTCCTTCGCAAGTGGAACGACTCTTCGATATCCTCGACGCTCCCCGGGAGGAAACCACCGACGCCATGATCGCCGAGGCGGTGCAGCTCTTCACCGAATGCGGCGCGTTGGAAGATGCCCAACAGGAGGCCAACTCCCTTTTGGAGAAAGGCCTCGCCACACTCCGCGCACTCCCCGCCCCCTTGGAGGCACTGCTGAAACAATTCGCCACCAGCCTCGTGGACCGAAAACGATAACCACCGCCTCCCCGATGGTTAAAGCTCCCATGGAAGGTCCACCAAAGGTCACTAGAAGGCCACCCCCTTATCACCAGCAGGCCACCAAGCGATTTCCGTCTGATTCAGCAGATTCGTCCCCGTTGTGAGTAGAAAAATCTCCCCAAGGATTGATTCAGTCTTTTCGTGAAATAGTATTTGCTATCTCTTCTTTTCCATTTCTGAATATAATAATCTCTCGCAAAGACGCCAAGACGCAAAGTTATAAAGGCGCTTAGAAACACAGAGAACACATATTATTGACTGAAAGGCAATAACATGATTTAGCTCGAAGTCAGCGAAGTGCCACCTCGGGGATTCTTCGACAACAAAGTTGGATCGAGGGGTGTACGAGATACCGAGTAATTATTATTATTTCACGCAAAGTCCGCCAAGAACCGCGAAGGGACGCAAAGAAAAGTTTTTCTGAAATGGCTTGATCTTACTGCAATTGTATTCAGTTTCTGAGTACTGTATATTTCACCGTAAAATGTCCAAGAAGAATAAAATTCCTTCGCGCCCTTTGCGTTTCTTGGCGCCTTAGCGTGAAAATACTTTATTATCTCAATCACTTTCTCAGCTTCGTATATTCAATGAATTATCGCGGCAAATCCTAAAGGCTTTAGGACTTGTCGATAGTGCCCTTTTGTGGCTCTACGCTTACCCCGGGCTCTACATACCTACTCCATCCTGTTTATCCTGTTCATCCTTGTGAATTTCTACGACCAAGATGGTCGTTCTCCCTTCCTGTTTTCTTGTGCCCCCCGCTCTCCTCCTGATTCTATTTCCAGCCCAGCCTAGTTCTGAAAGAACAACCAGCGATCCTCTGTCGGCAATATGGGATTCAAAATATCCGCAATCGTCATGCTTCCGGGTCGGGTATCCACCACGAGGTTGTCGATCCAGGTGCCACCATAAGTTGGAACCCCCGTTCCAAGACCCACCCGATAGCCCATGGAGACCATTCCCCGTGTCGGTCCGTCTTGTGGGATGTTCCCGAGATACAAAACCGCGCCATTCACCCGGGCGAGGAGTTGCTCGCCGTCGGGGCCGTTCGGGTCGAGAACCAATTCCACGGTGGACCACTCACCGGGGGTGATACCCACATCGTCGGGATCATGCACCGCCAAAATCCGGGTGATCTCGCCATCCATTTGGTCGTTACTGGCGAGAACAAAATACAATTTGGGGGTAGCACTGGCGGGAAGCCCTGCGGTTGAGGGGCCGGTGGGATTGGTGGTGTAGAGAACCCAGTAGCCATTCTCGTAACCGTTGTCAGAGGGGATGTGGGAAAAGAAACGAGTTCCCAGTGTTGCACAGAATCCCACGCCCAGAAGCTCGGCCACGGTGGGATCTGGTGGAATATACAACTCTGTTTCCACCCGCATCCCACGGGTGCTACCGAGTTGGGCATCGCCGACATAGTTTTGCAAACCACCCACCACAGTATCCACCACACGAAGGGCGTTGCCACCCGCAGAGGGGACTCCAAACGTTGTAGGGTTTACCAATTGAAGAGTTTGTTCAGCA
>JANRMB010000348.1:0-2321 GCA_033761985.1 Candidatus Sumerlaeia bacterium | reverse complement strand
ACGAGGTCGGCCTCCAGATCATATTCCTTGGTGTTATGACCCGACGCGCTCCAACTGTCAATCCATGTTCCGGTGAAGTGCGAGGAGGCAACCGCCATCGGGGACGTCGGCGCGGCCAGAGTGAAATCGCCGTTGTCACCTTCCCCTTTGACACCAGAGAGCGGTGTGTTTGGAATTGTTTCGCCCTCGTTTTGAGAGTTCCCTACGGCGCCGTTCTGTGTTAACGTTGCTGATTTTCTGTTCAGGATGAATCCCTATCGTGCTTATTGAATCGCTCCTCGGTAAACGCCTTGCTGATGAACCCAAGGATGCCCAAACGCCCGGGCACCGGTTGCTGCTTCGCGGGGGCTATATCCGCCAGGTGGGGCAAGGGATTTACAGTCTGCTGCCGCTTGCCTACAAGATTTGCCAGAAGGTGGAGCAGATTGTTCGCGAGGAGATGAATGCGATTGAAGCGCAGGAGGTCCTGATGCCGGTGGTCTCCCCCGCCGAACTCTGGATGGAGTCGGGTCGGTACCAGGCCATCAGTGGGGAATTGCTCCGGTTTGTGGACCGCACCGATCACCCCTGCGTTTTGAATATGACGCATGAGGAAGTTGTAGTGGATTTGGCAAGAAGCAATGTGGAAAGTTACCGTCAGTTTCCGTTTATGGTGTACCAGTTTCAGACGAAGTTTCGGGATGAGGCACGCAGCCGCGGGGGGTTGATTCGGGTTCGCGAATTCACGATGAAGGATGCTTATTCCTTCCACCGTACGTGGGATGATTTGCGGGCTTACTACGACCGTTGCCATGCGGCCTATGCCCGCATTTTTGAGCGCTGCGGCTCGCGCAATGTGATCGATATTGAAAGCGATACTGGGATGATGGGGGGAAAGGTTGCCCACGAGTTTATGCTGATAAGTGACGTGGGTGAGGACACGCTGGTGATTTGCCGTGAATCCGGGTATCGGGCAAACCGGGAAGTGGCGAAAGCCGCCTGGGTGTTCGAAGGGGATGCCTCGCTGGAGCCGCTGGTTCAGGTGCCGACTCCGGGACAGAAGTCCATTCAGGATGTGGCGGCTTTCTTGAATCGCCCTGTCACCAAAACCTGCAAATGCGTGGCGTTTATGGCCGATGAAAAGCCGGTGCTGGCGTTTGTGCGCGGGGACTTTGAGGTGAACCAGGCCAAGTTGAAGCGTGCTTTGGGTGGTGTTGGGGTGTTGCGCATGATGGAGGAAGCGGAATTCCGGGCAATCGGCAGTGTGCCGGGTTATGCCGGCCCTGTGGGAATTGATCAATCCAAGGTGCGGTTGATTGTGGATGAAAGTGTGTTGAAGACCAACAACTTGATCATCGGCGCCAACGCGTTTGATCTTCACTCCACGGGGTTCAATGCCTCACGGGATTTGGTGAACTTTGGGGCGTTTGCCCAGGATACGGACATCAAGGATGTTCGCGAAGGCGACCCCTGTCCCTTGAGTGGCAAACCGTTGACGCTGACCCGCGGGATTGAGGTGGGGAATATCTTCCAACTCGGAACCAAATATACGGAATCCATGAACTTCCAGTATGACGAAGAGGATGGCAAGCGCACGTTCCCAATTATGGGGTGCTACGGGATTGGCATCGGGCGCACGATGGCTTCCGTGTTGGAGGAATGCCGCGACGAGAATGGCCCGTTGTGGCCGATTACCATCGCCCCCTTCCAGGTGGAGATTTGCTGCCTGCAAGGAAAGGTGGACGAAATTCGCCAGAAAGCCGAAGAACTCTACAAAACGGTTCAGCAGGCGGGTGTGGATGTGTTGCTGGATAAACGTGCGGTGAGTGCTGGGTTTATGTTCGCCGATGCGGATTTGATTGGCGCGCCGATTCGTTTGATTGTCTCAAAACGCAACTTGGAACAAAACCAAGTGGAGGTAAAATATCGCATTAAATATGCGGTGGAAGGGCTTCCAAACGTTTTGAGTCTTGATTCACTCGTTACGGATCTGCAATCTTTGATTCAGCGACTCGTCAAAGAAATAGAAGGATAACTTCCACAAGATGTTCGAAAAAGGCTCCCCCACCAGAAAAGTTCTTCCACTGATCGGCCTGCTTTTGTGGAGCCTTACAGTGCCCTGTCCTGCAGATGTCGTGGTGATGAAAAACGGCTCACGGATCGAAGGGCGTGTGGTGGAGGAAAACCAGCTTCGGATTGTTTTTGATGCGAACGGTATCCGCCGGGAAATCAATAAATCCGACATTTCGGAAATCATTCGGGAAAACTCCCGGGCGGGTTCCCCTGCTTTTGAGAAGCTGACGGAAGCCGAGAATGCGTTGAACGCGAACAATCCCCCGGCT
>JANRMB010000347.1:0-12500 GCA_033761985.1 Candidatus Sumerlaeia bacterium | reverse complement strand
ACTTGATCCAGTCTTGCGGCGCCGTGCGTTGGAGAAGGCTCATGCCGGAGAGTTGTGCATCTTTACCGATCCACAGGCTTCCCCCACAGGGTTTCCGTTCAAAGTGGTGGAACTCGAGGGAACACTCTCCGATTCCACACTTTACGCCCAACGTCAGCGTGTTTGCGATGCCGGGTATCTTCGTCGAGTATGCCGAATGCCAGACGGAACAATTGGCTACCGATGCCCTGGTGAACCGGAAAAGGCATTCGTTGAAAAAGGTGGCGCCTTGGCAGAAACCCCCAACCGCAAGTGCCTTTGCAACGCCCTCATGGCCAACGTCGGTCTTGCGCAATTACGCCATGGTGAGCCGGAGCAACCGCTTCTTACAGCGGGAGATGATCTCGAGGATCTTCCCGCGATTCTGGGTTCGCTGTATCCCGATTACACCGCCGCGCAGGCAATCCAACTGTTGCTCCAGTAACGTTCAGCCTGTTGAGTGCGTAAGTTTCTCTTGAAGTCTCTCGGAGTTGCCCCAGTCTTCGCCGAATCTGCTTGAGGGAATGCAATCATGACTGAAGTACAACCACCAGCTCAGGAAAACTCTGCCAAATCCCATGCGAGCCGATTGTTTCGCATGGCAAAACTTATCCTGATTGCTCTTTTGATTACCCCTCTTTTGCTGGGCTGCTCGTTGTATTTCTTCCAGCGGAAGATGATGTATTTCCCTGAGCCATACCGCCAAGAAATCCCCACCAATCTCAACCGGTGGTCGATTCGTCAAATCTCCTACACAACAAAGGATGGCGCCCAAGTTGCCTTGCTTGCCACTCATCCTGGTAAGGATGCCCTTGATGCTTCGACCGATGTAGTTCCCCAGCCGGAGCGACTCTGGGTGGCCTTCAACGGCAACGCCAGCCTTGCCTTGGATTGGGCGTGGCTGATGCTCGCGGATTGGGAACCGAATAAACCCTCTGCGTTTCTTCTGGTGGATTACCCCGGCTATGGACTCTGTGAAGGGAAACCCACGCGCCCCGGAATCATTCGGAACGGCAAGGAGTCGCTTCTGGCGGCTTGTCAGGAAATGAACTGGAATGCCGAGACTCTCCCACTCGGAGCTCTGGGGTTCTCCATGGGTTCCGCCGCGGCCATGGAGTTTGCGGCTGCCCACCCGGGAGCCGATCGTATCATTCTGCTCGCTCCGTTTACGTCGATTCTTGATATGGCCAAACGCACCGTCCCGTTTCCCTTCCATCATGTGGCTGTGGATCGCTTCAACAACAAGGAGCGCCTGCAGGAGGTGCTCACGCGCCCAGAAATTCGAGTTACCATCTTCCACGGCGAGGCGGATCAAGTGATCCCGGTGGAGATGGGGCGACGCCTTGCAGAACTCAATCCCCGCATTGAATTGCTGACCAAACCCGGTGTGGGACACGAGGCCTTGATGCCCTTCATGGGGGAGATTTTGGAGCGTGTTGAGACTCCCTAATCTCTCGGTGACTCTGAACTCGTCCTTGCCTTTCTTACTTCATCTTCGTTCAGTTGCTCATCAATTCCATATTTCAAAACTCCTTCATGACCCATCCTCTCGCCGTTTTACTTCCCCAGCCCGGAGTTGTTTCCGAAACATTTATCCGGAGACATGTGCAGGAATTGCTGCCCGGTCGAACCGTGATGCTGACGGAGCGTCTCCCGGAGAATCCCGAATGGAGTTTTCAGGGGCCAATGCTGTTGCTCCATTCCAAACGGTATGGGCTTCCGGCAAGAGTTCTCCATCGGCTTCATCTGGGGGGACATCCCGCCGCTGGAGCGCTGCGTCGTTTTCTTCACACGCATGAAACAACAGTGGTTCTTGGTGAGTATCTTGATTACTCCCACCAATGGTTGAAGACACTCTCTCCAAAAGTCCGTTTTTTTGCGCATGCTCATGGCTATGATGTTTCTCAGCTTTTGAAGCTCCCGGAGTGGCGGCTGAAATACCTCGATTTTCGTCATGCTGCAGGGGTCATCACCATGAGCGAATTAAATAAACGCGAACTGGTGGAGATCGGTTTACCTGCGTCCCTCATTCATGTCATACCCTACGGAGTCGATGTCTCCGAAACCGAACCAACACGATTCTCAATCAATTCATCTGAATCTACCAAACCCATACGCCTCCTTGCTGTGGGAAGAATGGTGGCGAAAAAAGCCCCACTGCTCCTCCTGCAATCTGTATTGGAAGCTCGGCAAGTGTTGGGGGCTGGTGCCCTCCGGTTGGACTACATCGGTGACGGTCCCTACTTTGAAGCTGCCAAAACCCTTCTACAGCAATCAGCTGCCACGGAGGATATCATCCTGCACGGAGCCAAACCAAATTCCTTCGTTCAAGAACTGATGAAGCAGGCCGATGTGTTTGTGCAGCATAGCAGAACCGATCCCGAAACCGGAGATCGCGAGGGAATGCCCGTGGCCATTTTGGAAGCCATGGCGGCGGGGCTTCCTGTAGTCTCCACGATGCACGCCGGAATCCCGGAATCTGTTCTCCAT
This sequence comes from Candidatus Sumerlaeia bacterium, assembly GCA_033761985.1. Classification (GTDB taxonomy): domain Bacteria; phylum Sumerlaeota; class Sumerlaeia; order SLMS01; family JAHLLQ01; genus JANRMB01. The sequence continues at coordinate 9,992 of JANRMB010000347.1, read as the reverse complement.
GGCACAACCGGATTGCTTTCCCCCGAGGGCGATGCCGATGCCTTTACACGCTCGCTTCTGGAGTTGATTCAAACAGAGAAGCTCCAACGCCTCGCCATGGGGCTTGCAGCATGGCAGCGAGCCAAATCAGAATTCTCTTGGCGCGTGGAACGGCAGAGGTTGCTGGAACTCATGGGGCTTAGTACTTAATAATGCGTTTTACATTTTATCAAGGCACGTATTGAACATGAAAAAGCATCCTTTAGGCGCACTGAAATCCGTTTATCATCGCTTTAAAAAGGTGTTGGGACAACCGCTCCTCGAGCATCAATATCGTGGGAATAATGTGGAGTGTCCCTGTTGTGAACGAACCTTTCGGGACTTTGCTCCCATTCAAGCGGTGACAGTCCGAAAAGGGGGATGCCCCCATTGTAGTTCACGGGAACGGCACCGCATGATGATGCTTCATTTGAAGAAGCAAACAACCCTCTTCTCCAAAGGGGGACGGATGCTTCATGTGGCTCCAGAGCCATTTCTGCAAAAACTCTTCAAACAAATCCCCGGTGTAGAGCATACGAGTATTGATTTGGATTCTGCTTTTGCGGATCTCAAAATGGATCTGACTCGGATGACATTTGAAGACAACTCTTTCGACTACGTCATTTGCTCCCATGTGCTGGAGCATATTCCTGATGATGTTCAGGCAATGAAGGAACTTTATCGAGTTCTAAAGCCCGGAGGCCATGCTATTCTACTCGTCCCGATGGATACTTCACGAGAAACCACGGATGAGGACTTCACGGTGACAGATCCCCAAGAACGTATCCGACGATTTGGGCAGGATGATCATGTAAGAATTTATGGGCGAGATTACTTTACTCGGTTGGAATCAGCAGGTTTTAGCACCCATCATCAAACTTGTTCTCAGCTTTACTCCGAAGAGGAAATCCGCCGCTACGGGCTCATGGCGAAAGAAGAAATGATCTACGCCAAAAAGAGGTAATCCCAAATGATTGTCTATAACGATCAACAGATAAGATGAATTCGGGTATTATTTGAACTACCGCCCCAAAAGCGCCGTATACACCCGTCCCCAAAAACGAACACGCCACAGTCCCACTTCATAAAACAAATTTTGCCAATAAGGATATCGTTCGCGGTTCCGAAATAAATAATACACCGGAAGAAAACCGAGCAGGGCAACCTCGTAAGCAAACGTTTTCACGTTGATGGGATACCGCCCCGGGAATGATTTGAAGTCATCACGACCCAGATTCCAGAAACGTTTCACGCAATAACGCAAATCCATTTTGTACTCAGGGACGAGGTGTTCCATCTTCATGTCTGGAAGAAACACGCCCCGCGCTTCTGGAAAAAGTGTTCTCGCACGATGCAGCAGCGCCGTCTCCTCGCCAAAGGCAACCTTTTTCCCGTTCATGCCCAATTCCGTTGAGAATCCGCCACATGCACGAATCAACTCTACTTTCCACCCCATGTTACCCCCGGAAATATGATCTCCCTCCCTGATTGGCCCCCTCTCTTGTTGAAGATGATCCGATCCATAACGATCTTTAAACCAGACCGGCTTTTGCACCAAATAATACGGTCCGTAAGGACCACCAAAATAATCCGGATTGGCGAAATCCTTCAACCCCTTATGGAGTCCCTTAAACCATTCCTGAGTAACTTTGGCATCATCATCCAGATAAATAATATAGCTTGTGGTACATTCTTGAAACGCTCTATTACGAGCTGCGCTGAGCCCTTGATTTTTTTCCACTACTTCTCGAATGGCGAGTTGCCCACCAAATGAAGCAACTACCTGTGATGTGGAATCTGTGCAGTTATTATTAATAACCAGCACAGGAACCTCCAAGAATTCTGGTTTGAATTGAGCGATGGATTCCAAGCACAGCTTGAGTACATCCGCTCTGTTGTAGGTACAAATCGCGATGGTATATTCTGCCGTCATCTGACTTTCCCCACAGGTGAATCCATGGGAATAAGCATCTGCTTCCCACAGAAAAGTGCAACAATCGGACGCAGCAATTTACCAACAATAGGAACATGGTAGGTTTGTGCATGAAGAACCAAAAGTTTGTGCTCCAGTGTCCCCATCACCTTTTGACCGCTGATCCAATTCAAGACTTCTCCAGCCTTTGCATTCTGGCTGTTTTTCCTGTAATCCGCGGCCGCCCAATAAAGGTTTCGCACCATGGCGCGTTGATGCTTCGCCTCAACTCCCTCTGTCTCCACGATCCGGGTTGTCATCTCTTTCAGTAACTCTTCAATCACCACAACATGATCGAGTTGCTGAATCGATTTGGAGATACTGTTGGAGGAGTTCCGCCAATAAGTGATTCCACCTTCCAACCATTCATATCGCAGACCCTTCAAAAGAGCTCGAACATGAAAATCCCAGTCCTGCCAACTTGGGAGTCTTTCGTCCCAAGGGAGAACTTTTTGGAGTGAAGCTTTCCGCCACGTGGGCCCGGTTGTTTGCCACGCAATATCCCTCGTCAGGAATCTGCCCAGTTCCTCCTCCGATGTTCTTTTATTGTGCCAGAAGGGAGTATCGCCGGGGGCGTTGATGAAAACACGAGCACTGGATACTACAAAATCGACTTCAGGATTTTGCTCCATTCCCTTCAGGCGTTCCTCAAGGCAAACTGCATCTCCCAAGGCATCATCGCAATCCAGATAGATCACATATTCCCCACGGGCTTTCTCCGTCCCCAAATTACGACACGTGTTTGCCCCTTTGGGATCACGGGAACGAGGGATGATTTGGAATCGCTCATCGTCACCAATTGCTTGCAACCACAAAAGCAATTCCTCTGTCTTGCTCCCATCATCAATCAAGAGCGCTTCCCAATTCGTCACTGTTTGGCGTTGCAAAGAATCCACATAAACCCGAGCGCAGTGTCCCCGTTGGAAAAGTGGTGTGATGATGCTGACGATCGGTGAACTACCGTTTGGCATGGCTATCCTTCCAGGAAGTGCTGAAACGGTGTGCTCGGGCTTTTTTGCCTTGAAGGAAGGATTGCGCTCTTTTCATGAAACGATAAACTGGGAAAAGTGCCTTGCGGGGGACACAGAGAAGAATCAGGGGGATCACTCGCATTGGGGACAGTGGTTGATACCACCATGCTTTTACTAATTCTCCTTTGGCATCAATAGGCGTGTCACTTTCCATCGCGTGTTCCGCTCTGCGAGTATGGAAGGTGGAACGAAAGCTTCTCCCAGCCGTTCCTTGAAGAAGGTTGTGCTGTTCAAAATGATAAAACAAGCGCTCATGCCCCTCGAAGCTTTTCCCCACGCGATGGGAAAGATTGCTTAGGTGCATGCGATAGAGAGCAAGTACTTCAGGAAGGCACTCAATCTCCAACTTGCTTGCCGCTCTACAAATAAACTCAAAATCTTCCAGTCCGGGAATCCCGGGCTGGAACATCCCGCAGGACTCAATCGCTCTTCTCTTCATCAGGATTGTGGAGGGTGAGACCATGTTTCCCTTGGTCAATAGTACATCAACAGCATGTGTACCAGGATCGATCCGTGGCCAAACACACGGAGGGCGACCAGTCAATTGCGAGTCCTTACTCCAAAACTCTTGAATCCAAGTGAAAACCAAATCAATTGATCTGTCTTGATTACGGAAGCAGTCAAGTTGCTGTTCCAATTTTTTCGGAAGCCACAAATCATCGGCATCAAGGAAAGCCAGATACTCCCCCTGGGCATTTTGAATTCCATGGTTTCTTCCCATGGCTGGATCTTTGGTCCGCTCACCGCTAAACACTCGTACTCGTGCGTCCCTCTTTGCCAATTCCTCAAGCCACTCGGCACTTCCATCGGTGGATCCATCCTCCCAGACCACCCACTCCCAATCCGTAAAAGTTTGCCGCTTGATGCTTCTCCATGTGGCCGGGAGATAAGGTCGAGCATTGTAACAAGGCGTAATAATAGAAACCGTCGGCTTCATAATTTATCCTCTGCTACAAATTGAAGAAACGCAAGAGCGTGATGTTCCCTCGTAAACCGCCGTGCGTGAGCAAGTCCGGCCAGTTGATGCTTTTTCCTCACTTCGGAACTCGTGCAAAATTCCACCAGCGCCGCATGGATATCCTCCACCGATAGGGGATCCACCAAACGTGCCGCGCCATCGGCCGTTTCCTCCGTGGCTCCACCCCGTGCTGTAATTACGGGGCACCCCTGACTCATGGCCTCCATGATCGGCAATCCGTATCCCTCAATCAAGGAGGGGAAAATCAGAAACCGCGCATTCCGGTAAAGCCAGGTAATCTCCTCGTCCTTCAAATACCCGAAGTGATGCACCACACCGGCTTCGGTCAGCTCGGCCAACCGTGGGGCCAAATCATCGAGTTTCGGGCGCAACCTCCCCACGATTCCCAAGCGGATAAAATCCCCCGGGTGCGATTGCTTCAGCCGTTCAAAGGCCTCCAACACACGCCGGATGTTTTTGTGGGGCATCAGATTTCCCACAAACAGGGCGAATCCTTTTTCCGCATCAAATCCCGTCGGAGCCTGTGCCGCAAACCGATCTGGCTCATGCAGGTAAATGGGCAAAACCCGTGATTTCTCCAACAACCCCGGTTGAAGGAGCGCCGTCTCCCTGCGCACATACTCGGAATCCACCCCAACGCCATGGGCACTCCTGAGAGTGGGCAACAACAGCCGTTGGTATAAGAAGCGAATATGCCTGCTCACCGTCTTGGGGCTTTGACGCGTGATCAAATCATAGAGCATGACCAACCGTTTCGGATTCCCCCGTAGACCTCCCCACCATATTCCGGGATCGATGGGTTCCGGAACAAACAACACATCCACGGCATTTCGACGACACCACAAAGGAAGTCGAAGTAGCCTATACAGGTACATGCTCTTGAAAGGGAGAACCACCATCTGCACGTTGAAGTGTTGCAGCCGAACCTTCAAATCCTCGGGTAACCGAAACTCCCAAGCGCTCACCAGCGTTGTCTCTTCAAAGGGCCAGCGCCCCGTTTCCAGAAGATAGGCAAGCGAGCGAATCTGTTCCTCCACCACCCGACCAATGCCCGTGCGGCGAGGATCATTTCCCTGCGTCACATCAAACACAAAATGCCTACTCATCGCCTATCGTCCGTTCTCTTTTTCTAATCAGATACAATCCCAACATCCAGATGCACACACTCCACCCGGAGAGGATCATTCCGATAGTAAAGGATGTCGGGCCATACACAAAATCCACCGAAGTTGTTCCTGGAGGAACCCATGCGGCAGTAAGAAAACCATAAGCCGGGAAACACGATTCCATTGAATCATCATCGAAACTCGCTTTCCACCCTTTGGCCCAACTATTGGGCGCCACCACTGCAAGCCCTTCGCCCTGTACCGGTGCATTCCACTCGATCCTATATGTACGGGCGTTCACCCAACGGGCCGAGGTGATTTGGGGATGTGATGTAAATGTTTTAGGTGGGATTCTTTTTGGAGGCGTTTCCAAATCCAAGGTCAGTGGGCCTTTACCGGGGGGAAATCGCAAACCCTCTTTGAGTGCCTCTTGTGGAGTCTCAAAAGTTTTTGGAGAATGAACAAACCAAGCGTCTAGTTTTGGGATTCTCCATTGCCGGATTGGCCACTCAGCTGTCCCACCGATCATTTGAGAATACTTCAATACATGGCCAATATTGACTGGTAGCGCCTTTAGTTTTGGATCGACACTATTCGGGTTATATCGGTGAAGGTCACCCACAATAAAATCCGCATTTACGAAGTCTAATACTCTCGCCTGTGGATCACTGAATAATGTGGCGTGTGTGCTGTACATCACCAGAACTTGTTGATCAACGGCATTTCGAGCCAAGCCAAATCGACGTAAAATAAGGGGGCTATATCCTTGTAAATCATGTAGGTTATTCAGTGCTCCCAAATTGGGAAGCAGTGAATCTTGGAAATCGATTCGACGCGAACCATGGGCATAAAGATTACTAGGATCATAAGAGACATAACGCCCATTGATGGACCTTAGGAGTTCTTTGGTCTCTGCAGAGACTTCCAGTCTCTCTGAAGATGTAAAGCTTCTTTCCAAACGTGGCAATAAAAGGGCTGTTGGAACTAAAAGCAGTACATAAAATATTGGCATTACACGGGATAATCTATAGTATCGAATCAGAATCCCCAACACATGGGCACCAATTGTTGCAGCCAACGGTGCTCCCATACTCCACAAAACAAGTGCCCTTCGTGGCGCTCGAAAACTGGAGAACATAGGAAGTAGATGATACCAGAATTCTGTAAAAACAGAAAGTGAAAACAGAAAACCAATACATCCCATCCCAAGAAGTAACAAAGCGAGATTCATATTCTTTTTTCTCAAAAAAACTAAAGAAAGAAGGAGTAGTAACCCTCCACCAATGGCGTTTATACTATCAGTATCCTCACCACCTTTAATTGTTCCACCTATGAAGGATGCCCAAATAAACCGACCGTTTAGTGATTGGCTTTGTAAATCACCTAATGATACTCCCCCCTGTCTTTCGCTTTGAATAAGAAACTCTAAAGTTGGAACAAGCTGTCCTCCAGCAAGTCCTATAGCAAGTATCACTGCTAGTATTGCTCTCGCAATCATCCAACCTATCCTATGATAGCCATGTGATTGATACCAACGTCCCAACCAATACACCACAAAAGCAAAACTTGCATAATACGCGAATTGTGGAGCTCCGGCCAACAAATGCAGTGAATAAAGAAGAGATACTCCCAAACTACCTCTACTGATGTATCGCTTTATTTTACCTAGTGATACATCCCACTCCATACAAAGTAAGATCCATGGAAACCACGTCATCGCAAATAATTGCGGCAGCAACGCGATATGGCTGACAAAATAACTTCCAAACTGAAACCCCACCGCACCGAACAAACAACTCAACCGGCTGCATCCGTACGTGCGGCAAAGCAAGTAGAAACCCACTCCCGCAAGAATGTAGTGCAGGATGATTACCCACCCATACATCAACGGACCCGGGAATAAGAAGAACGGGATATTCAGCGGATACAACACCCCGGTTTCAGGATGGGCTAGAAGTGGCATTCCCGCCATCTGATTGGGAAGCCACACCGGTAGGGTGCCCTCCCACAGTTGCCGCGCAGCCGCCATCTTCAACGGATATTGGAGCGCCACCGTGTCCATGAAGTCGGGCAGATACCCAAACAAAAGCGGCCACCAATACGCCATCGGCAAAAGGATGAGCGGAACAAACCAGAATCGTTTGAGAGAAATCATACCCATGCCCCTACCGAGTACCCGGAGCACACCCCGAATCAATCCATTTTCTGCAGCGAATCGATTTCCACCTGAAAATCCTGAAGGGCTTGAAACTGTTTATACACGGAGGCAAATCGAAGATACGCCACGGGATCGAGTTGCTTCAATAGCCGGAGCGCCCGTTTGCCAATTTCTTCCGTACTGATTTCCCGCACATTCAGCCCCATTAACTCACGTTCCAACTCTGCCACCAACGTCTCAATCTGTTGTTGCGTCACAGGGCGTTTCTCGCAGGCGCGCTCAATCCCGGCCTGAACCTTTTGCAGAACAAACGGCTCCCGGGTTTCATCCCGCTTCACCACCAAAAGCTCCACTTTTTCCACGTACTCCACCGTGGTGAAGCGCGCTCCACAGGCTTTGCACTCACGCCGCCGCCGAATGGAATCACCAGTAGGGGAGGGGCGGGAATTCGTTACTCGGGTATCGGGTTCTTGGCAAAAAGGGCAATTCATCGCTTTTGTGGAGTCCTCAATGGGGCAAAGCACCTGGAGTTGTTTTCAGAATAATCTGCCGATTGGCTGCTTAGCGAGAGTTGATTATTCGGTATGAGGCAAACGCAGTCATAGTGGAGCTATGTCGAGGCTTGCCTTGTTCCGAAGAATCTGCTCGCAGCAAGCAGAGAAAGGCAAAGAATTTTGAGAACAGCTCTAAGAACAGGAGCACCCGGAGCGCGATATCACATTCCGGGTGCGGGAGATTTATTTGTTTCTCAACTTGGTTGAACGGGAAGTATCCCGCCCAGTGGAATTACATGTTGGATTTGATCATGTTTTGAAGAACGGCTTTCGGCTGAGCACCGATTACCCGTTCCACTTCCTGGCCACCCTTGAAAAGGATCAGCGTGGGAATGGAAGAAACGCCATACTCTTCAGCGGTTTGAGGGCACTCGTCCACATCCACTTTCACGATTTTTGCCTGACCTTGGAATTCCTTGGCAAGCTCCTCCACAATGGGGCCCACCCGCAAACAGGGGCCGCACCAAGGAGCCCAAAAGTCCACCAATACTGGGTGGCCGGATTGAAGTACTTCTCCTGCAAAAGAGGCATCTGTTGTATTGATCACGCCGTTGGCCATGATAGTCGATCCTTTCAATAGGTTATTCTTATTCAAATTTATGCGTCAGATTAGGTTTATTCTATCGACGACGCTTGGCTAAACGCACAGCCAATGCCAAATCAATCTGTCCGTCGTACAACGCTTTTCCGGAAATCACTCCCACCACGTTGGGAAGGTGAAGATCCATGATCGCTTCAATATCCGTTAAGGAGGAGATTCCCCCCGATGCAATCACCTTTAACTCCGGAACGGATTCAGAGATTTTTCTAACGGCACTCAAGTTTGGACCAGAGAGCATACCATCCGTGGAGATATCGGTGTAGATGATTTTCTGGCAACCGAGGTCGCGCATCATGCGGGCAAATTCCGTGGCTTCCAGCGTGCTTTTCTCCACCCACCCGCGCGTGGCAACAAACCCATCCTTGGCGTCAATCCCCACGATTGTTCTGTCGCCATGTTGGGCAAGGATTTGCCGTAGAAACGCATGATCCTCCACCGCGGAGGTTCCGAGAATCACATCGTCCACGCCAGCAGCCCAAGCTTCTTCAGCGGCCTTCATGGAACGGATTCCACCCCCGAGTTCAATCTGCATCCGGGTAACTTGCCGCACTTCACGAACCAATTCCAAGTTCCCAAACTTCCCGTCGAAAGCCCCGTTCAAGTCAATGATGTGCAGACGTTCCGCCCCGGCGCGCTCAAAATTCTCCGCAAAATTGGCCGGCTCGCTGGAGTAAATGGTTTGTTGATCCCGTTTGCCTTGTTGCAAACGAACCACTTTGCCATCCAGAAGATCGATCGCCGGAATGAGTTGGAAAGAATTCATGCCTAAACCTTACATGCCCATGATGTTGTAGCCGGCATCAACATACAAAATCTCTCCCGTAATGCCACTGGAAAGAGGACTCAGGAGAAAGACGGAGGCGTTGCCAACTTCTTCCAGTGTCACGTTTCGTTTGAGCGGGGCGCGCTGTTCCATGGTGTCCAGCACGTCCTGGAACCCGGAAATCCCGCGCGCGGCGAGGGTTTTGATGGGGCCGGCACTCACACCGTTCACCCGGATTTGCTCTTTGCCCAAGTCCGCTGCCAAATACCGAACCGTGGCTTCAAGAGAGGCTTTGCAGACACCCATCACGTTATAGTTGGGGATCACCCGTTCCGCCCCCAGGTAGGTGAGCGTGATCACGCTCCCGCCGCCAGCGGCCAGCATCAAGGGCCGTGCAGCACGGGCCAGAGCCACCAGCGTGTAGGCACTAACTTCCTGAGCCAGTTTAAATCCGTCGGCAGAGGTGTTGATAAACTCGCCGTCCAAATCTTCCTTGTTTGCAAACGCAATGGAATGCACCAGCATATCCAATTTGCCACCCACCAACTCGCTCACTTGAGCAAACGCCTTTTCCACGCTTGCGGGGTTTGTGGCGTCCATTTCAAAGCAGGGCAATGCGGGGGAACATTCTTCCGCCAAACCCTTCACACGTGCTTCCACACGTTCATTTTGATAAGTGAGCAGCACCCGGGCTCCTGCTTGAAGAAGTGCTTGGGTGATGGACCAGGCGATGGAATTCTTGTTTGCCACCCCCACAACGAGGGCGGTTTTTCCGGCGAGATTGATCATGGTATTCTGGGGCGTTCCGTG
>JANRMB010000346.1:0-25366 GCA_033761985.1 Candidatus Sumerlaeia bacterium | reverse complement strand
GAAAATCAAAATCGGAAGCCATAGGGAACGAAGGTAGGAAAGTAGAAACATGATAATTCCTCCGGTTTTTTTGGGTGCTTTGTTAGGCTACGTATTGGAAAAGGTATACGTTACAGACCTCAGTCGAAAAAAGCATCTTGGGCTTATTGATGCTCACCAATAGCGTAGAGATCGCCACGGGAATACCCTAAGAAAGTGCGGTATCTGGTAGTCCGAGAGCGGATTTCGCGAGAATCCATGGTGGTGGCTGCAGTGAACCATAGAGAGGGGTGTTCCTCAAATCGAGAGTCCGGTCCTTGATCGATAAGGATGAATTTTTTCCCGATGGAGTAATACTGGATGTTTTTAGGGGAATCGAAAAATTGTGATTCCTTTTTGGGTTTGTAATCATAGAGAGGGAGAGTTTTTTGTTCTGATTCTGAAACATTTGAAGTACTTGTGGAAACAGGTTGTACAACAACCAATTGTTGCATGGCCTCGGCTTGAGTAACCTGGGATAATTCTATGGCTACCTGCTCCAGCCCGTACTCTATCCTGTGAAGACGGCCTCTTTGGCCGTAGGCCATGCGTTCGTAACCTAATACTAATGCTGCGATTACAGGAAGACCAATGAACCCAAAGAGAATAGAATAAGGGAGCCAATTGTACCGAAGATAATTGAGAATAAACATGGGAAGCATTCCGATCATTTTGAAAAAAAGAGTATGTCTATCGGTACGCCCCGTGAACAAGAGTGTTACAGGAAATGTTCGAGAAAGCAGCCTGTGGAGGAGACGATCGGACGCCAGAAAATGTTTGGGTGTGAAGCCTGAGGCGAATCAGGAAGAAAGAGACTTAACATCAATCGCAAGGATGGTGATAGTCGGCAGGGTTAGTGTGGTCCGAAGAGTCAGCAGTAAGTTGACCCCACTGACCCTACTGACCGAATTGACAGTATTGGTAGGGAGGTAAAAAGTTCTATAAGCCCGGATGACGAAGGAATGGGAGACTATGCGGGCGAGGACGCCCGCGCTCCTGTCACACGCCGGGGAACGACGCATCCGGCCTTCCCAACGCCTCAGGCGCTGGGGACGTCGTACTTGGCCATGATCTCGAAACTATCCAGCGTGCGCCCGGCCCCTTCCACAATCGCCGTTTCGGGGTTTTTGCAGAGGAACACGGGGACACCCACTTCACGGCTAATGAGCTGCGGAAGATTCCGCAGTTGGCTTGAGCCACCGGCCATGCAGATGCCGCGCTCGATGATATCGCCGGAGAGTTCGGGGGGTGTTTTTTCTAGGGTGTGTTTCACGGCGTTCACAATTTGGCTGACAGGTTCCCAAAGGGCTTCGCGGATTTCCTGGCTATGAATTTCAATCGTGCGGGGAAGCCCGCCCATGAAGTCGCGACCGCGAACTTCCATGATGAGCTCCTCTTTAAGAACGTCTGCTGAACCGATGTGGATTTTGATATCCTCCGCGGTCCGGGGGCCGATCATGAGGTTATACTTGGCTTTAATGTGTTGGATGATGGCCTCGTCCATGGCATCACCAGCGCAACGAACGCTCTTGGCATACACGATGCCGCCAAGGGAGATAACGGCGACCTCGGTGGTTCCACCGCCGATGTCGATAATCATGCTGCCAATGGGTTCATCAACAGGGAGCCGGGCACCGATGGCGGCGGCCATGGGTTCCTCGATCAAGAAAACGGAGCGGGCACCGGCCAGCATGGCGCTTTCACGCACGGCGCGGCGTTCCACTTCAGTAATTCCACTGGGGACGGAGACAACGACGCGGGGGCGTGTGAGGTAGCGGTAGCCGCGACCTTCCAGCACGCGGCGGATGAAGTAGTTGAGCATTTCCTGCGTGATATCGAAGTCGGCAATAACACCGTCTTTCATGGGGCGTACGGCGGTAATGTTTCCGGGAGTACGGCCGAGCATACGCTTCGCCTCGGCGCCCACGGCCACAACTTTGCCGGTAAGATTATCGATGGCAACCACGGAGGGTTCGCGCAGAACGATTCCCTCGCCCTTCACGTAGACGAGTGAGTTCGCCGTTCCCAGATCGATTCCGATATCCAGGTGAAACAAATCCACCATTTGTTGCAGTGAAAACATGGTACAAGCATCCATTCAGAAACACGGTGTGTATCGGGAATCCCAAAGAGGACCAACGGGCGAGGGCGGTTTCAGAGCGATGCTTTGGCGCTGAATTTGCCCTCTGAGCAACAGGAGCGAGAACCAGTGTGTTTCGCAGAATTCCCAGATGCCCAACTACCCAAAAATCGACCGAACACGGTCAAGAACATTCGGAGAAAAAATATAAGCATGCTAACAAATCCCTGTTCCAACTCTTCACCCCTTTCCCGGAGAACCCCATGATACTGGAAGCAAGCTACGAATGCGCGTTTTGTGGCGAGACGATTTGGACTTCCGTTGACCCCTCTGCCGGGCGGCGGCAATCCTACACAGAAGATTGCCAAGTGTGTTGCAGCCCCAATTTGCTCGAAATCGAACTCGAGCGAAATGACGAGGGCGACATTGACGTCTACATCAGCGCCGAACAGGAATACCAATAACGCGCTGACTACAGTGACACTCGAAAACGGCAAATCAACTCGAGGAAAACACGTTCCATGGCATTTACCTCCGATCTCCGCCAACCCGTTTTGAAGAAACTTCAGGGGTTCTCCGGCTCCGTCCCCTCCGCCCTTATTGGTTTTGATGGTTTTATTGATGAAATCTGTGAGCTGGTGGATCAGCGTATTTCCCCGACGGAGTATCGGCAGTTGGAGACGATTCCCCAGTACGCCGAACGCATCCTCCGCGCGGCAGGAAAATCCACCAACTTCGAAGTGATTCTCAAACACCGCAAACTCGGGGGGAACTGTCCACTCATGGCCGACGCTCTCGGTCGCTTGGGGACGCCACTCGTAACGTGTGGCGCCTTCGGATACCCCGAAGTGGATCCTCTTTTCGCAGGGTTGGCGAAGTACGGACCCTCCACCACAATCACGAATCCGGGGATTACTGTGGCCTATGAGTTTGCCGATGGAAAGATTATGAACGGCCGGCTGGAGTCACTCGCCGTCATTACTCCGGAGCGCATCTTGGAACAATTCGGCGGGCGTGAAGGATTGATTGCCGAGCTCCGCAAGCACGCACTCATCGGCGCCGTAAACTGGACGATGATCCCCCATTTGACCACCGTCTTTGCCCTGCTGGCCGATGTGATGCGATCGATCCCTGAGAAACGGATGATCTTTGTGGACTTGTGCGACCCGGTGAAGCGTCCACTTCCGGAGCTCCGCCACGCCATGGAGATTCTGGCAACCTTGGAAGCCGCGGGGCATCACTTCATCCTGGGATTAAACGAACAGGAGAGCGAAGAAATCTGCCGCGCCCTGGGAATTGAGACAGGGGGAGCGAGCGAAGAAGAAATCATGGAACGAGCGGAGCGCATCCGCCAAACACTCGGGAATTCCGAAGTTGTCATTCACCCGGTCAAGTTTGCGGCCACCGCCTCCAAAGAACACGGGATGGCCTGTACTCCCGGGCCCGTATGCCCGAAACCCCTGATCACTACCGGTGCCGGCGACCACTTCAACGGTGGCTATTGTTTTGGGCGTCTGATGGGGCTCACCCCTTCGGAAGCACTGATTACCGGGGTTTGCACGTCTGGATACTACGTACGGAACGCCCACGGTCCAACGCCGAAAACCATGGCGACGTTTGTGGAAAACTGGCTTGCTGGAAAACTCGATTAGTTTGCCGAATAATTATGAAGGATTCTTGTTTTTCAAGGTTCCTGTTTGATTTCCGCCTGAAGTGACTAAATCACATAATCCTGACGAGGAATGAGCCGTTCCTTCAGGGCTTTGGCGAGGGCGTCCTTTTGCACCGGTTTCGTCAGAAAACCGGTCATGCCCACGGCAAAGCATGCTTCGGCGGTTTCTTTGAAGGCGTTGGCCGTGAGGGCGATGATGGGTGTTTGGCGGTTCATGACTCCCTGGCGTATGTGGAGGGTTGCTTCAAACCCATCCATTTCCGGCATTTGGCAATCCATGAGAATCACATCGAATTGCATTTTCTCCGATTGTTCCACGGCTTCTCGTCCGTTGACGGCGATCTGAATGGTTTCCACCCCAAGCGTGGCGAGCACTTTTGTCATGACGCGTTGGTTGATGGTGTTGTCTTCAACAAGCAGTAGCGCAAGTTTGCCCAATCCAAGGGGAACTTTGCCGGTGGATTCCTCGGCTTTGATCCAAATGGAATCCGGGTTGGGGAGTCGAAACGGGATGCGCACGGAGAATAGTGATCCTTTTCCCGGGGTGCTTTCCACGGAGATGGTTCCATTCATAAGTTCCACTAATTGACGGCAAATGGCGAGTCCGAGTCCGGTTCCTCCAAACTTGCGGGTGGTGGAGGCTTCTTCCTGGGTGAAGGGATTGAAGATCCGTTGAAGGGCCTCGGAGGAGATTCCGATGCCGGTATCCTCGATTCGGAACTCGACGGTGGCGAGGTTGTGAACTTCTCCTTGTTGGGTGCCGTGTTGTACATCCACCAAGTGCATGGAAATGCGAACGAAGCCTTTGTCGGTGAATTTGATGCCGTTGGTGGCGAGATTGAGGAGGACTTGGCGAAGTCGGGAAGGATCACCGACGAGGACTTCGGGGACTCCGGGTTCGGTATTGATTTCGAGGTTGAGTCCCTTTTCACGGGCTTTCAAGCCGCAGATGGAACTGGTGCTTTTGAGAACATTGGTGGGGCGAAACAGGATTTCCTCCAGTTCCACCTTGCCGGCGTCGATGCGGGAAAAGTCGAGCACATCATTGATGAGATCGAGGAGTATCCCGGAGGACTCCCGAATGATGGTGATGGAGTCGAGGAGTTCCGGCTCGAGCTCCCGCGCCCCCAGAAGCTCAGCGCTGGCGATGATGCCGTTGAGCGGGGTGCGCATTTCATGGCTCATATTGGCGAGAAAGTTGGCTTTGGCATTCGCGGCGGCATGGGCGGCATCGAGAGCTTTTTTGAGGAGCAGTTCGTTTGCGGCGAGTTTTTGTTCCTGAGTCTTGAGTTCCGTTACGTCGACACTGACGACAATAATCCCTTCCTTCTCAGGTCCGAGGGGAATTTTGGATTCGTTCAGGGCGGAATAGCAGACTTGGCCATCCTTGCGTTCGCTGCGCACGGAGTGACGCAGGATTTCCCCTCCAAGGATTCGGCGGATGTTTTCTTCCACCTTCCATCGAATTTCCTCGTGGGCGAGCATGTGGATTTTTTTGCCGATCAGCTCCTCGCGCTTCCAGCCGAGGATCTCGGCGTGGGCGGGGTTGATGTCGAGGATCGTTCCTTCAGAGTCCTGTAACAAGATTCCGGTGGGGGCGCGTTCAAAGCAGATTTTGTAGCGGTCGCGTTCCTCGCGGAGCAGGGCGTTCTCTTGCTGAAGGCGCTGCAGTTGGGCGTGGAGTTGTTCCATTTCGGAAGAGTGGACCGGGTTTTCCATGATTACTGTTCAAACTGCGACTGTACAGCGCGTTCCTCGCGGCGGAGTTGATCACTATTGCGGGTTTTGGAAATGTGATTCTTGTGTGTCCAATTTTCGCGCCAAGTATCTGCGGTGCGGATTTCCTCCACCTTCCAGCTTTTGGTTTTGGATTCCCACACGATGACCACCACATATTCCACGGCATTCCCGCCGTACTCTTTGGGGAATAGGACGACGTCCTTAAGAACGCAGAGGGCTCCATCCCGTTTGCCCCATTTCGGATAATAGAGAATGGTGGGATTCTCAAATTCCCGTGCGAGGAGGATGTTACGCTCCTCAGTTCCCTTTTTGAACTTATCGCCGAGCTTGCGCTTCCATTCCGCGGGCATTGCAGTTCCCCCCATACGTTTGAGTTGATCGGAACTGAAGACCTTGTGAAGAACGTCGGGGTTTTGCTTGAGGTATCCGCTACGCCAGGAAGCCCATGTATCGAGCGGGGTGCTCTGGTTGGAGTAGAGGATATCGGAGTTCATCAAGGAAGTGAGCTGCTTGAGTTGGGTTGCCCGGGCGGATTCCTGATAACGGTAAACGGCATAGTTCCAACCGTAGCTGGAGAGAATCAGAAAAACAAAGGCAGCGGATAGTAGGAGAACGCGCCGTTTGGAGCGCTTCCAGTCTGCTTCATCCTGTGAAGACTGCTCGGCGCGTTCCTCATCCCGGCGGCGCATCCAGGACTTTTGTCCCCGCGCCTGAATTTCCTTCTCCCGCTCTTCACGCAACTCCTCCCGACGCTCTTCCGGGTCTCGGAGAGCATCCCATTCCCGGCGTCGCCCTTTGCGTATTTCATCCAAATCAATCGGCATGAACCTGCTTTCCTCTTTATCCCAAAACGCAATCACCACAACATAGCACCACTGTTGCAATGAATTGAAAAACTGAATCGGAAAACCCTGCTGATGGCAATCGGATTAGTAAACGAACCCAAAGCCCCGGCGATACGCTGGATCCTCTGTGATTTGGGAAAGACTCTGGTGCATTTTGATCATCTGACGATCGCTCAAAAGCTGATCCATGAGATCCAACTCCAGCACCCGGGGAAGGGGGTGAACCCGTTGGAACTTTATAATTGGTTCTTCACGCCACAGGCGAACGGCACATGCCGCAACGTGGAGGTGGATTGTGGGCGAATGACGATTGCGGAGTTGGCCGAACAGTTCAACGAACATTACGGGCTTACCCTCCCCTACCCTGAGTTCCGACTCATTTGGAGCGATATCTTCACTTATGAGCATGAGAACGTTCTGGAGGCCATGGGAAATGCCATGATGAAGGGGGTTCAGGTGGCCATCACCTCCAGCACCAACGAGGCACACTGGAATTTCATCCTCGCCAAATACCCCCGAATCCATTCGCTAACGCCGCATGCGTTTTTGACATTTGAGCTCGGCTGTATGAAGACCGACCCCGGATTCTTTGAGGCGATTTTGAAGACAACCGGGGCCGCCCCCGCAGAACATCTGTTGATTGATGATCTTCCGGCGAATTTGGAAGCCGCTGAGCGCCGGGGAATCCCAGGGCTGCTCTACTCCGGCAAGCTCCCGGATTGGGAACTTTTTTCAGCAAAACCCGCACAACCTCAGTAAACGCCGGTTGCTCCTCCTATCCCCGGTGTTACTTATTTTTCTTCAGTCGATTAATCCGGAATGTGTTTGAGATGAACGCCATAGACCGAAAACTTCTCGCTCGGTTGGAGCGGAAGCAATTTATTGGAAGTGCCGAAAAAGAAGCCTTGGAAGCGCGCTTTGAGCATTGCCAGGGAACATTGTTCCGCGAACTGCTGCCCCTGAATTTGGTGGACGAACTGGAACTTGCAAAGAGCTATGCGCGGGCTTGTGGTCTTCCGTTTCTGGATTTGCGCAAAGTGGAACCGGATGCCGAGGTGGTAAATCTACTGAACAAGGATCAACGGGCTAGTTATCAGGCTCTCCCCGTGGGGTATGCGGAAGGGAAGCTGATCATTGCGATTCAGGAAGCGCAGGACGTTTTGCAGCTCGATCGACTTCAGCGACTTCTCCCCCGGGAGGAGATTCAAGTGGTATTGACGATTCCCTCCGCGTTGAAAAGCGCGTTGGATGCCTTTGCCGCTCCCCCGCTGCGCCCTTCCGCTTCTTCAACCAAAACGGGATCGGGGGGCACTCGCCCCACCACAAATTCCAGCGCACAGACCCATGAAGAACCCACCTTGCACGAACGCGACACCATTCGCGAGGAGCACAAGACCGCCAAATCCTTCAACGAGCAGGAAACACATATTGAGGACGAAGCCCAGAAAACGCGTCGTGAACGGGAAACTCGCTTCAGCTTGGGGAACCCCAAGAACGTCCCGATTTCCTCCGATGAACTACCCAAGCTGGATTTTCGGGAAAGCAACAAAGCTTTTGAATCCTTGATGAAACAGGCCGTGGCAAATCGTGCCGAGGAGTTGGAGCTTGATGTAACACGGGTACAATCGCTGATATGCCTGCGGCAGGAAGGGGTTTGGAGCAAGCTGGCGGAACTTTCCCATCTGGAAGGAAAGAAGCTTTTTCAGGAACTTCGTGCCGGTGCCACCCGGTTGGAGGGTGATGAAGAGCACTCCACCGGATTGCTGGAGTTTGTGGAAAAAGGGAAGCGCCACCGGGCCATCCTGTACGCCACGAACCAGGGGGAACGGATTCATGCGCGGCTGTTGTTCCCTGCCAACCTGACGATTTTGCAAAAGCCCCTTCGCTTGCTGGGGGCTCAACCAGTCTTCCGCGAACGTTTGGAACCCTTTCTGGAGGGTCGGCTTCCTGGTGTGGGATTGAGTGTTTCCTGCAACGATGAAATGGCGCTGCGCCAAATGGTGGCATCGTTGGCGTTTCTGGCGCAAACCGGCGGCATGGAACTGGAAATTCTGGCGTTGCAGCAAGGCCTTCAGCTTCCCAAAACCCGGGAGAAGGTGTTTGGCAATGGTGGGGAATTTGTGGAATACTTGGCTTCGCTTTCCGGAAGCGGCGAACACTCGCTTCTGATTGCCCACCAAATTCCCGACACCCCGAGCTTCCAAGGTTTTTTTGGTCATCAGTACAAAGGGAACATGCTCGGGAGCTTTCTTTCCCGGGATGCGGAATCAGCCCGGCGAGTGCTTGGTGCCCATCGGGAACAACTCAAGTTTGGGCATTTGCATTTACACCTTTGGCGTGCCCCAAAGTTGTGCGGTTCCTGCAAGGAATTGGCGTTGGGAACTCCGGAGCAATCCCTTCCGGAATGGTTGAAACCCTTGGAAGCCCATGACATTCATGAGGCACCAGGCTGCAAGGAGTGCGGGAATCGGGGAACCAAAGGAAGCGTATGGGTGTCGGAATTGGCGGCCTACAACACCTCGCAAGGTGATTTCGAGGTGTTGGCGGATTATCGGCAAACTCTTCGCACACTGATCACAGAGGGGATGATCTCCCTCAACGAAGTTCTTGCCCAGTGGGAATAACTCTTTTGAAACTTTTCAGCAACCGCTCCACACTCCTCCGCTCGGCCATGTTTATTCCCGTGGCCCTCTTGGCTGGGTATCTTCTTCTGCCCCAACAGGCGGTTATTCAGGCGCAGCAAGCTGCCGCAGGAATGGGTGAGCAGGATCTCCATAACCTACGCACACAGGATCAGATTACGAGCGGCACGCTGCTGCTCCTAAAGGACGCTCCGTTGGAAGAAGGAATGATCGACTTCAACCTGTTGCGGAAAACAAAGCTCAATCGTACTCCGCCCCCGGTTTTTGACGCTGCTTTGGAGCGCTATGAGGGCAAGCAGGTAAAAATGCGCGGGTTCATGACCCCCTACGATTCACTCACCAACTTCCAAACCTTTATGGTTTTCCCCACCGCCACAGGCTGCAACTTCTGCGCTCCCCCTTCCCCTATTGAGGTGGTACTGGTGCGCTTGGAGAAGAAAATCCAGCCTTACATTCCCGAACCCATCGAAGTGGAGGGGACGCTGAGCCTTTGGCAGAAAGACAAGAAAGACAAAGCACACAAATCCTTCCTTTTCGTACTGAACGATGCCAAGGTGAAGGCCCTGAGCTTGGAAGAACTCGCCGCCAGCAAGTAATCACCCGCCGTTAGCGTTTGCGGTATTCCCTCCAAAAACCCAGCAAAAACACGGCACAGTAGAGGGTGTGGATTGCTCCACCGAGGAATCCGTATGCCCATCCATACGCTTCGAAACCGAGGCCGCGGGTCAGCAACAAGTGCAACACCCAGAGTTCCCCGAAGGTCAATAGCATCGGCCCCAGTACAACTTGTAGGGTGGTTTTCTGTTCTTTTGGAGTGAATCCAAACCAGCGAAATGCCTGTTGTAATAGAGAGGCAGAAATCACTCCCCAGCCCATGCTTTGAATCATCATCACCACCCACAACGGCAAACCGAGCCAGAGGGCTCCGGCGCTGAACAACGCCGGTAGAAGTAGCATCAGAAACAAAAACGGAAGAAACCGAAACACCATTCCACGGGCAACCACGACCGGAAAGAGGAGCTGAATCAACTGCAGAGGAAAGCTGAGAACCGCAAATGCCTGCACAAGCGCTATTGCCTCCTCGAACCCCGTCAGCAGTTTGTGAAGCAACATCGGCATCCCCAAGAAGACTGCTCCTGCAACGAAGGGTGCGAGGAAACCCACCACCCGAAGCGCCTTGAGAAACAACGGCTTGCAAGCCAGCCAAGCCGCGCGATTGCCGCCTCCATCACGGCGATGCAACCGATCATACAATTCCGTTTGGAGGGTTTGCCTCAGGGAAAACGGCACGAGCAGCAAAATCGGAAGCGGAAAAACCGCCATCTGATACACACCGAACGCAGTTTCCCCCAACCATAACCCCACCACGACGCGATCCGCATTCACGAGCAACCGCTCCAGCACCACGAGCACAGTGATGGAGGCTCCCGAACGGATGAGCATCGCCGCAGAGGGGGCGGAAAACACTCCCCGAAGCCCCACGGCGAGCGCTCGGAGTTGAATCCAGGAAGCCCAGACCAATACACCCAAAAAGACCAACAATACTGCTTCCAATCCCAGCCACCAACCCAGGAGAACTCCCAGCACAACGCGCCAAAATGTTTGCTGAAAGAGTATCCAAGCCTTGCGACCAAATTGCTTTTCCGCCCCCAAGGCGGAATCCGAGTTGATGAAGACTTGCTGCGCAATCACCAAAAAACCCAGAAGCGCAAAGGTGAATCGCCACTCCCAGGATTCAGCCCACTCCACCGCCAAAAACCAAAACACTACGGCCATCAGCGCCCCCATGGCGACGCTGAACCACAAGCTGGTGTTCAAGAGTCGTTGGTATTGTTTTCTCCGTCCGCGGGAAATGAGGGACGGGCATTCGCGATCCACCCCGTGGTTGATCCCCAGATTTCCGTAGGCGGTGTACTCGAGAATAAGTTGAACTGCTTTCCAAACTCCGTAGAGGCGTGCGCCGAGGATTTGGGCGATAAACAATCCACCGACGAGGTTGATGACGTAGGCGGCCCCCACGGCTCCGGTAACGCGGGAGGTATCTTGCAGAAGCCGTTGCTTGCGCGGAGGGGTCATGGGAGTCCGTTTGGGGGTGTGCATTTTTTCAGCGAAAGGGTTGATTTAGTCATTGACCGTGGCAAGGAAATCCAGTCTGCTTTCGCTCCGGTTGCGCAGTTCGTTCAACCGTTGTTCGTGTGTGCTGGCTTAGCTCAGTTGGTAGAGCATCTGATTTGTAATCAGGCGGTCGAGGGTTCGAATCCTTTAGCCAGCACCATTTTCAGGCTCCCAAGTTTGTGGATGGGTGGCCGAGCGGTTAATGGCAGCAGACTGTAAATCTGCCGGTTTAATCACCTACGCAGGTTCGAATCCTGCCCCATCCACCATGAAAATTCGGTTCAAATGGGAAATCTCGGCGTTGCTCTGCGGAGTCGTGTCCAAGCCAATCAGTTATAGGTCGTATATAACGATGCTTACAATAAGCTTCGCGAACGGTCATTCGCGACTCATTCTAATTCATCATTTTATATGGAAGAAAAGTCGGAGCAGGACAAATTTTTCGAAGATATCTATCTATCAGAATTGCCGCAACGCCGCGATATTGCGCCCAGCGGGCGCCCTTTTCCCAGCCCCCGACGAACGCAGTGAGTCGGTGGGAACATCGCCGAAAAAAGAAACACAACCCCGTAGTGGGTTGTACAAATCCAATCACATCAAAGGCTCACATGGTGGCACCCCGTTCGGGGTTGCGTTCCAAATCCGAAACAATCCCACCGACTTGCTGACGCTGCGTCGGGGGCTGGGAAGATTCGGCCCGCTGGGCCGGATTTACTTACAGTGCCTTCGGAGTAAATCACTCATGCTTTGTGAGGACGTCGTGAACAGCCATGCCCAACCTGTTCTCCTAAATCTCAAATAGTCTAAAAGTGTTGGATCAGGACAACTTTTTAGAGTTTGAGTATACGTTCTACACGACCTATTCCAGTTCCTTCAATCTCCAACCACAGCCTCTTACTCCCCCACTTCAAACAAACTTCCCGGGGTTTCCTCGGCAGATTTCTCCGGCGGGTAGTGCAGCCATTCACGCAGTCCGGTGAGTCGGGGTTTTAGTTGGTGATTATGCACGGCCATCTGAACGGCTTTCTGTGTCCCCAAGAGTAACACGAGTTTCTTCCCTCTGGTGACAGCGGTGTAGAGCAGATTCCGTTGCAGCAGTGTGAAGTGTTGGGGGTGCAACAGGATGATACATACCGGGTATTCGCTCCCCTGACTTTTATGGATGGTGATGGCATAGGCGAGTTGGAGTTGATCCGCCTCGCCGAAGGTGTATTCCACCGTTCGCTTCCCAAAGGTGACCGTGAAGGTAAGCGCATCGCGGCTGATGGATTCCACATACCCGATATCGCCGTTGTACACATCAAGATCATAGTTGTTGGTTGTTTGAATCACCTTGTCCCCCACGCGGAGGGACAGAGAACCGATGGGTGTCCCCAAGGATTGGGGATTCAGGTGTTTTTGTAGAAGCCCGTTGAGTGCCTCCGTCCCCAACGTACCTCGGCGCATGGGAGTGAGGATTTGCACATCGCGAAGGGGATCATAATGGAACTTTTGGGGGATGCGTTTGGTAACGAGTTCCACGAGTGAATCGAGAAGTGCGTCCGCTTCCTCTCGGGCGATGAAAAAGAAGTCGGGAAGAGTTTTCCCCTGTCCCCCGGTTGTGGTTTGCAACTCGGGCATGGCGCCGCGATTGATGCGGTGAGAGTTCTGAATAATGGCGGATTGTGAAGCCTGACGAAAGATGACGTTGAGACGTGTCACCGTGGGGCGCTGGCTTTCGATCAAGTCAAGGAGAAGGGCACCCGGCCCCACGCTGGGGAGTTGATCCACATCGCCCACAAACAATACGGTAGTCCCCGGAGTGATGGCCTTGAGGAGTTGATAGGCCAATGGGACATCCAACATGGAGGCTTCATCGACAATCAGTAGATTGATGGGGAGCGGGTTTTCCGCGTTGTGAACGAAGCCGCGTTCGTGGGGATTATACTTGAGCATGCGGTGTATGGTGAGTGCAAAGGTGCCGGTGGTTTCGGCCAAACGCTGGGCGGCACGCCCCGTGGGGGAACAAAGCGCCACTTTGTGCTCGGTGGATTTCAAGCACCAAAGCAGGGCACGCACCAGAGTAGTTTTCCCTGTCCCCGGGCCTCCGGTAATGACTCCCACTCCACCGGTGGTCAAGATGCTGCGAATGGCTTCGCGCTGTTCCCCCGCCAGCTTGAATCGGTAGGTGGCCTCAAATTCCGTCAGCTTTTCCTGCACCCCCTTGGGGAGCAGCGGCTGGGCATACTTGAGGAGATTCAATACCAATCTCGCCACACCTGTTTCAGCCCAATAAAGATTTTTGAGTGCCACGGCATGCTGACCACTTTGCAGGACGAAGCGCTGAAATCGCGAGGAGGAATGCAGTTCCTTTTCCACCACTTCTTCCACGCGTTGGGGATCAATCGCGAGTAATTCCACCGCGGATTGGATGAGCGACTCCCGGGGGACATAGGTGTGTCCTTCGCTGCTGGCTCGAAGCAGGAGATGATTGATCCCCGCCAGCACCCGCTCCGGGGAGTCCACTTCGATACCAAATTTTCGGGCGAGTTGATCTGCTTTTTCAAACCCGACGCCAGAAACATCCATACTAACCCGGTAGGGATTGCCGCGCAGAACGCTAATGGTGTCGTTGCCGTACTGGCGGATGAGTCGACGGCAGAGCGCCGGGGTGATGCCGTGTTCCTGAAGAAAGACCATGGCCTCATTTTGAGCGCTGTGTTCCGCCCATACGCGAGCCACCAGTTCAGCCTTTGCTTTGCCAAGTTTGGGAACTTCCAGCAAACGCTCGGGGTGATTGTTGAGGACTTCCAGTGTCCCCGTTCCAAAGGCGTCCACAATTTTCTTGGCGTAAACCGGTCCGATGCCCTTGATCATTCCGCTCCCCAGATACGCAATCAACCCCGCCTCACCCAAGTCTGTAACGGGAACGTAACGCTCGATTCGGAAGTCCCATCCGTACCGGGGATCTTCTCGCCATTCGCCCACAATTTTGAGTCGCTCCCCGGGGACGACGTTGCTGAGGGAACCTTTGACGGTGAAGGGTATCGGCCAATCGACTGCTTGAAACTTGGCCACAACGAAATGGGTTTCCGTA
Source organism: Candidatus Sumerlaeia bacterium (assembly GCA_033761985.1). Taxonomy (GTDB): domain Bacteria; phylum Sumerlaeota; class Sumerlaeia; order SLMS01; family JAHLLQ01; genus JANRMB01. The sequence goes on along the minus strand of JANRMB010000346.1, from coordinate 11,178 downwards.
TTCTGGAAGTAAAGTTTCTCCAATACCCCTTCAAACTCCATGCGTTTGAGGGGGAGATCTTCCGGATTGGGGCGTTGGGGTTGTGGTTTACGAAACGGCGGCATGCATGTTTGCGTATCCCGCCCAACCCATTCGGACAACACGAAACGCGTTACTGGGTGCAGGAGTTTCTAAATGTATCAGGACGTTTTCAATTCGTTTAGATCAAGGCGCGCAACACCGAGATCATCGACTTTGAGAACGTCCCGTTACTGGGTGATCCAAATCGCCGAGGGGGTGGGCGTGGGCTCGGGGGTTTCCTCGCGAATCCAGCGCACGGCATCGGCGGAAACAAACGTCCCGGCGGGGGCCTGATTGTTCAAGGTTACGGAAGCAAGTCCCGAATTGAAGGAAAAGACCCCGAGAGAATTCCACTGACTGCCGTTGGTGGTTTGATTCGTCTCCACCAAAGAGCTGCCCCCGGCGTGATTGATGGTATAGCGCGCGCCAGGAGCCCGATTCCCCGCGGCCACCCATCGCGCCTCCACCCTGTAGGTACCCGCTTCCTGAATCGTGACTTCCCACGTTGCCGTATCGGAGCCATTACCCGCGCCGCGAATCAGGGAGTTTTCCCCATAGAATCCAGCATTTGCTGACGCGGACCAACTTCCCACTGTTCGGAATCCGGGAAAGAGATTATCCACCGTATAGCCTGGAATCACCAGCCAGGCCGTGGCCACCGAACGTTCGCCGTTGGCGTCCGAAGGGCGATTGGTAATTGCCCCATCCACCACCATGACCGTGGAGCCACCACCATCGTAATTCAACCCACGGGTAGCGCCCAGATCCTGAAGAAGCCGCGCCACTTCATCAAGGGTCATCCCCACACTCCAGCCCGTTTGTCGACCATCCACCGTGACCAGCCAAACTCGTTTTGTCTCTGGATTCCACCCCAGGGCGGAACGGGGGTTCCGCACGGTGGGCCCGATGCCACTTTGGGCATCAAAGTTTTCCTCCACATCACGGACATCAACCGTGCCATTGGTGAGCAGGCTTGGGCCACCACCAATTGCCTCCGTAACCGAAAGCCAGTCGAGATCGGAAGTGGAGGAAGTCCCCGACCCCGTGACAGGCGTTTGAGCCAGCAACCGGGGGAATCCGCTATTGAGCCCAAAGGCCGAACGTGGGGGGCGTACGGTAAAGGCAGTGATGGTGTTGTTCCATTCAAAATGGCTGACGGAGCCAGTCGTGGAAAAGTAGCCGGCGTTCATGGCGGCCAAGGCATCGAATCGATCGGCGATGGATGTGGTTCGCTCCAGACTCTCCGTACCGAGCCGCTGGGCGGGAATGAGACGCACCTCGGGATTTGCCAAATCCACCTCCACAACACGAATCTGCCAAAGGGGATTGGGAGCGGTACTACTACCGGACCAGTGGCGGACACCCGGGGAAACTTGAACTGGCTCCGAGTAGCTGATGAACGGAAAGTTTTGGGCACTCCCCACGGAAGCGAATGAAGCAAGGAGGATTGCGGAGAGGGGTGACATTACAGAATTCGGAAATAGTGTCATGGAAGTATCATCAAGGGGGGAAATCCCCAAATGATGATACCCGGAAGACTGAAGCTCAACCCTGAAATAACGATACTTAGAGAAAAGGAGCTAAAGTATGGTTATCCGAATGTCGTGTTAATTCCTAACCTTGATTGTTTCCGTAAAGCTATATTCCAGAGGGGTATTATTACGACCCATGGCGCTGGAACGAAGGGTGACGATGATGGAGCGATTATCTGCCGTACGGGCAAAAGTACCCGTCACGTTACGGCCCCATGTTTGAAGAGAATCGGAAGCGATATCTGGTTGGTATTCCAACCGATTGGTCTCGCCGTTGAATCGAAGTTCGGAGGTGGTGCCTTCATTCGGATTCACAAACTGAATGGTGCCGCCGTCGTTTGAAATGACAAGCGATGTCCAATCTGCGGGGAGAAGCTGATTGCGAACAAAGGTCAAGGAACGAATGTTTTGCTCCAAAGCGGGGACTTGCGTGATGCTTTGGCGGAAGCGCTGGGCAACCTCCAAGGTGATGGTGATGAGAAACGTCCCCATCAGGCTGAAAAGTGCCACAGTGAAGAGCATTTCAACCAAAGTGGTGGCGCGGCGACGGCGAATGGGAAAGGATGGCCTGTTCATCATGGTGCAAGAAGGCTCTCCACAAAAACAGATTGAGGCCGGGCGCTATTTGTTCCGGGTGGAGTCCAAGTAACAGTGACACGAGCCCGTACAAGTTGGCGATTTGTGGGGAGGGAGGCGAGCTCCGAACCATCCATGGAGAAGTACTGGAGTGTGGCTGTCCCCATTACATCATCAGAGGCATCCAAATTGCCCCGGGAATCTACGACCACGGGAAACGAGCGAGGCTGTAGTGAACCAAACAAAGCTTTTTTGGTTGTTTCCAGAGTGGATGTAGCCTGACGGAAGGCACCGTTTCGTTGTTTGAAATCGGCATCTGTGCGGATGGCAAAGATCAGGGCGGATATCGTTCCGAGAGCCGCGATGGAAACAATCGCCATGGTGATGAGGATTTCCACCAGAGAAAGACCCCATCGGGAGCGTCGTGAAGGAAGATTGCGATGCATCATGTGGGAGACCTCCTAGGCAGCGTTGGAATCTTAGTCTTTGCTGATGTTCCAAAGATCCCGGCGTACGCGGGAAAGATTGAGATTAATCCAAGCACCATCACGCATCCGGGCATTATACCATACACTGGGAGAGCCCCCCTGACCGTAACCTTGTTCTGCGAAGACGGAACCGTAGATGGTACGATTTCCACCAAGGTCAAGAGAACCCCAGGAATACATCAAACCATTATGGAATACGTTCACATCATCCGCATCGGCATAAACGGTGTTGTTCGGCATCCGGAACCCACCACCTGCTTCCACAGGGATTTCGTCGCCAGTTACGCCTGTGTTCCCCTGACCTGTCATCTTCATGTTCGGGGAAATCAGCATCACGCCACGGGTGTGAAGCCCACCGCCAGCGAGCTGAATGGTGGGCCGAATGGTACCGGGTGCGCTTGGGTCTCTGGGGTAAAACTCTGAGTTGATAACGGTAGAGGTTTCTCCCGCATCATTTTGGGGAACACCATCAATAAACACGATAATATTCTCCAGCTTCCAATAGTCTGGATCGGAGGGATCCTGCGCATTAAACCACTGGTCGTACGTTTTGCTAACGATTTGGCCGTAAGTTGAGGAATCGGGATCTCTGTCTGTCCCATAAATGTTACCGTTTTCATCGGTATAATAGTAGGGGAAGCCGTATTCCTTCACAAAGTTACGCCATTCTTCCCAGTCGTACTCCGGCCAATCCAGATCTTGATTTTGATAGAAATTTTTGTAGTCGTCCACGATGGGATCAAAGAAGGGACGCGTAAAATTTTTAGTGCCGGCCAATGGGGGATTGTTGGTGAATTGATAGGTCCAGGAGAGGCGCCCACGGCGGTCTGTGGTTACCGTAATGCCGTTGGCATATTGGCCTTTGGAGTTTACAATGTATTTTTCCGTCCGCATCCCAAACCAAGGATCCTCAGTATCGTTATTGCCACTGGCCAACCGGAATGTGGGGCCGTATTTTGGAACAGATTGTTGCCAGTTGGTGGGGAGATCGATGTTCACTTGGTTACACCAAATTTCGCCCCATTGAACATTAAACTGACCGTTGAAAGCGATAGCTTGCTCACTGAGGATGGCAGCCGGGGAACGGAAGTTGGAGGCGTTGTTTTCCGTAATAATGCTCTCCACTTTAACGGTTAGACCTTTCCGAGTGGTTCCCGTTGCAGTTACTTTTCCGATCACAAGGCGATTGTTTGCCGTGATTGCCGCAAGGTCGGCAAGATCGTTCGGGTTTTCAAAGAGAATGGAGTTAACCCAGGCAACTTCTTCGCCGTTATCACTGAAAAACTGAATCCCTTCCACCTCATCCATATCAAATTGAATGGTGGGAATCTTGGAAGTACGGCTAACGGCCTCGGCATCACCTGCGTTTGGATCGCGAAAGTATGTTTCAGAAAGAATGACAGGTTGGTTGTTGGCACCATATACTAAAGCCCCATCACTATCAAGCAGGTAACTCACAACGTAAGGTTGAAAGACCTCGTAAGATTGGGGGGCAAATGGGGCACTCGACGCAAATGCTGCTGGATGTGACTTAAAGTCGTCGTAGGCATCCGGCACTGAACCGGTATAGTTGGTAGGGTTATTGAAGTAATCAACAACGCGCTCCACACCAGATTCTGCCGCATAGAAGGCGGTGAAATAATCGCGGTCGCGAATGGCGGCCTGCTGCGCTGAGGTGATGTAACGGACCAACCCCATGACGCCCACGGCTGCGATGGTGAGGAGAATAAGGGATGTAAAGAGGACGGAGCCTCGGCGCTTTTGCTGTTTCATTTCGTCAATCCTCTATTTTGAAGATAACGAAATGAGGGTGCCTGTCTATCAAAATCCTCACGACCAAGACTATTTATCTCGGTTGTTCAAGTCTTTTCCTATTATTGCGATTCTTTTCCATGATAGAGCAGCGTGAAGCTTCGTAATGGCCAATATCGGAGGATTGCCTTGCCTCGAATATTCTCCACGGGAACGCGCCCCCATACGCGGCTATCACTCGAGCTCAACTGGTTGTCCCCCAGCATCACAAAACCAGGATCCTTTTCGGTAATCGGGAAAACCTGATCTTCGTCCATCCCGGAGGGAAAGCCTCGCATAATGGAACGATGAGGGAAGTGGTGTAGGTGATTGTAAAGCTCATCCTCCACGGGTTTGCCATTTGAGAGGAGAGGTTTGGAATGGATTTCGGTCTCGGAAAGAAGATAGCGGCTTCCAGTGGCTAGTTGATCATACTCGGGTGGGGAGATGCGTCCTTCGTCTCCAACAAGAAGACTCCGAATCGGTGTTTCCACATTTTGAACGATGAGTTCCTCGGACGGTCCGGCGGCGACGCGTTTGATGTACACGGGTTTGCGGACGTCAAACGGGTGGCCAAGCTTGGGGCGGTCGGGAACCTTGAATACTGTGATATCCCCTCGAGTGGGTTCGCTAAACCAGAAGGCGAACTTATTCACCATAATCATATCGCGGCGCCCTTTGCTGAGGGTGGGGTCCTCGGGATCAATCCCGAGCCCGAGAGACTCACCCAAGCCGTCGATAAAGCTTTTGGGTTGGGGGCGTTGGGTGTAGAACTGCTGAAGTTCCCGGGGGAGATTATTGATTACAACGATACGATCGTAGAATCCCTCCTCGGTTTTGAGGTGAACCTGAGCATAGTTGTTGTTCCCCGGAGGTGCTACGATGATGTCTTTCAGTCCATCCTTGTTATAGTCATACTCATTCACCCAACCGATGTCATCGCCGATCAAGGTGGGTGTCATGGAGCCGGTGGGGATCATAAAAAGTTCGAAGAGAAAAACACGGATGAACATCGCCAAGGTGAAGGCGAAGACCAGGGCATCGGCCCAGCCGCGCATCTTCCGAGGGAAGGACTGCTGATCCACTGGATGCGTGGTGGAGGAGTCGGTCCCTGAAGCGGCTTTTCCCTGTTGGCGCTTGAGTTGACGCTCGCGAATACGGTCGGCAGCGGTGCTGGATGCAGTGCTCATCAAGGCTCTCGTTCGATTGATTCCTGACTGGACTTTTCTTCAGATTCCAAGGCTTCGGTTTCGAGCGCAACCTGCATCACCCCTTTATCCACACGGGATTTGATTTCCACAAAATCAACCGAGTCGATGGGGACATCCCGAACGGTATAGCGTTCAGCAGTTGGGGAGTGATAGAAAACAAGATCATCGCCTTGGCGTTCTTGAAACTGAAGGATGCGGTACTTCATGAGGAGATGAGCAACAAGAAAGATTTGTGCGGCGTAGTCCTCGGCGGAGCGGTCTTGCTGAAGGATTAGAAAAAGCTTCCAGAGTGCGTCGTTGCGTTCGGCTTTGGCGAGGCGGCGTTGCTCGGGGGTGGGGCCTTCCTGAAAGCGTTTGGAAATCCAGAAGCTGAAATAGGATTTGTTTTCCATCTGGTTCCAACAGGCGTTGCAGACGTCGTTCCGGATGGCATCATCGGCGTTTTTGGGGAGATCGAGTGTGGTGGGGTGCTTCTCAAGGGCATCGAGAGAGCAATCGCAGAGGAGGCAACGGCGTGAGGAGCGTTTGAATTTGAGGTAATTCGCCATGGGGAGGGAACGATTGGTGCAGAATTAGGGGAATCAAAAAAAACAGCCTCAGAGTGAAGGAATCACCTGAGGCTGCAAAGGAAAATGTGATGGCAGGTGAGGAAGGATTCGAACCCTCGACCAACGGAACCAAAACCCGCTGTTCTACCAGCTGAACTACTCACCTGCGTAAGCTGAAGGCATTGCGTTGAAGCACTGCAATCAAACTGGAGTGGTAGTATGACTCAGAGGGGTGGTTTGTCAACGCCGAAACGTGGAGAGCTCCACAAAAAATTGGATACCCCATTCCAACATAAAAGACACCATCGTTTACAACCAAGGTTGTTTTTGTTGTCTCAAAAGAAGAAAAGCCTTGCGCGACATCGCCGATAAACTAAGACAGAGCCCCGATAAGCTTTTATGCGAGATTCTCAATAAATCCAATCGCTTCGCTTTCCCATTATGCCCACGATGCTTCTATGACCGATCCACTCATCGACATACTGAACATCCCCAAAAGCCGCATCGTGGGTGGCTACAAACTCGTTCGCCAACTGGGTGTCGGTGGGTTGGGGATAGCTTTTGAGGCGGTGCAACTAAGGCTCGACCGCCGTGTATGCCTGAAGTTCGTGCGCCCGAACCGTTCCAACGATCAGCGCGTCATCGATTTGTTTGAAACCGAAGCCCGGGCTCTCGCCAAACTTACCCACCCCAACATCGTCGCCATTTACGACTTCGGGAGTCACGAAGGGCATCCCTACATCGTGATGGAATTGGTGAAGGGCGATTCTCTGGATCGAATGATCGTTCCGGAACCCAAGGAATTTGAGTTTATTCTGAAAACACTGACTGCCGTGGGGAGTGCGGTGGCTTATGTGCACAGCAATGGGATTGTGCACCGGGATATCAAGCCTTCGAATGTTTTGATCACCCGGGAGGGAGTGGCAAAACTCGCTGACTTTGGGTTGGCGAAGATTGTGGACAATGATTTGGGTGTTGTGGAAACAGGTGGAGTGGGAACCCCTGTTTTCGTTGCTCCAGAGATTCTGGCGGGTCGCCGGTATGATCAGCGGGCTGATATCTATTCACTCGGGGTTCTAAGCTATATTCTTTTCACGGGGTACTTTCCCGATCAGGGGGTGGTGCCTTCCAAAATCAACAGCGCGCTCCCCAAGGAAGTGGACGATGTGGTGGGGAAGGCGCTGGCTCCAAACCCCACCAACCGGTATGAACTGGTGAGTTCCTTCCTCAACGATTTGTTGAACGCGTTTTCGGATACGAAACGAATCGAACTTCCCGCGCCGCGTTCTTCAGCTGCGTTGATCGATATCTCCTCTTTCAACACACCCAAACCCGTATCGGAAGAGAATGCGCCCAAAGAGGCAACGCCGGCAAAAGCTCCCGAAAAGCATGAGCTCGCCAATCTGGAGACTCTTGGCAAGGGGGAGTTGTTGGAACTTTTTTCCGATGATCAACCCACACCGGAGTTTCCCAGTTCAGCTCTGGCGGGTTCTCCCCCAACTGCCCCATCATCGGTCAAAACGCGTAAAACGGGAAGAATGCTTTTGTTTCTCACCCTCCCCCTTGTTGTGCTGGGGATCACCTTGTGGATGCTGACCCTTTCCAACAGTTCGGATGCCCGGATTGTGAACCAACGCCCCACAAAAACAACGGAACCCATCCCCACCCCATTTGCTTCATCCATACCATCGATCAACATCTGGGAGTTTGATGGGGTGCAAACAGAACGGGCGGATGGCTATAGTTTTCTGGTTGCGGGGTATCAGGGAATCTGGACGGCAACGTTTAATGTCTCCACCACGGAACAGTTGAAATCCGAGGTCTATTTTCTTCCCTGGAACTCTCGTTCCGAAGAATTGATCGTAAGCTTCCCCTCCCCGCCCCAACGGGGAATCAGCGGAATTGCCGTTCAAGAGGATGCAGAACTCCTCGCCGTGGCATTTGATTCGGGAGTCGCCGAAGAATCTTTTGTCCAAATGATGGACTTGGAAGGAAACCTTCAAACAACTTTTGGGCAACAAGGGGTTCTCCATCTGAAACAACGCCCACTGGGTTGTGCCTTTTACGGGGAGTCGTTACTCGTGTTGATCGCTTGGGGGGATGTGCTGGAAATCAACCCGCAAACGGGAGCACTCGTTCGCACCCATACCCTTCAGAGAAACGCCTATTTGCGAGACATCGCCGTTCAGGGTGATCGCTTGGGGGCATTTGGAAACGGGATTTTTCTGGAGTACGATCTGGAAACTCAAACGGTGCTCAACAAACTCCCGATTCCGGGGAGCACGAGCCCTCGCCCCACGGAAGCTCTTGGCGTGCATCCACAAAGGCCAGAGTTCTTTATGCGCCCCCCGACTACCACAACGTTGCAAACCGTTCAAAATGGAGTTCTCACCACGCAGGAGTTTGCTTCCTCCCATTTGAGTAATCACTCGGTGGATTTCGCTTTTTCGCCTTCCGGTGAATTCCTTTACACGAGTGATATCATCGCTCGGCGAATTGTCCGTTACCGGCTGACCAGCACTCCGCTCCACCCCTGGGATTCCCTGGCAAGTCTTGACGAACTATTTACCGCTGATTCATCCACCTCTCATACGCTGCTTCTGGTGATGGATGATTCCTCCACTTCACAAGATTTTGAGCGCCATCTGGTCTCCAGCACGCCGTTGTATCAGGCAACGGAAGGAATGGTGAAAAGAAAGTTGGAATTCACAGACTCGGCTGGCGAGATCCAAATTGGGGATACAACCTTTGGCCGGAACAGCCTACCCATTTTGATTTTATTGGAGCGGGACACAAATCACTTATTGGCACAGTTCACGAGTACCTCCACGCTGGATGAAATTCTTGCAACGGTTGATCTTTTGGAATCCGACGATGAATAACGCAGTCCAGTCTGTTCTGGCTACACTCCTGCTGTTGCCGGTTTCCCATGTTCAATCGCAATCGTGGGAAACTGAGCTTCTTGGCACTCTCCCCAAACCCCTCAATCTCAACGGAACAATCGTTCACCAAAACAGACTCTACACTGTTGGGGGCGATAGCGACTCAGGGTTCAATGCAGAGTGTTTTTCCGTGGAGCTTAAGGGTGATGGAGGAACGCTCAATTGGCGGTTGGAACGCCCACTCCCTTACAATCTGATTTATCTGGGGAATGCCGTGGTGGTTCACCAAGGATGGTTGCATATTGTTGGCGGACAGAAAACGGTGGATAAACCCGGAGCGGAATACGAACGATACAGTCATCCGAAAGCGTTATCCGCAAAAATTCAACCTGACGGGACTTTGGGGGATTGGCTGGCTTCTCCTGAATGGCAAAACGCGGGGGATGTGGGGTCTGCCGCGGTCTCTGATAGCAGGAACCTCTGGGTGATTGGCGGTCTTTTGCCAAACAACCAGTCCACCACCAACGCCATCAACAAAGCACAGATCAACGAAGAAGGTGTGATCACCGGTTGGGAAGAGTCCACACCGCTTCCTTCCACACTGCACTTCCACGCCGCCTACCACCACAATGGAAGTATCTTTGTGGCCGGTGGTAAACGAACCGAAGATAATACCAGCATCAGCAACCGAGTCTTCCGCAGTACTATTGCCCAGGATGGAACGCTTACCCAGTGGACGCTTCTTCCACAAGTGCTCCCTTACCCGGTCAGTACAGGGGCTGGTATCACCACGCCGCAGGCGCTTTTCCTGATCGGTGGAAGAACCCGCGACGGATTGCTCCAAAAAATTCAGTACTGGGATCCTTCCGGCACTTCCTCTGATCCTTGGAGCGTCGTTGATACCACCATTCCCAACAGTTTTTACTCCAGTGGCGCCTACCACCAGGAAAGTCACTCTCTCCTGATCCCTGGCGGGCGGTACACTCTCAACTATATGGATATTGGGAGCGAACTGATTCGTGTAAAACTCCCGACTCAACTACCAATCGCGACCCCTGAGCCAGGGACGTTTGCCTCCTCGTTGCACGACTGCTCCCTCGACCTGCCAACGGCAAGGCAATTGGCGTTGGATCAAAACAAAACCCTCCTCATCGTGACGATGCTCCCCACCATCGAGCGCAGCACCCGATTTGCGGAGAGTCTTTGCACCAGTGAACACCTTCCGGCTGATTGGGTTGTGGGCCAACTCAACATCGAAACGCATCGTGACGAAGCCCGTCACTTGGGCATTCTTCAAGTGGGAATCCTCGCCCTCATCTCACCCGATGGCAGCATTCAAAAGCGTAGTACTCTCCCCTACGATGCCACCTGGGTGGGTTTGAACAAAGGCATCGAAACCGCTGCGCCTTAGCCTCGTTCCTGAGTACTTCCATCCACCTCAAATACAAGCAGTTTGAGAACGGCGTTTGAATCGTTCACCAAGCCATGACTCCACCCCCGGCGGTTGAGCAGCACATCCCCTTGGGTAACTTTACGGCACTCACCATTTACCGTCATGGTCCCTTCACCTTCCAAAACCACGTACACTTCCTCATTCTCCACGTGGGTGTGATACCCGATGGAATCGCCGGGTTGAATTTCCGAGTAAATGACGAATCGAAGCGGGGTGGTGAAATCCTCCGCACCGTAAAGGAAGACGTTACGGATTTCACCCTGTCCCCCGTGAGCGTTTTGCATCACCGCTGGTTGCTGGAGAAAGTTGCGGACGATCATGATAGGTCCCTCGCCAAATGGGAATAGAAACAAAAAACTGCCCCGATTGATGGTGTCAACCGGGGCGGTTCGGGATCAGAGCGTGATCTCGATAAACAGGACGATGCCTTGGGGAATCGCCTCTATCGGCAACGGCGAGGATGCGTTATTGAGGAGTGGCCTCGGTGGTTTTGGTTTCGGCGGCGGTGATTTTCGCCAAGGACTCCACCGGATTCGCCATCAGTTTTTCCTCGCAGGCGGGAGAACAAAGACGAACCAAGCGCCCGGCCACCACGCGATCAGTGGGTGTCCCCATGGAATCCAGATTGTGCCCGCTG
>JANRMB010000345.1:0-8012 GCA_033761985.1 Candidatus Sumerlaeia bacterium | reverse complement strand
GCGCACGTGACGCGGGAATTGGGGTGGCGACGTTTACGCGAGCGCTTATTACGCAGCAATTATCCAAGGGAACGGGAAGCGGCGAAAGCGCAACCACCGCAGGGCTGGCGGAGAGCGTACGACAGTCTTACAACCGACGATCTGTAAACAATACGATCCTTTATTCTTTGGCGGATGATGTTGTCCGGGAAGGGCGAGAAGAGGAGCGGGATTTGTTTGGGAAGGATTTCGCCACGAAAAACACAAAAAACACAAATGTGGTTTCCCCTAATGGCAGTCATAACGCCACCATGGTGGGTGGCGCTCCAAGGAGTTTAACCCGGATTTCTCACCAGCCATCTACTCCGACAGTCGAATCATCCCGCCATTCCAAGGGTATCCCTTGCGCGTCGACCTTGAAGTGTGAATACACGTCGGCGTCCGACTCGCGTCGGGACCCCCCCGGCCAGACGGGCGCTTCGCCGTCTCGCGACGAAGTTGGTGAGAAAGCCGGGTTATTTTTTCCGGGTGTAATTTTTCTCTCGGCACCTCCACAAAGCTGGCCCAATATTCGGTTCAAGTGTTATACCCCCTGCTCGGAGATTTCCGCTCATGGCATTCCAGTGGTTCACCAAAGAGGATTCCCCCGCGGACCCCGTTGCCGCGTACGATGCCCTCATTCGCCCGTTGGAACCGCAGATGATGCGCACCATTTGGCGGATTACGCAGAACGCCGATGATGCCGAAGATGCCATGCAGGAGGCGTTGGCCATTCTGTGGCGCAAGTTTCCCCGTATCGTGGCGCACCAAAACCCCCGGGCTTTGGTGTTGCGCATTTGCCTCAACGCCGCGAGTGATGTGATGCGCAAACGCACCCGAGTTGCCCGCTCCGAGGTGCAAACTGAGTGGTACGCCGAGGTGGATCAGAAACTTCCGGAGCATGGCGGAACGGTTTTGGACCGGTTGGAAGCCGAAGATTTGGAGCGTGAGGTGGTGCGTGCATTGGCGCAGTTGAGTCCCCAACAAGGAGAGGCAGTGCGGTTGAGGTTGTTGAAGCAGGAAAGCTACGAGGCAATTGCCGCCGCCTTGGCGTGTAGTGAGGCGACTGCTCGCACGCATGTGGCGCGGGGCAGGGCAAGGCTGCAGGAGTTGTTGGCCCACTGGGCTCCGCAAAAGCTTGCAGAGGGGGGCGCAACGTCATGAGTCGTTCGCCGCAACCCTACCGCCCCCAGCCCACACCGGTGGACTCTTCTGTGGATAATGTCTCGGAATCAGGCAACCGCACCCAAGTCATCGGCGGGCGCGGACCGAAGCCCCTCGGGAACTCCTTGGAACAGTCGGACACCGGCATTCCCCTGGAAGTGGAACAGCGCCTGCGGGCGCAGTTGGAAAGCTTTCGTCATGATTTGCGGGAAACCCCCGACCGCATCGGGTATTCCTCGCCCCGGTTTAAGAGTCGGAATCCGCTCACCGTGGATCGATTGATTCATGATGTGCTGCTGGGCGCCGTATTGGTGGGCGGCACCGTGTGGCTTGTCTGGTTTTTGATGGGCGGCTGGTAAGGGACGGGATAAGCCTTTTCAATCGGGCACAATACCCTTATTCAACATTACTAAACAGTCGGATTTCGCTCATTTGTATGGGAGTCTGCAGGCAATCATTTTCATGAATTGGATTGCGCAGAAGTGCCTCGTTTTTGAATCATTCAAAAAAATTAACTAGCAGAGCAAAGTAATAATGCAGCAATCAAGTCTTATCTTCCGTATCCTCGCGGTTTTTTCACAACTTTTGCAGGGTAAAGGCCACGAACAAATGTTTGGTCCCATGGTTGCTGCACCCTTTATTCTATTACCCTATACTTACTTTATACATCCTAAAGGTTTTAAGGTTGCTGTCTATGCGTCAATTGCTTGTTGGATACTGATCATATTGGTTATAGCTTGGCGAGTTTTTCGTTTGGTTAGATCAGTTGTTATCGACCCAACTTTTGGGGACCCGCAAGCAAAGCACTTGGCAAAACTTATTTCAGAACAAGATGGTGAAGAGATTTTATCACTTCTTTCCCAGATCAGGAATCAAGAGAGGCGAGTATTTCTTTTCAGTCAAATTCGTGAGATTCAAGGAAGGCCGAATTGGATTGAAGAACTCACTAAAAACCACTGGGACTCAGCTGAGGCACATCTCATTTCTGGCAACCATGCAATTGGTTGGGCATGGCAGGCCCGAGGTGCAGGAGATGCCGAATCAGTGCAAAAGGATTCTTGGGCCATCTTTTTTGATCGACTTACCTTGGCTGAAAAATTGTTGATTCGTGCCACTGAACTCGACTCTTCCGACCCTCTTCCATGGGCATCTCTGATCATCGTTTCTCGAGGACTGGAGCAAGGAATGGCAGTACACCAAGAGTATTTTGAAGAGGTAACCCGCCGGGACCCTTTTCACTTTGATGCGCACTCCATGTACTTGCAAGCTATCTGCAAGAAGTGGGGAGGAAGTCATGAGGAAATGTTTGAGTTTGCGCGCAACGCCTCTGCAAAAGCACCCAAGGGCAGCCCGATTCATCTGCTTGTCCCCATTGCTCATATTGAACGATGGATGGAAGGTTTTGAGGACATCAAACCAGAAATGAGAGACAGCTATTTCTCCCAACCGGAAGTGTTACAAGAAATTAAGGATAGTGCAGACAAAACAATCTTTTCTTCTGAGTGGGATCCCCAAACACCTGAAACCAAAGCGGAAAATATTTTTGCTTTTCTGTTCTGGCTGAGTGGTTCAACTCTCAAAGCTAAAAAAGCATTTGATAGAATCGGAACCAAACCCTGCAGCTTTCCATGGGAGTATTATCAGTTGGGTTGGGAATCTGCTTTTGACTATGCGCGTAAAGAATGCAGCAAAGCGTTGATCTCTAAGGAAGAGATAGAATTGACCTAAGGATCAGATGATTGAAGATACTATGAAACCTTGTTGCGAATGATTCTATTCCGATAGATTCCGATTAAACCCACAAAGGGTCCAATAATAAACAGTGCCCTGAATACATCAGCTACAATCAACAGCACACGCTGAATTGGTGTGAGTTGGCTGGTACCGTCTCCCAAGGAAAGAGCAAACTCCTGAACCATCCAAGCACTCGAACATAATGTCGTGTGCAATCGACTATCAGCCACCTGATTCCTAATATATATATTTCACGCAAAGGCGCAAAGAAACGCAAAGGGAGCAAAGGGAGCAAAGGGGTAGTATTTTATTTGAAGATAAATTGACCGGGATTAGTTTATAAGATATTGATTTTATTGAGCTTGAATATTACAATTGAAAACATTTATACATAAAAACTTTGCGCTCTTAGCGGTTCATTGCGTCTTTGCGTGATACTACTTAATTGCTTAGAGCACTTTCCCTTCATCGCACATTCAGAATTTATCACGACAAATCTTTAGAGCTTGAGTAGAAAGCCAGAGGCAATCAAACCCACCAAAACCAAAAAACAGCCAACTTGAGGGAGTTTGGATTTTTTATCTGAGGGTGTGGATGGCTGTTGTTTGAGGGAGTTATGTTGAGTCAACAGGTGGGCTCCTTCCCCTTATTGTTCGTTATTCATCACGACCTGGTAAGAAGCTCCAATCGCGATCACGAAGAAGATAATGTCGATAAAACCGAGGGTTGCCATCAGCCGATCTGTAAAGGACATGTTCTGGCTGATGTAGGAACTAATCTCTGCCAGTGCTTCACCGCGCCACGTTTCATAATTGGTGGAGTTGTTGCAAAAGCTCACCATATCGCTTCCCACCTCAGCTTTGAAACTTGCCAGTTCCTCGTTGCTGATTTGGTCGGGACTTTCAATTGATTCGGAATTTTGAAAACCTTCCATCACGATGAATTCGCGGATTTTGTTATCATCACTTTGAATCTTAATGTAGCTTTCCGCGTTGGATTTATATTCCTGATAGCTTTCTTCTGTCAGGATTTCAGCGGCGTATTCTTGGATGGAAGAATCCAAAGTCCAGCTCACACTGAGCAGTTTTCCTCCGCAAATGGAGAGGACGGTAAGCCCAACGGAGATGAGCGCTGCTGCTGCTCCACGTCCGCCACAAACGGAAATCAGGAAGCCGATCAACCAGCCCACTCCGATAGCAATCCAGCCGATTTCCACGTTGGCAATGGCCGCGATGGCGCCCCAAAGCAAAGCTCCGACGATAGCGCCAATCGCTCCTGCACCAATGGCAACAAATGGTTTCATGATAAACTCTCCCTCTTACGTGTTTCTATTTTGTGTTGTGTTGAGAATTTGGTCAAATCTGGACAAAACGACGCAATAAGAAACTCTTGGGAGAATTGATAAAAACGAGGAGGAGAGGGAATACGTTCGAGTTACTCTGTCCCTTTTAAAGTATCCCAGGTGAGTTCAAAGCGTGCGAGGTATTTTCGCAACCTGTCGGAATCGTTAACGCTGGAGCGTGTGGCACGGGAGGCGGCGAAGAGTGTTCGGCCCGCCTGTGATAGCGTTGTGGATTGGCGGCAAACACGGACCACCACCTCAAGTTGGGCGGCATCAAAGAGATCGAGCGTCTCGAGGCGCTGTGGACCCAACAGTTCCGCAAGGAGCGGGAACTGATGAGGGCTTGTGGGGGACCGAGCTCGGTTGGTGGGGACAGCGCGCAATCGGGCAATTTCCTCCTGCACATCCTGTTCGGTAATGCGCCCGCCGGTGGAAAGAGTGGCCATGCGAATCACGGCGGCGGAAAGATCGCGAAAGTTTCCCGGCCAAAGCGCTTCGGATGATTCGGCGTAGGCGAGAAAAGCGGAGCGTGCTTCGCTACTCATGCGAACGTGGGTTCCCGCTCGGCGGGCGAAAGCGGCGAGTTCGTACTCAAGGTTGGGGGCGATGTCCTCGCGGCGTTGGGCGAGACCCGGAAGCTCAAACGTCCAGAGATTAATCCGCGCCAGCAGGTCATCACGGAAGAGCCCCTGCTGTACGGCGTCCCACAGATTGCGGTTGGTGCCGGCGATGAGTTGGAAGTCGCTTTCGGTCTCGGTATCGGACCCCACCGGGAGGAAGCGCTTTTCCTCGATGGCGCGGAGAAGCATGGCTTGCTCATCCAGACCCAGCTCGCCGATTTCATCGAGGAAGAGGAGTCCCCGGTGAGCGGCTTGAAGAAGCCCTTTGCGGGATTCCAGCGCCCCGGTAAAGGAGCCGCGCTTGTGACCAAAGAGGGCGGACATGGCGCCATCACCACGGATGGTGGCGCAGTTGACCTCCACAAAGGGTCCAAGCAATTGACGGCGTGATTTCTTGAGATCGTAGATGCGGCGAGCGAGACGGGTTTTCCCCGCACCGGTGGGGCCGGTGAGAAGCATGGGGGACGGAGAAGAGGTGGCGACACGTTCGATCATCCGAATGAGCGTATTGAATCCCGCGTTGCGCGTGGCGATGCCTTCCTTCAGGAGGTCGGTTCCTTCGCGGCGTTCCTGCTTGAAGCGTGCGGCGAGGGCATCGTAGCGGGAGAGATCGAGATCGATGAGGTGGTGCATCCCTTTGGCATCACGATTCTGCGGGCTTGTTTGCAGAAGCACCCCGGGGAAATAGCGCGCCTCGGTGAGTAGGAAGAGGCAAATCTGCCCCACGTGTGTCCCCGTGGTAATGTGAATGTAGTACTCTTCCTCCTCGGTATTGAAGGATTGGGAGAGGGCGAACTGGTGAAGAAGGGTGTACACTTCCTGAAAGTCCCAGGGATTGTGAGCAGGGAATTCGATGAGTTCCACGTGGGTCTCAGGGGAGATGATGGCGAGATCACCCACGATTTGCTGGGCGAGGGGAAAGTCTTTGGGGTAGTAAATGAGGTAGTAGCGATGGACTGTGAAGACCCCTTGCTGGCAAACACTTAGGGAGGGTCGCCATTTGCTCCAACGGAGCTTTCCGGAGCCGGCGTCGAGTCGGTTTCCAAGAAATCCAATCACTACGGTGCGTTTAGCAGATGATCCCATGAAATCAATTCCGATACGTTGATATCAAATAAAAGCGTTACTGTCAAAGATGGGCTTGGTCAAGCCTTTTTCCAAATCAAATAGTATCAACACTTTGTAAAACTTTTTCAGTATAACTCCTGTTTGGCATCATCCTCGATTTATCCCCCACCAGAACAACACGTTCAACCAACCAACAAAAGAAGGAAAACCCGATCATGTCGGAGCTCGCCAACGAGGCACCCATTCAACACTACGTGGAGTACGGAGAAGCGGAAGCCGCCCTCTTTACCCAACCCGACAACAAGAAAATCACGGTGATTGGAACGAAGTTTATCCGCGACCGTTTTGATGCCAATGCCATTGCCCAGGCGATCAACACCCGTCGGGCTCCCGGAGTGACGGAGGTGGTGCTGAACCCCGACGCCCACAGCGGGTATGGCGCTCCGGTGGGGTGTGTGCTGGTTTCCCCGGATTACATTTATCCGGGGCCGGTGGGGGTGGACATCAAATGTTCGATGTCGCTCCTGCAGCTCAGTGTCCCCGATGAAGCCATCGCCGATAAGCGAGTGCGCCGGGCATTGATTGAAGCCATCTGCGCCCGTACTCCCACCGGAGCCGGGGCGGGTTCGCGTTCCGTTGCCAAAGGGCCGCGCATCACTCACGCTCTCGGCATGAAGGCCGTGCTGGAGGGGGCGAGCGAGGCCGTGTGTACGGAACTCGGGATTCCCACCACCTGGGCAACGCGCTGTGAGGATGCTTTTCACCTCGGGCACGATGAAACACGCGAGGCTCTGGAGAAACGCATGGCACGTCACCTCGCCATGGGTACCTTTCCGAATCTTACCGAGAAGTTGCAACAACTCGGAAGCTACGGCGGAGGAAACCACTTTGGCGAGTGCAACACGGTTCATGTGAGGGACACCGACCATGCCCGTGTCGTGGCGGAAGTCTTCGGCCTGCGCGAGGGACACCTCACGTTTCTTTCGCACTGTGGTTCCCGGGGTTTTGGCAACATGCTGGCGGTGAAGCAGTTTGCGGTGCTCAAGGATCACTTCCTCCGTTGGGGTATTCCCTTCCCGGGGGACGACAAGGAAATGGTGTATGCTCCTCTGGGCACACCGGAAGCCAATAACTACTTGGATGATATGGCTCTTGGGGCGAACTTCGCCACCGTGAACCACCTCCTTATCAACAAGCTGGTGTTGGATGCCTTTCAGGAAGTGCTCCCTGGAACCGAGGGTGGTTTGGTGTACTTTATCAGCCACAACATTGCTCGTCGGGAAATCCTGAACGAGGCACCGGTCTGGGTTCACCGGAAGGGAGCAACCCGCGCCTACCCCGGGGGACACTTCTCTCTGGCGGGGACACCCTTCGCGGAAACGGGTCACCCGATTCTTCTACCTGGCAATCCGCGTGATGGTTCCGCCATCATGGTGGCAGCGCCGGGTGCGGTGAAGAGCTGCTACTCGGTCAACCACGGAGCGGGGCGTACGTTGAGTCGTAACGCCGCATTCCGAACACTCGACCAAAAAGCTGTGGATAAACAGTTCAACGAACTCGATATCCTCACGAATGCGCGGCAATATCCGCTGGACGAAGCCCCCGACGCTTACAAGGACTTCAACGAGGTTCTGCGTTCGGTGGAGTTGGCGGGATTGGCAACGCGTGTGGCGGACTTGAAAGCGCGATTTGTGATCAAGGATCACGATAAGAGCCTGAAAGGCGCCGCATAGGGAACCTAACCCGGATTTCTCACCAGCCATCTGCTCCGACAGTCGAATGATCCCGCCATTCCAAGGGAATCCCTTGTTCGTCGACCTTGAAGTGTGAATACACGTCGGCGTCCGACTCGCGTCGGGAAACCCCTGGCCTGACGGGCTCTTCGCTGTCTCGCGACGAAGTTGGTGAGAAAGCCGGGCTAAAGATGCCCCTCGGGATTTCCTCGAGGGGTGTTTTTTTTGAAGGGGAAACAATCCTATCGAAGAATCGGGTGGTCATGGAAACTGCTTCAAATGATTCCATCCACTTGTTTCTCATCAAAAGGTAGCGACATGCTTACTCTACAT
>JANRMB010000344.1:0-1820 GCA_033761985.1 Candidatus Sumerlaeia bacterium | reverse complement strand
GGCTCCATTTCCGTTCAATCCCGCCAACTATGATATCGATTCTGTGGAGACGTTCTGGCTTTCCCAGCAGGCGATTGAAACCCAGCGAACGGGTCAGGCGTTGGGGCAAATCATTTCAGGAATCAAAAAAGATGTGGTGGTGACAAAGGAACTCGTCAACCGACCCGCTCCCCCACGGGTTGCCATTTACGGTTGGCACCAATTGAATAACCAACCAATTCAACCTCTTTCCCTGGTGCATGAGAACACCTATGAGGACTACAGTCACGGCATTCGGTTGGTATGGAACCAAGTTGAGTTTGAAGGGAACACCTATTCGATTCCGGAACTGCTGGCCAGCACATCGCTGTCCCCGTTGGTGAGCGATGAAGGAGCCTTTACCAGTTCCGTGTATCCGATCGCAACGCCGTATGTGATTTCGCTCTCTGATAATCTGCTGAAGAACGGGAGTTTTGAGGATGCCTTTACGGGGACACAGGCGCCGTTTTGGACGCAATGGACCGCCCCCGGTTTGAATGCGATCACGTTTGGTCGGGCTACGGTGAATCGGGTGGATGGCGCCGCAAGTTTCTACTTTGCCCGCACCGATACCGCTCCTTTCCGTGGTGGAATTTATCAAGCTGTGGAAACACAACCCGGCGCCACTTATGCACTGCGGATTCAGATCAAGAAGCAATCTCTGATTGCGGGGACGGAGATGGCCATCGGCGTGGGGTCACTTCCCTCCACAACGTTTGAGGAGTCTGCGCTTCAATGGGTGTCCCTGCAGGATGCCGCTGCGGATAACGTGTGGGTAACGCACACTCGAGACTTTACCGCCACCGGCAGCTCGACCGTAATTGGCGTTCGCGGGGGACACAGCGGCACCACCGGAGGAACCAACAGCTACTTCTATGTGGACGCAGGGACACTCTTCCTCACCGCGGAGCCGAACGTTTCCGACGGAGAAAAATGGGTTCTCTACTAACGGAATTCAACGCGTGAAGTTTGGGAGATCATCCAGAATTGGGTACTCTCCCGTGAATGGGGACATGGTGGGAGCAGGGGGCTCCGGCCAAACGCCATCGGCAGGAACGGGCTCGGGGGCGGGATGTTCGTCCGAGGTCCAGAGTTCGTAGGGCAACCCTTCTCGCGGATCAGGCATGCGCTGGGATTTCTTCTTGGCATGAAGAGCCGCCAACTGCGCAGCACTGAAGCGGGGAAGCGGGCGTCCCGAATGCTCGGTGAGCAGAAGAGTTTTGCAACAGAGATCGAGAACCTCCATGCGGTACCAAGCAGTAAACAAATCGGGACCAAACGCCACGGCCCCATGTTGGGCCAGCAGAAAACAATCGTGCCGTGCAATCCAGGGGTTGAGCTGCCGCGCAAATTCCCATGTCCCCGTGAGGGCATAGGGAACCAGAGGGACAGAGCCGAGAACGAGTTCCACTTCCTCCAGAACGCCTTTCGGTAAAGGCCGTCCGGTTAGTGCCCAAGCCGTGGCGTAGGGGGCGTGCGTGTGAACCACAGCGCGCACATCCGGGCGCATGCGATAGGCATTCAGGTGAAGGCGAATCTCACTCGTTCCCTGACGTCCGCCCACTCCCCAACGGGGAGGGTGGGTGTTTCCTTCCAAATCACACAAGACCAAATCCTGCGGCTCTAGTGAGCCTTTGCTCACACCGGTGGGTGTGGCCAGCACGGTCTGGGCATCCAAGCGGGTGGAGAAATTCCCATCGTTGGCGGCGACCATGCCACGTTGCCACACGCGGCGGCCCACTTCGCAAAAGGCTTCCCTAAGTTCATACTGCATCGGCGATTACAGAGGCGACGCGTAGGTG
>JANRMB010000343.1:0-7493 GCA_033761985.1 Candidatus Sumerlaeia bacterium | reverse complement strand
GATCAGTCGGGGAAATTTGTTGGGTGCCTTTTTCAAGGCGATCTTTTCCCCGATGAACCAATTTTTTGTCCTGGAGAGGATAAAAGCGAGTTTATTCGCAAAGAAGTAAATCAAATGCCCGTTCATTTTCTAGTCGATCAGAATGAGCGCATTTTGGGAATTCAGATCATCAAGCATCGAAGCGCCATGCGTATCTGCGACATACAGCCATCTTTAGCTACACAAGAGCAGCGTGATCGTGTAGAAGCCAAAAAAATAAAAGCACCGATCGGCAGATGGCCAAATTCTAGGGAGGAGTTTGAAATTCTTCTCGAGAAGATCGAAGAAAAGCTTCAGAGTAATGAAGTACCGGTTCGTGCTCGTCCGTTCGCAGCACTTGAAGAAGCCAGCAAAATACTAAACAAACCACTGAACCTTGCACCTTCTAAAGACCTTGCCAATACGGATACCTACTCAGGAGATGCCTTTTCCTGGCATGTGCATCAGTGGTACATTAAACGATATTCTGATAAGTTGTCTCTGGGTCCTCTTGGCATATTTGGAGTGAACCTTCGTGGTGAATTTTGGGAAGGTAAACTCCCTCATATTTTCGGCACGATCCAAGTGTTTGTTCATCGAACAGAACAATCTTCTGAGGGAAGATACAACCTATTAGACTGCATCAAGAATCTACCTCAGGATTTACGTTACCAACTGAGTGACGTGGAGCTACTTGGGATTAAAGAAATAGCGAATTTTGCATTTGTCACCTACCTTTCTCTGGAAAGGCTCTCCAAGTATGACTTGGCTGAAGCCGCCAGAAGCGATCTCCACCTTTGTGTTTCCAACCTGACCGAGGCTCATCCTCATTTTGGTCAAGCTCGATGGTCAGCCCTACAGGCGGTCGAAAAAATAATGAAGCTCGCACTGAAAGTTTCAGGCGCGGAAATCCCACATAGCCATGATCTCATTCTTCTATACAAAAAGATAAACGCCACTGGATTCTCTCTTCAAAATCCTCATTTGCTTGATCAAGTAAGGTGTGTGGTAGGTGTCCGCTATGGAGAGACTCCTTCAACCAGGAAAGAAGCTGGGGATGCTAACTTGTCGGCTTTTGCGATATGTGCTGAAGTATCTGAACAGATTGTAAAGAAAATAAATGTCACGCAAAAGAAATCATAATTTGAGTTTTGGGCGACGGAGAACCTAACGATTTTTTACGTAGGCTTATCTACAAGTTTGTCGAATTTCAAGCCCGATAATGTTAGAAGCAACCGGAGCTGAGAGCTCTGCGGTTTCCTTGTGATTGCAGATATACTCCGCCGCCTTCTGCGCCTGGGAAGCTGCAAGCACCACCAACTTGGGGTTACCGCGCAAAACGGTGATCCAGTTGTTGAGATAGGCTGCGGTGTTATCGAGCGTCACAGGATCGATTCCCGTTTGGTGACACAGAAAAGCCGCACCCATTTCGGCGATCAGCTCTTCGCGGGCGTATTCCGGTGAGCCAAACTTGATCGAGCTCATGATCGTTGAGCGATTCAATCGCTTTTCATGGCCGGTGGCATGAGCCAGTTCATGAAAAAGAGTACAATAGTATGCCTCGGGTGATTCGAAGAATCCCATGGGCGGAACAGTGACACTGTCCGTTGAAGGACGGTAGAAGGCACGGTCGCCCTGTTGAATCAATTGAGGGGCATTCGGCATCGCCGCAATCAGCGATTCACAGGCTTCAATCGAAGCATGTTGACTAGGCTGCAGAGCAACAGGCGTGGGGTATTCAATTCCCTCGCACTGCTCCACGTTGAAAACGGTGGAATAGCGAATGAGGGGGACACGGCGATTCGCAAAGTTACCGTCCTCGGGCTCGGTATCGTCTTCGGCGTCGCTCTTGGAATCGAGCAACTTCCAAAACACAACCGGCGAACCATGCTCGCCTTTGCGCACGTTGCCACCGCGATCGAGCGCTTGCTTAAACGTGATCCAGTAGGGCGAAGAATAGCCTTGCGCAGCGCCGAGAGCGTGCAGCAGGAACGAGTTAATCCCGCGATAGGATTTCCCGGAATGCAGATTCTTGGGAAGACCGATGCTCTTCCAGGGGCGATGCCAAGGCACCACGCCTTGCTCGAGCAGTGACACGATTTTATCGGTCACAACCTGATAGGCTTTCGGTAGTTGATCGGATTTCTCCATACGTCGAGTCCCCATGCGTCGGGATCGAGTATAACGAGATTTCCGCTTTTGTGAAGTTGTCTGTTTCATCGTAAGTTCCTCCTTTTTGGTTGGGCAAAATTGCCTCTCGCCAGAGAAACGAGGCGATTTTGACAAACCGGAGGAACGCCCCGCGACGAAGAGAACGGAACGACCACAAGCGAATGCAAGGCGATGTGCCACACTGTGGCGCAAGCGTTGCCGCTGACGAGAAGTGGAGTGAACGAAGGAAGGGGGAGATGAAACGGGTTTACGGCGAAGCGGATTTACGGTGATGCGGCGGGTAGTGGCTAATTACAGAACTAGGTGATACCACGGAATCCATCATTTATGCGCTTTGATTGTTGATTAGCTTCCTCATTCCAAAAAAAGATTGCCCTCAAAAAAATTGGAAAGTAATCGAACATAATCGGTAATATTCAAAATTATTAATTCGGATTTGGCTCATGGTTCGACTCATCCTCCTCTGCTGCGCCCTTCTAACCATCGTTGGGTGTGGTAAACGCATCGACGTCCTTCAGCGCATTCAGGAAGTTCAGGAATCCGGACAATACATATTTTCCTTTCAATTTGATTCGGACGGCCGATTCGTGAACCCAGAAGAACTCGACAGAGCCATCCGCGTTTCCAAAAGCCGTGAAGCAAAAGGTGAAACCATCAAGCGCCTTATTCTTGTCAGTGTTGGATGGGGCAACAGTGTTAACAACTCCCGCATCAGCTACCGCGACCTTATCGATGAATATCAGAACGACCGCGCCTGCAAATCGAGGAAATCTCTCAAC
This sequence comes from Candidatus Sumerlaeia bacterium, assembly GCA_033761985.1. Lineage (GTDB taxonomy): Bacteria > Sumerlaeota > Sumerlaeia > SLMS01 > JAHLLQ01 > JANRMB01. The sequence goes on along the minus strand of JANRMB010000343.1, from coordinate 4,524 downwards.
AATTACAAGGAGCAGGAACTACTCAACACCGTCATCTTCTGCATTAACTGGCCCTCGGATCAAAAGCCATTTGCCGCCTACGTCGACTCCGCACTTCCCACCCCCAACCTTGCAAACGCCGCGGGAACACTTCCCGACCTCATTCTCTTTCCCCTCACCTACTGGTCCCGGGCCACCGCTGCCGACCGCATCGGTATGACCGAACTCAAATCCGTTTTAGCCAACTATATCCAATCCGTCAAAGACCCCGAGAACAAACTGGAGGATTGCTCCCACTCGGAACCCGCAGGGGACGCTGCAATTTCCATCTACATGATCGGCCACAGTTTTGGTTGCCGAATCCTTGGGAATCTCGCCCGAACTAATTACGGAGGTATCAAAGTTCCTGGCCGGTTTGTCTTCACCCCATCAATAAAAGGTGCTGTCTTTATAACCCCCGCCGCCGATTCCTTCACCATTCCCTCCAAACCGGATTACCCTCTTACCGTTCTCTACAGCCGACACGACCATATAAATGCCCTCGCCTTTCCTCTCGCTAATCTTGTGCTTAACTCCTACGCTTATGGATTCGGAATCATTACCTCTTCACACTATGTCTTCCGAAAGTCCTATCGCGAACTTACAAACGGACAGCGCCTTCTTGTCGAGTTAGGAGCTCTGGCTTTTTTCCCCATCTACACCGTCATCGCAACTCCCATAAACTACGTCTACGGACAAGGTGCGCTCCTATACAGGCGAGGACCAATTGCCTGGCTCGGTGACACCTTTGCTTCCGTCCCCATCGCCGGAACTCTTGTCCAAATCTTAGACCGCAAAATCATAACCCGAATCTACCGGCAACAAAATTGGGGCGAACGATTCAGGGGAATCTTCAACTTTGGTGCCATTACCGACTCCGTGGGCTCGGGAGTCCATACCCCCCAGTTAAATCTCAATAATCCTCTTACAAATGGATGGAGACTCAAACACAGTGTCCAAATTGAGGATTTCATCAATTGCGAATCGGTAACCAATGGTGTTTACTACGTTAATGCCAGCTCGGTAATCAAACACGGCTACATCATCAAATCCAACAACATGGATCGCTTTCCAGGAAGCTTCTTCTTGAGCTGGTGGGATCCCGTCGGCGCCCACACCGACTACCGCCACACCCAAGTCTTTGAAGTCATCGACAAAATTATCAACCAAAAGTACTGACAAACAATTCCGTCTCCCATTCTGACGTGGTACTTTTCTTTCAATTTTGCGAAATGCACCTACAAGACGGAATGCGCAATCCATTTCAATTTCCATCCTCCCCATCCATCGTGGGCATCTTGTCTGTATCATCAATTGTGTCAATTTTGGAATCTCCATTACTGCTATTTGTTGCCATTTCATTCTTCATTCACTTTCTTATTGCCCTGAAGATTCATGAGGATACTTAATCTTTTATAATCCAAAAAGAATTCTAAACTTTAAAAAACACAATCTAAGCTTCCCACACATTTACGGTGATTGAAAAAGAGTGAATCATGTCCTCCTACAACCTCGAAGAATGCAGAGCAGCATCTCTTGAATTCCGCAAAAGTCGCCTCAAAGACATTCTCTACATCCCAGTGCCCCACGATCAACGCGCAGGATCCCGCATAGATGCCAAACGCGTCGCTCGTAACGCTATCCACGCCATTGCTGTGGGCCGCAAACAGACTAATGGCAAAACTACCAGCTCCCTTTGCGTTACCGTCTTTGTTACCCACAAAATTCCTCGTCGCCTAATAGAGAAAAGCCTAATTCCAGACTCGATAGACGGCATCCCCACCGATGTTGTGGAAATTGGAATTCCCCAGTCTGCCGCCGGATCACTCACCAACTGTCCCCGACCCAACAGGCCTGAACGCCGACTAACCCCAGGCATAAGCATCGCCAATGCCTCCTCCGCTGGCTACGGCACCATCTCCTGCTTCTGCAAAAAAGAAGGTCATGACCCGGCACTCTTTCTTCTCAGCAACAGCCATGTCCTAGCACCTCGCGGCGGGCGCACCCGGGGAACCGATATCTTCCAACCCAACGTTGAAGGCGATGATTCCAACCCTATCGCCACCCTTTGGGATTCTGTCCCTCTTAGAGCCCACAACCCTGATCCCATAACCTTCGACGCCGCTATCGCACGCCTCGTTTCCCCTTGGCACAACCGCTCCAAAAACGAAATTTGCGGTCAACCTGCTATCTCCCAAGTGGGTGTCCCCACACCAGAAGTCCCGGTCGCCAAATTCGGCGCATCCACCCTCGTCACCGAAGGCCGCATCGGATGGATCGACTACATCGGCCCCATCTCCTACGCTGGAGTTGGGCTCGTGCAACTTCAGGGACAACTCCTTATCCGGCCTTCCAGCCCCGAACAACATTTCTGCGGACGCGGAGATTCCGGTTCTCTTATCGTCGATCCCACCGGCTCCACTGCCTATGGCATCATCTGCGCACGAGTCGATGATCCCGAACGCGGCGGCCATTTCTGTATCGCGTCCCCCCTCACCCCCATCTTGGAGCACTTCCGCCTTTCTTTGGCGTAAAACGCTAACTTAACCTATAAATGGAGCACCTTTATCATGGAAAAACTCTTCACCCTCATCGCCGCAATCCTCGTCCTCACTGGTACCGGATGTGCAACCTTCCTACCCGCCCACAAACGCTCCCTTGAGAGGGACAGTGAAATCACCACCCTAAAGCTTCTTGATAATACCAATAAGATTTTAGTCGTTGAAGAACGCTCCTACCAATTAGGGATTAAGGGGAATGGTAACAACGATAAAGAAATATACGAGAATTCCGTGATCCTCGGATCAACACGCGACATCATCTCCATGAAGAAAATGATCGATGATCTACTGGAGAATCTTCCAAATTCTCCCGGCGCTGGTCAACCATTGGCCTTTCCAGGTGCACTTGCAGCCCCAGCGGCAGCTCTCGTCATCGATACAGCAGCCAGCTATGTAAAAAAGGAACTTCGAGAGGAATCCAAACTTTACGAACAGCAGTATAAGGGACAGACATACATCGATGGATTCCTGCTCCGAGATGAAGTAATTCTAAAAGATATTAAATCTATAATCTTCGATTTGCTCAACGACAGAAATAAGTTTAATTCGTACAACCTCATTGTTTTTGAAGTCACACAAGGATACCGTCAAGCTTATGAGGGCGTGGAACTAAGGCGCATGTTCAAAAAAGACAACGAATACTACGAAGGGGTTTACCTCAAGTGCAAGTTCGTTCCTTCGGCTGATCAACAAGTCTTCAGCGTACAACCTGAAACTATGCGGCTCTCCTATACCAAGGCTAAGATACTAAACAACACTACCCTCAGCAAGTTCCTTATTTATGGCTTCTTCATCAAGGCGAGGGAAAATGTCGAGACCGACATCTCCATGGAAATGACTGCCACTTGGCGCGAGCAAAAGCCCGACGGCACCGGACAGCGTTATATCACAGATAAAGTATTTGCCCATAACTTCAGTCTACCCACCATCAATTTAGATAAAGTATCAACTATCGAAGAAAAAAAAGGATGTGGTACGATTGACCATCCTTACTACGATACCGAAGACATTACACTCAATGGCAATGAAGCAGGCTGGTTTGGAGCCCCACCCATTTCCTATGACTTCCGTGGCAAACCCGTGGGGACTGGGACGGGGACTCTCAAAATCGTCGCGACTGAACGCGATCAATCAAACGCCAAAAAATACCTTGTTCAGCTCGAAGACGAAGTCGGAAAACTTGCCGAAAAAGCAAAAGAAGAAGTCACCAAAAAAAAATAAGCAAATAGTCGTATGCCGATTGGGTTGAATACAAACGTGCGTGTGGTATTTAAGACCATCGAATTGATCGACGTTAGGCACTGTTGGGTAACGAATCATGGGGACAGGACGACTCGAATCTGATTCGTCCTGTCCCCAATGTTTTAGGAATCACTCTAGGAATCGAGAAGCTTCTAGGATCCAAGGGGTGAACTGTGCTCACATTTGCCAACGTAGTATCCACACTCAAGTGCCTTGTTGAAGGTGATCCAATAGAGTGAATTATAACCGCTCGCGATCTTGATAGAGCGAAGTTGTCTGTTTCATTATAGTTCCTCCGTTTTGATGAGGCACCATCGCCTCTCGCAAGAGAGCCAAGGCGATGAAGGGAAGTGGAGTGTTACAGGGCCTAGGGAAAATTACATGGCTTCACAGTGAAGCAGTTTGATGGTGATCCTGCGATTTGATTTAAAATCTAAGGGCTAGTTGAAATCGAGGGTCGACTAGGAATCGAATAGATCAGCGATGCCACACTTGAAGTGGCTACACAGCGCTTGAAGCGTATCGATCCCCACGTTCTGTTCGCACCGTTCAAGTCGTTGTAGGGTGGACTTGGGAATGCCGATCTCTTCGGCGAAATCCCGCTGGGATTTATCGCCTCGAAGCGCCTTGAGTTTGTTCGCAAGTTCCTGCCGCAAGTTTTTCATTGCCAGATCAAACGACTTGTCCGAGCATGACCCATATC
>JANRMB010000342.1:0-4815 GCA_033761985.1 Candidatus Sumerlaeia bacterium | reverse complement strand
TCCCTCGCGATACCCTCAGCTTTACCCAGGGACTGGAGTTGTACAACGGCATCCTGTACGAAAGCGGCGGCCTCTATGGTGAGAGTCTCCTCCGCACCGTAAACCCGAATACGGCTGAAGTTATACAAACAATCCCCTTGGAAGCCACCTACTTCGCCGAAGGACTCACCATCCTTGATGGTCGGCTTTTTCAGCTCACTTGGAAGGAAGAAACTGCTTTCGTTTATGATGCGGCCACGCTCGCCTTTCAGGAGGAATTCCCCTACGAAGGTGAAGGGTGGGGACTGACGAATGATGGCAAAGCGTTGATCATGAGCAACGGCAGCGCGGAGTTGACATTTCGCAACCCGGAGACGTTTCAGGCTTTCCGGACGGTTACAGTCACCTACAACGGGAAACCGGTGCTGGGGCTAAATGAACTGGAATATGCCCGCGACCATGTGTACGCCAACGTCCTTGGAGAGGATGCAATCCTCAAAATTGCTCCCGGGAGCGGTCGAGTGGTGCAGGTGATTGAAGCCACTGCCCTCCGGCCAAAATCCCAGCGGACACCGCTTCAGGTGTTGAACGGCATCGCTTACGATTCCGCCACAGATCGTTTTCTCCTTACCGGAAAACAATGGCCAGCATTGTTCGAGGTGGAAATGCCATGAGTTTCAACTTCGATGAGGATGCCCTTCTTGCGGAATGTACCGTGGAAACCTTTCGGAGCAGCGGCCCCGGGGGGCAAAACGTCAACAAGGTGGAAACGGCCGTTCGCCTCATTCATCACCCCAGCGGTGTGATTATCAACAGCCAACGGCACCGCAGCCAATATCTGAACCGCAAGGATGCTGTGGAGAAACTCCGCAAAGTGTTGGAGGAACGCGCCCGACCCAAAAAGCTGCGCCGTGAGTCCATCCCGAATCGAGCCAACAAAGCCGAGCGACTCCGCACCAAGCTCAGCCGGGCGGTGGTGAAAAAGGGAAGGCAAAAACCCACGGGCGATGAGTAAATCACCACGGGCAGAATAATCAAAACCCCTCAATTTCAACTCAAAATAAAACACCCCGAAGATTGCTCTCCGGGGTGTTTCTTTTCTTCGGAAGCTACGGCGGATTAGTAGCGGTAGTGTTCGGGTTTGTAGGGACCTTCGGGAGCCACACCAATATACTCGGCTTGTTTTTTGGTCAGCTTGGTGAGTTTTGCACCCAGTTTTTCCAAGTGAAGGCGAGCCACTTTTTCGTCCAAGTTTTTGGGAAGGATGTACACTTGGTTTTTGTATTTGCCAGTGTTGCGGTTTTCCCAGAGTTCGATTTGAGCAATGGTTTGGTTGCTGAAGCTGGCGCTCATCACGTAGCTGGGGTGCCCGGTGGCGCATCCCAGGTTTACCAAACGGCCTTTGGCAAGGAGGATGATTTTCTTCCCGTTGGGCCAAATGATGTGGTCAACTTGGGGTTTGATTTCATCCCATTCAAGGTCTTCCAAGGCGGAGACCTGAATTTCGCTATCGAAGTGACCGATGTTGCAAACAATCGCCTCGTTCTTCATTTGGTCCATGTGTTCACGAGTGATCACGTCCACGTTACCGGTGGTGGTAACAAAGATGTCGCCGTACTTGCAGGCGTCGTCCATGTCCACCACTTCATAACCTTCAACAGCGGCTTGAAGCGCGTTGATGGGGTCGATTTCGGTCACATAAAGGCGGGCGCCAAGACCTTTGAAGCTCTGCACGGTTCCTTTGCCCACGTCGCCATAGCCCAGAACAACCACTTTTTTCCCGGCGATCATGACGTCTGTGGCGCGTTTGATAGCGTCAACGCAGCTTTCACGGCAGCCGTAAAGGTTGTCGAACTTGGATTTGGTCACGGAGTCATTCACGTTGATGGCGGGGAACATCAATTGGCCTTTTTTCACCATCTCGTAGAGGCGATGCACACCGGTGGTGGTTTCCTCGGAGACGCCTTTGCACTTGGCAGCCATGGAGCGCCACAGTTTGGGGTTTTCGTCCAGGGTGGCGTTCAGGAGTTCATCCACGATTTGGATTTCGGGGTGGGAATCATCGATCTTCGGCTTCACGCCGGTTTTTTCAAACTCGATTTCACGTGCGGAACCACGGTGGATCAGCATGGTGGCATCGCCGCCATCGTCCACAATAAGGTCGGGGCCTTCTTCTCCGTGGAGAAGAGCCATCTTGGTGCACCACCAGTAGTCTTTCAGGGTTTCATTTTTCCAAGCATAAACGGGGATGCCGGCTTTGGCAATTGCCGCAGCAGCGTGGTCTTGCGTGGAGAAAATGTTGCAGCTTGCCCAGCGAACTTCCGCGCCGAGGTGAACCAATGTTTCAATCAGTACGGCGGTTTGGATGGTCATGTGAAGGGAGCCGGAGATTTTGGCTCCTTTGAGGGGTTTGCGGGCACCGAACTCTTCCCGGATTGCCATAAGGCCGGGCATTTCTGTTTCGGCAATCAGGATTTCCTTACGGCCGAACTCGGCTTGGGAGATATCGGCAACTTTGTAGTCGGTGAACGTTTGTTCTGCGAGGCTCATTCTGCGCTCCTAAAGGATAAATGACGGTCGAGGGTGATCCACGCACACCGCGCGGATTGGTTCAAACTTCAAGCGGTACGCCGGCGCACCAGCGCCGCAAAAGCGTCGGGGATATCCAGACGCTGGTTATCCGTGGCCATCCAGGAACGACCGGGTAGAATCGACCACCCGACCAATTCCAGACCCAGCTCCCCAAACTGTGCCTCCAGTTCACTGCGGTCGAATCCCAACCAGCGGTGCCCCAATATCTCGCGAAGCCACACTTTTTCATGGCGGACAAAATCAATAATCAACAAATGACCGTTTGGCTTCAGGCTTGGGATGCTGTTACGAATAGCTTTTTCCGGCTGCTCCAAGTGGTGCATCATCATGATCATGGTCACCAAATCCACTTCCCCAGCGTGAAGCGGTGGAGTTTGAGCATCCCCGATCCGGAATTCCACATTATCCAAGCCAAGAGCTTCCACCTTGCGGCGAGCTACTTCCATCATGGCATCGCTTTGATCCACGGCGATAACCTTCCGGGGACGATCACCGAGCAATTCCAACAAATAACCCGTCCCGGTTCCCAAATCTGCCACCACCTGATTTTCGGGAAAGAACAACTTCAACAACTGACGCGGAATCATATCGCCAAAGAGTTCGTCGCGAATGGAATCCCAGTCGCCGGCAAGAGCATCAAACACGTTGGAATGCAACGGTTTGCGCTGAAGAAGAATGGTATTCAACCGGGCGGAGTCCGCAGAATACGTGTCGTCACTGAGAAGACTTTCCCCGCAACTTTCCCATACCGCGCGGGCCGATTCGGAAAGCCGCTCCTCATCCACACGGTAGTAACGCCAGGAGCCATCGCGCCGCTCCTGAATCATCTCCTCTTCCCGGAGAAGTTTGAGATGGTTGGAAATACGAGATTGGGAAAGCTGAGTGGCTGCAGCGAGTTCCATCACGGAAAGCTCGTGAGCTGCCAGCAGGCGCAACAACCGCAACCGGGTGGGATCGCCAAGCAATTTGAAGAGTCGTGTAAACGTGGCAACAGCCATGGCGTTCCCTGCGGAGAGGAGCATATCAGCGCATCAGCAACTGATGAAAACAGCGTATCATGAAACGCTGATTTCCCTGCAAGGTTTTTCTTCCACGATCACGACAATTTCGTTTTGTCCAACTCCCGAATCTTCCTCGCAGGGTTTCCCGCCACCACGCAATACCCCTCGGGGAAGTTTTTTGTCACCACGGCACCGGCACCCACCACCGTATAAGGACCGAGTTCCACCCCCGGCAAAATCACGGCATTCATCCCCACCCAGCAGTGTGCTCCCAACTTGATGGGAGGCGCCGGGAGGTGCTTCCGGTTATCATAAGGATCATGGTTGGCACTAATCAGCCCCACTCCCGGAGCCAGATTGCAGTAATCTCCCACCTCGATACCGTTTTGGGCGTTGATATAACAGTTCGGGGAGTCGCCGGGGCATGTACCCTTCCCGAGTTTCACTCGATTCGGGGCGATCACGGTACTTTGGTGATGCACCGGCCAGGTAACGTTCCAATGAATTCCAACCCATTGCATCAACCGCCACCGCAGCCAAAACCGCAACGGGCAACGTTCCGGAACACCGAGAACATGCTGGGCCCATAAACCCAACGCGGTACGCTTCATTTCTTTTTCCCCTTCTTCTTCAGCATCGCGCGGCTTTTTTCGCGGAGTACAGTCCCCAACTTTTCCGCCTCAACCTCCTGAATTCCCAAGTCCCGAAGTTCCATATACGGCGGGAGAGGAAACTCCCGCAGATAGCCAGCAATGTCCATCCCCGCACTAAAGGGGCTCACCGCCACCGTAATAGTGCAATGGGTCATCTGATCGATGACGCGAATACCCCGAACTCCGATATCCACGAGGCTTCTTCCGATGAGTTCCCCGAAGATGGAGGACTCCTGAATCAGAATCCCCAGGGGGCGATTGAATCGACCCGATTCCTGCTGATTCACCTTACCCACCAGAAACAACTCCCCGACAGGAGTGCCGGATTTCCCCAACGGCTCCAGAACATCCCCCAGAAGGCGCTCAAGAGCTTCTGCATTTGCAGCGCTGAGCACCACCTTCCGACCGAGCCAATCAAACTCAAACGCCGCACTTTCCGCTTTGTTTTTGGGCAACTCAACCGCGCGCTCCAAGGCGGCCAGAACCTGCGTCGGCCCGAGTAGAGCGATCAATTGAAAGACGTGAGCTTTTGGCATTCAGGCTACACCCGTGGACAATTCCTTCGATTCCTTAAACAAGAATCCCCCCGC
>JANRMB010000341.1:0-17902 GCA_033761985.1 Candidatus Sumerlaeia bacterium | reverse complement strand
GAAAACCGGGGCTAGAATTACGCCGTCCCTCCCGGGACGATTTCAACCGAGACTCCGCAATAATCTCTTGCAGGCAACACCCCACCGACCCGCCCCGCTATCATCATCGCGGGAGCCGAACTTCACGGGTTTCATCTGGATGTCGTACAATCCTCCCACAAACCCGAGCGGCTGGAACCCCGAATTCGAGTCCAGTGTCACATTCCCGACGAAAAAAAGCAACGGGGAACTCGCCACAAAGCCACGAAAGCCACAAAATGAAAGCCATCGACTCTGTGCTTTTAGTGACTCTGGGGGCGGAACCTGCCGATGATCTGATTACCCGAACGCCGCATTTTGCGGCGGATTATTTTGCGAACGGCTCAAGTTCTTTCCGGGTCTTTCGTTGACGACTTTCAGAACGCGTCCTAACCCATAAGGCAGGACACTGATGATTCGGACCCCCACGCCTTGATGATGCCCACTTTCCTGACCCGTTTTTCCGCTCTGCGGGCACGTTCGCGTGCCGGGTATTCCCTTGTGGAAGTCCTCGTGGTGGTCACCATTCTCTCCATCGGTTCCACCATCGCCCTCTACCAATACCAAAGCTTTCGGGAGTCGCTCGGGGTGGATTCCAGTGCCCAAGTGGTGCGCCGGATGCTCATTCTGGCCAAACACCGCGCCATCAGCACGGCGCTTCCCCACGAGGTGCTCATTGATTTGGAGCGTGAAACCATTTGGGTGGATCAGCTTAACGCCGCCGGGACGGAACGCAAACCCCGCATTATTCCCGATGAGCAGATGTTCGAGGATGTGGTAATCGATGCCGTAAAAATCAACGGCACGGAGTTCACCACCGGAGTGCAAACCATCCGATTCTCCCCCCAGGGCGGGAATCCGCTGATCACTGTTTTGATTCGCCGCGCCAATGACGACCCCGGTGTGGCAGAAAACTTTACCAGTGTGCGCCTCTACCCCAGTTCCAGCGAGCCACGCATCTACGAAAGGGCCAGAAAATGAGTCTTTTTCCCCGCCCTTCCCGTGGTTTTTCCGCGTCTGGCTTCATTTCCCGCCGCCGGGGCTTCACCCTCGTGGAAGTTCTGGTGGGGCTGGTGATCCTTCTCGCCGGTATCGTGGGAATCGTTCAGTTGTTTCCCGAGTCGCTCAAAGCCAACCGGGAAGCGGAACTGCGCGGTTCGGCGATAATGCTCGCCAACCAGAAGGTGGAGGAGCTCCGGCGCGATGGCGATGCCCTTTCTCTCCTGTTTAATGAGGTGCAGGGGTCTCTTACCCCCACCGATCCGGTGATCTGGCCCAACGATCCACGCCTGACCTACAGTTTCAGCGGGGTATCGGTCATCGACCCCGACAACGACCCCGGCGATCCCCGAGACGATACGTTTGTGGCGCGTATCATTGTTCGGCTCGCCCCCGATTACGACAAATCCGAGCGGGTGCTCTATGAACTGCGTTTCGGTTCCCTCTGATTTCTCCCTTTTTCCCGTCGCACCCGTGCCGAATCCTTCGCACCGTGCTAACCTGTTGACCAGCGGCCTCTTCGCCGTTCACGGTACAACGCTATGATTCATCCCAACGCCTTTCCTTTGCATCGCCATCATGGCGCCGCCCGCGGTCTTTCCCTGACCGAGGTGCTCGTGGCCCTTACCATCACGCTCGTCTTTATGGGAAGCGTTACCACGGCCTATATCCAGATTTCCCAAGCTTCTGAGGAATCCCAGAATCAAATTCAGGCCCACGCCACCGCCCGGAACGCCATCGAGGCCATCAGCCGCGACGTGGTGCGCATCCAGCGCGACCCCGCCCTCTTTCTGAATCAATACTTCCAACTGGAGTCCCAAACTCTTGCCTACGGTGACGGCCTGGATAACGACGCCGATGGTCGGATCGATGAGGAGGAGTTCAACGGGTTCGATGAGGATGCCGATTGGACGCTCGCCGAGGATCGCCACGCCGCCATCGGAACATTTCAGGAACGCCCGGACTACGTTGGTCTCCCCGATTACGGCGATCGTCTGGTGGATGAAGACACACTTTTTAGTCGCGACCGCCTGAGTTTTCGCATTCCGGCGGATATTTTTACTCTCCGCCCTGCCCAGATCATTACCTACGAAGTGGGAACCTTCGATGGCGAGGAGAACGTGCTGCTTCGCCAAGTGATCGAAGACCCCGATGGCCCCAGCCCCACTCGTTCCGTGGAACCCTTGGTGTTTGAAGTGGTGAGCTTCGATGTGCTTGCCATGAACGCAAATGATGACGTGGTGGCCCCGGGGGGATTGATTCGCCCCTACTGGCAACAGGAGTACGATGCCGCCAACTATTCTCTCGGTTCCGGGCTCCCCATCGGTACACCGGCGCGCGCTCTGCTTTTCCCCTATGAGTTTCCCAGTTCCGTGCTGTTGCGCGTGGTGGTGAACGCCAGCGGAGCTCCGTTGAACGAGGTTCCCGGGGGTTGGCCCACCGCTCCGGGGACGTTGAAAACCGCCGAAATTTCCACCGTGGTGGCCCTTGATGCCGTGCTGAACGATCCGACGTACGATGTTCTGGTGCGGCCATTTTTCTAAGAGGAGGAGTGCGTTGATGTTCTCTCACGTTGAAAAGCGCAAAAAACAACGGCGCTCCCGGGGTGCCGAACAACCCTTCTCCCTGTTGAATGGGGGGCGTCGGGGTCGGTTGAACACCCGCCGCGGCTCCACCATTCTTCTCGTTATTTCCATTCTTTCCCTCCTTGTTCTGCTCGCCATTTTGATGACGTTCACCAGCCGGGTGGAACTCAGCGCCGCCAATAACGCCCAGTTCGGGGTGCAAAACCGAACGGCGGCCCGCACCGGGATTCTCCCGCTTTCCTTGACGCTTCTCGGTGGCTTGAAAGCCGGACCGGTGAGCAGCAGTGAGTTGGCGTTGCTCGGGGAGCAGGGCGCCGTTCCCAACAGTGCCGCCGGTGCTTCCTCGGGATTTCGGGCCCAATCCGTTTCCACCGGTCCCGTTGAAGGGGGGCGTCCTGAAGCCCTCAACACCGAACCCCGTTTTGCCGCCGGGAGACAAGTTGCCGGAAACCCCGGCTATATTCCCGTTGTTTCCACCACGACCGCCGAAATCGGGATCGTGGATGCTGCAGGATTGGTGAACCTCAACGGCGCCAGTGAGCAGGTTCTCTCCCGCTTTTTTGAAGCCGCCCGCACCGAGTTTTCTCTTTCCTATAATTCCGAGGCCCTGGCCCGGGCCATTATCGCCCATCGCTACGGTCCCGACGCCGCCCCCGGCGATGCCGGTGTGGATGACGATTTCGACGCTCCCTCCGGGTTGGCGTTTACCGCCCAAGGGGCCACGGAAGCCTCCGGCGACGCCGCCACGCTCCCCGATGGTTCTTCCGCCCTGCAAACCGTGGAGGGTTCCGCTTCCTCCTACTACGATGCCAACTCCCCCCGGGTGCGTTCCGTGGTGGAAGCCGCGCTTCTGGAGTCGGCTCGGGAAGTGCTTTCCAACGAGTCCCCCGAGGATGCCGAGGCGCGTCATGCTCTTCGCTTGGCGCTGAGCACCGGCGTGGATGAACCCGATGAATACGTTGGCGATTTGCGGCGGCTCCCTTATGGTGACGACGCCCGGTTGAATTCCCTGGAGGAGTTGATTGCTCTTCCCGGTGTTCAGGCTGCGGGGCTTTCCGAAGACGAATTGAGCGTTCTCGCCCCTTATATGACGCTCTTCAGCGCCACGGAACTCGAACGCCTTCAAGACTCCAAGTCGCTCCCGGTGGTGGATTTGAACCGCGCTTCTGCGGAAACGCTGTTCGATGCCCTCAAGAGTTTGTACGGCAACCAGAAGGACGAACGCCTGCTGCAGCAATTTGCCGTAAACATCGTGGACTTCCGGGATTTGGATTCCATCCCCACCGTCTATCCCGGTACTTCCGGAGCCAGCGCCATCGTGGGGCTGGAGCGGACGGTCTTTATTTCTGAAGTCTATGCGGATTCCTACACCCCGGAAGAGCTCGGCGATGATGGCCAGTTTGTGGAATTGTTCAACCCATGGAACGAGGCCCTGAGCCTCAGCGGGTTGCGGCTGCGCGCCGGTGGCAGCATCGTCCCCCTCAACGGAACGCTCCCCGCCGGGGGATATTTGATCATCACCGACGACGCGGACGGTCGGGAGGACGACGCCAAGGAGAAGGTTCAGGGAACCGGAAGCTTGTACGATGTCTTCGGCGTCATCGCCAGTGGCTCCAACCGCCAGATTTTTGAATACCCAAGCCTCTCGCTCAGCGAACGGGGAAGCAATCTCACGGTGGAACTCTTGAATGAAGACGGCGCCGTGGTGGATGTCTTCACCTATTCCCACACCACCAGCGAGCGCGATACGTTGTATAGTCATCAGCGGGAAAACCCCCTGCTGCGCACCAGCAAACGCTCCCAGGCAACTCCTTTTGCGTTGCTCCCCACCCCCGATCCTGATGCCGCCACCAAGGAACTTCTGGCGAATTCGCCCCAGAACGCCCCGTTCGTGAGCGAAGCAGATTTGTTCCTGGTCTTCTCCGGCTTTGCTCCGGTATCGACCGAAAACACCGCCGAGGAGCCCCTGTTGTGGAGCTTCCCCGTGCTGGGAACTCCGGAATCCCGGGAGCTGGAACTCGCCGAGTTGGCGCGCCGTCGTGATTTGCTCGATGCCCGGATGCTTGATGCAGTGGCGTTGTTCTCCACGCTTCCCTCTGAAGAGGAGCAGCAGGCTCTGGAGTCCGACTCCGGGGAAGCGGCTCTCGCCGTGGCCCAAGCGGGGGATTCCCGCCTTCAAGCTCTGGGCCGGGTGGAGAAATCCCTCATTGAAGGCCCGGAAAACGCCGAAGCTGCCGACGCCTTGTTGGAGGACGAAGCCTATGCGCTTCATGCCTGGAATCAGCAGGTGGCCCCCAGCCGCACCGTAACACATCACCGGATCAATGTGAACACTGCACCCGCTTTGGTGCTGCAATCCCTTCCGGGGATTACTCCGGAAACCGCCCGCTATTGGGTGGAGGAGCGTGAACGCCTGCTGGAGGAGGTTCGCCGTGGCGCTGGAAGCACCGCTGCTCTCTTCGCCCGCCGGAGTGACCTTCTGGTTGACGACCTTCTCTTCCCTGCGGCGTTATCGTACACGGAACGCCTAAACCGTCTTCGGGAGCTTCTCCCCCATGTGGCCTTCAACTCCCGTTCGTTCCGGGTGCTGAGCCAACCACGGGTGGAGGAATCCCAGGATGCCACAACAGCCGTTGGAAATCGCGTGGTGGGCCTTGTGGCCACCGACCGCGGTCTGCCGGAAGTGTTGCGGCTCGATCCCGTGCGGGAGTAATGCGGTGAGAATGCCGTGAGTAAGTTGACGCCATCCCCTGCGATGACCCACCCTTTGTACCGTCGATCATTTTTGAGGAATTGAATCCCATGGCCCGCTTTCCCCACCCCTTGACCGGTTTCGCCGCATCAGGTTTTCGCCGTTCCCCGCGCCGTGCTTTTACGTTGATCGAGATGCTCATCGTGGCGGCCTTGATTTCCCTTTTCTCCGCCATTGCCGTTATCAGCGTTCAAACCCAGTTGGAAAACAACCGCCGCAAGGCGATTATTGGGGAAAGCCGCCAGATCGCCACCTCCATGGATTTGGCCCACAATGATGTGGGGTTCTTCCCCTCCGTGGCGTTTTTGGACCGCACCAGCACCTCGCTCGATTTGGAAAGCGAACGTATTTTCGCTGGTAACGTGGATTTCTTGTACGGCTTTCTTCACCCCTACGCGCTGGATACAGCCCCCGCCGTGGGGGCCAGCAACCGGACCTCCACCATTTCCCGCATCCGCCGCGATTGGACGGGTCAATACATCTCCGCCACGCAAACCCGCAGCTCTGTTTCCTCGGGTCGGGGCGGCTCCCGCAGCATGACCGTATTCCCCACCCGCCCGGCAGTAAACTGGCCGCTCGATGGGTTGAACAACCCCTGGATGTTCTACTCCCTCCACGTGGACCGCACCAACCCCAACTCACCGGTTCTCTTTTTTGTGACGCAATCAGCCGCCGACCGCACGGTTGCCAACGACAGCGGTTTGGTGGAGGGCAACTTCATCAACGCCGTGGTGAGCTATGGTCGTAACAACGTCCCCGGCGGCGGCGATCAGTATATCCCAACGGGTGATATCAACGGTACCGCCTCCAATACACCCTACGGGTTGCGCCTCTACTCCGGAAACCCCAACAACACCGGTGCAACACTTACGCTTTATGTTACGAACGCTCTTCGGGGCGATGACGGCCTGCGCCGGGCCAACGCCTGGGGGCGGCAGTTCTACCAAAACGCCGGCTTCAACGTGGCGGAAATGGCGCTCAACAATAACAACTCTGCCTCCGTGGGCATCACCGACCCCGAATCCGATGACATCGTGTTTGGTTTCTAAGGAATTCCGATGATGAAGAACCGTTCCATGAAGAATCTTTTGAGTGCAGCCCGGGCGCTGGTGCGCCGCCGGGTCTCCCTCTCCACTCCTTTTGCCCGGGCCCACCGGCTTCGGGGCTTTACCGCGGTGGAGATCGCCATGGTGGCCACCGTAATCGCCATCATCGCCCTACTGGCTCTTCCCATTTTCCGTCAACGGACGGAAGAAGCCCGCGAGTCTGCTGTGTTTGATGAACTCTCCAGCTTGGCCAAGGTGCAATTGCTCGCCGAAGCCGACACAGGGTTCCAAGTCCGCCTTCAGGACTTGAGCAAACCAAAGCTCGATGGCTCCTCTCCCGTCACTATCAGAACGTGGGATGGTGAGCCCATTAATACGAACAACCTCGAGAGCAACTGGCAAGGTCCCTACATCGCCTTGAACAGTCGCAATTCCGTCCCGGTGGATGATTTGCAGGATTTTTGGTACAGCAATTTCGATGGGAATGGATTCATCGTCGTAGTATCGAACAATGGCTTGGCTGCTCGCCCTCCCCAAGGGACTGAATCCCCAGACAACACCGCCGAGGAGCGTTATCCCATCGATCCGTGGGGAAACCCCTACGTTTTCTTTGGCGAAGGTAACCTTCCTATAAGATTTGCCGGTGGCTCAGTTTCTAATGAATCCAACTTCAACACCAGCATCCTGGTATCCTTCGGTCCTGATGGGAACGTGGGAAATCTCCCCGACGATATTCAAGCCAACCCCAACGCCTACCGCCGCTGGAACGGGGTCAATACCGGCCAAATTGGCAATCCCGCGTTTGATGTGGATTCCACCAATACGGTTGGCGACTTCGTGTACCGCTTCTAATGCCCCGCTTTTCGACTTCTTCCAAGGAACCTTCGTCCATGAAACGGCTTTCCTCCTTCACTCCCCGGCGCTGCAAAGGCTTCTCCATTCTGGAGTTGCTCATCGCCGTGATTATCATCGGCATTCTGGCGGCGATTCTGATTCCGCTGATCTCCAACCGGACGCAGCAAGCGCGTATTGCCTCGGCGGAGTCTGATCTGGAACGTATCGGCACCGCGCTCTCCCAACTCGCCATCGATACCGGCTACTACTCCCGCATTTTCCTGCTGAACGATATCTCCGGTGCAGCTGCAGCCACACCCCTTGATAATCCTGATGGGATTATTTTTGATAATACTCAGGGTCTTACAGTTACCGGAAACTACTTTCAAAACATTTCGAATAATTTGTTCATCCTCGCCGAAGGTGAGAATGTTGGTCAGTTTGTCCCCCCAAATCGTAACAGTAACCTGATTGATTTGCTTCAGACCGACGAAACAGAATTCAACTGGAACGGCCCGTACATCAACTGGCAAAAAGACAACAACGCCTATGCAGCATGGCCTTCCGCCTCTCCCGACGGCCTTCCTGATGACCCCTGGGGGAACAACTACCTGCTCTTTACCCGTGAGGGTCTTGTGCTGGAACCCGAGGGAGAAATCGTTACCTCTACCACCTTCCCTTTGGATAACGCGAATATCAACGGGGGATCCGTCAATTGCCAAGTCTTCGACCGGTTGACGATTCTTTCTCTCGGCCCCGACGGCGCTCCGGGAAGCGCTGCTGAACCCGGACTCGGGCGAGGTGATGATATCGTTCGCCAGTTTGGCCGCTAATCCCAAGAAATTTCTCGGAGAATCCGTGAACCCAAGTTGACGACTTCTCCTCTCCTGACCCAACCTTAGCCCCAAGAGGCTTTCAGCCCCCAACTCTCGACACTCTTCTGCCCCTTCTTGATACAGACGAACCCCCCGGAGGATATTCCCCATCATGACGTCCCGATTCTCTCCCCAGAGCTTGCGCGCTGTAACCCTCACTGAGTTGCTTGTGGTGCTCACCATCATCTCCCTGCTCGCCACCATCGCGGTTCCCGTGTACGTGCAAAAAACCGAACAAGCACGCCGCACCACCGCCCGCAACGAAGTCCGCAACATCGCCCAAGCCCAGGAACTCGTGGCTGCAACCCACGGCTACTACGTTCCCATGCACCTCCTTGATAACCTCGCCAACGATGGTGATAACGAGGTGGAAGACGATTTCGCCAATGAAGTAAACACCAGCGACAAGTTCTTCATCGATCCCTTCCGCAACGTCGTCGCACAGGATGGCAACCAACCCACCCTTCAGGAAGCCCTGACAACCGCCTCCGGTGAAGTTCGTGCCCAAGCTCTCGTCGCTTTCTGGACGGGTCCCTTCCTGAACCCCGCCCGCGTGGCCCGTTCTGAGGAATTTGATGACCGTAACGACATCTCCTCCGACGTGATTCTCGACCCCTGGGGCCGCCCCTATGTGTTCTTCTCCCCCGAAGGACCCTTGGCCGCGGTGCAAAATATCAGCGACTTGAACACCAACACCTTCGATCTTGGCCAGCCCAACCAACGCTACCGCGTGGATAACGGCCGCATCCAGCTCGCCAACGGCGGCAACGATCCCTTCGACCGCTTCGCCATCGTGAGCTTCGGTTCCGACGGTATTCTCGATACCACAGTCGGCAACGAATTCGTGAACGACGTGTACTACACCTTCGGCTCCATTCCAAACGAATCCGCCTTCAACCTCTTCTAACTCACCGGGTGAACCCGACTACTTCAGACCTTCAATGGTAAGGATTCCCACCATGAACCGACTCACCAAAGGTGTCACACTCATCGAACTGGTTGTGGTGCTGCTGATTATCTCGATTCTCTCCACCATCGCCGTGGGAGTTTACACGCAGGAAATTCAGCGGGCACGGATTGCCAAAACCCGGGCGGAAATCAGCTCCCTCTCCGTGGCCATCAACCGCTACCAAATCGATACGGGCCAATTCCCCCCCACCGGTACCGGGAGCAGCCTTGCACCCAACCCCATCAACCGCAACAACCCCTACGCGGGTTCCGGTTACCTTCAAGTCGCCCTGAAAGCCAGCTTGAACGGAAACCAATCCGCACCGCTCAGCAACCGCTGGATCGGCCCCTACTTTGAATTTCAAGAAAATCGCCTTGGTCTGCTTGGCACCGGGAACACCATCACCGCTACCACCAGCCCCGCGGAAATTCAGTTCCTCGATGCCTGGGGCAACCCGTTCTACTTCATTCAGAATGAAGACTACGCGGCTCTCGGTGGAACATTCCTTCCGGTGACGAATCCCTACCGCGCCACCGAAACCTACTTCAACCCTTCCACCTTCCAACTCATCTCCTTCGGCCCCAACGGCACCTCGGATTTCTCCGGCAACGCCGTGGGAACAGAAGCCGACGACCTCACCAACTGGCGCGGTTCCGGATTCTAACCCGTACCAAATTCAATACAAGTTCCCTGAGAATGCCGACGCATCAACGTCGGCATTTTTCGTTTTTATTTCTTGAGGAACCCTTTCAGGGTTCATTTCATTTTTTATCTGCTGCCCGGTGTGGCGTTTCGCTGACCCCGAGCTAAAGAATGTCTATGACTTTCAGGCAATATACATCCCTTCAAAGCTCCGGGAGCACCAGTGTTTCGTCCGTTGTTTGACCCAGCAGCGTGCGTTGAACAGCGGCGACCAAGGCGTGGCACCAGTATTCGCGGGTGTTGTTGATGACTTTCTTAAGTTCCGCGTTGGGGGTTCCTTTTTCCCAGGCGTGGAAGGCTTCATCCAGCGGGGCGCGGTCTTCGGGGGTGAGAACGTTCCAGCTCAATTGTCCCAAGTGATACGCCAGCGGGGCGCGTTTCTGGGAGACGAGCAGGAAGGCATCGATGCGCAGATGGGTTTTGCCTTTGGCGGTGAAGGCATCGGCGACGGCGGGGTTGCGGAGTTGGGGCTCGAAGGAAAGCTCCTGAACGTCGGCAAAGACATCGCGCAGGCGTACGTCCAGCGGGTGCAGGTACACCTTGGCGCTCGCTTCCACTAGGAGCGGAAGGAACGGGCGCAGGGGGTTGGCGCTGAGCTGAATGAGGTGCTTTTCATTTTCCTGGAGATTCGCCCAATCGGCGAAGAGTTGTTCGTAGGCTTGCTCTTCGGCGGGGTTCAGGGGGGCGATGAGGTTTTCGGGGATCAGGGGAACACGTTCCAGTTCGGCGCAGGCAGCCCAGCCGTAGTAGGCCCCGTGAGACTCCATGTCGAGTTCCAACGCTTTGCGGAAGTGCGTAATAGCCTCGGGGAAATTCCGTTGGCGCAACGCCCGGGAGCCGAGCAGGAATGCTGCTTGGGGCTCACCGCCGAGCCCGTCTCCCATGGTCTTCTGGAGGCGTTCCAGTTCGGCGAGATTGCTGATGGCCATGCGTCGGGGTTTGAACTCCACGCGGAGCAGCGCCAGGCGGTCGGCTTCCTTGCGCAGGCCGATGTCCTCGGGGTTGTACTTCAGTGTGGCAAAGGCTTCGGCTTTTTTCTCGGCCCCCAAATGGCGCAGCGCCACCACTTCCAGTAATCCGTAGAGGCGGCCGTATTCGTATTCCTCCTGCTGAAGTTCATCGCTGATGATGGCTTGAAGCTTGAAGGCTTCTTCATAGAGTTCGAGTGAGGCGCGCAGGTGAATGAGGGCTTCCTCATCCTGCTGAAGTCCGGCGTGGGCCTCGCCAATCAGGGCGAAGAGGTGGCGGGAATCGGGGGCGGATTCCAGAGGCAATTCCAGAAGGCTGATGGCTTCGGCATAACGCTTGGAGCTGACTTCAATGCGACCAAGGGCAAGGGCAAGATCCGTCTCGCTGGGGTAATCGCGCAGGATTTTCCGGGCGGGATCGAGGAATTCCTCGAGTCGGTTCTCCGCCAGAAACACATCGAGCACAAAGGCCCGGAGCAGGGTGTTGGGGATTTCGGGATCTTTGGCGAAGGTGCGCAGAAGGGCATCAGCCCAGGGGGAACGCCCGGCCTCGTACAGTTTGTTCAGCAACTCCACCTTGGTGACATAGTTTCCGGTGCTCCCCAACTGCTGAAGAAAGGGTTGAAGTTGGCCTTCTCCCGTGTATGCGCCGGAGGTTTGCCCAAAAAGGGACTCCACCACGCGTTGGCGTTCCGCCTCAATTTTGGATTGTTTGGATGAACCGAAGAGTGAGCTGAAGAGACCCATGAGGAGTTGTGAGTATCCGAGTGGAATGAAGGGCATCCCGACCGCTTGGGGGGAGGAGTTATCGCCGGGGCATGGGAGCCACTGTGCGTTCCGCCGAGGGGGCGTTGCGCAGAATCAGGCTCCGTTCAAACCCCCGCAGGGAGATCAGGATAATGGCAATACACACAATGCCCATGGGGAGCACTAGGCCCGCAAGGGCAATACTCTTCATAAAGCTGATATTGAGCATGGCCGTGGCAAAAAAGCCAAGCGTCAGGATTTCCGCGCGTCCGTATTCCCCCTTGGCTTGGAGCATCACCACGCCGAGCCAACGCCCCAAAACAGCCCCCGGAACCAATCCCATCAACAACCCCGCAGCCACACTTTGCTGCAACCCACCCATCACGCAGAGCACCACGCAGAGAAGCCCCACCACCAGCCCCACGCCATAGGGAACCAAGCGAATCAACTCAAACAGGCTCGCCAGAATGAGCAACCACACCACGCTGAAGGCCACGGCGAGGAGCGGGTTGAGCCCAATTGTGCCTTGAAGCGGGTTGGAAAGCAGGGAAATCCCAAATCCCCCCACTGCCAGCAATCCCCCGGAAAGAAGCAGCCCCAAAAGATGGCGCTCGCTACTGGGGCGGCGGAAGTCGCTCCGGAGGGCGAGCAAGAGCAGGGGAAGCGCTGCCGGCAGGATGTTCCACAATGAGGGCCCGAACCCAAACCGCAACGCCGCGCCTTCGTGGATGAGCATCGGCTGCACCGCCGCCAACAACGCTGTGGCGGCCATCAACCCGAACCACAGCCCATGGCCCACGCGGGGGCGTTCACCCTCCTCTCGGTGCAAACGCCTCCCCCGGGTGGCGGGGAGAATCCGTTGGCAAACCGCCACTAGAATCGCTCCCAGAAGGAATGCGAGAAGAAAGGGGATCATGGGAAAACATCTTTTGAAATGAATTGTGAATATGCTAAGTGAAGTTTCATTTTATTTGCTTCGGCAACCATTTGATTCACTGAGAAGAATCCTCTTTTTTTGGACGAGCTGCCGTGTAGGCTTGCCGCTCGTGATTTGGTTTGGCGGGAAATGCAAGTTCCAATTCAGCCTTCCGTACCATTTGAGTTAGGTACTGAATCCGTAAACCGCTAGCCTCTCGATTGAGCAAAGCTGCCAACGCCCGCAACGTCACATAACGGTTGGTACAGATTCGGAGAATTGCTTCTGTCATTTTCTGCCGATCAACTTTTTTCTTTTTCCTCGCTTCTCCCGCTTCGGAGTAAAGATGCTCCAGGAATGGTATGGTCAAAGATGACAAATCATCCACAATCGGAGATTCCAATAACGGCGAGAGGAGGCATCCATCGTTGTTTCGCTGAACTGACGCCTGATTAGTCGAGTTCAAATTAACGGAGGTCGGGTTCAAATTAACGGAGGTCGGGTCGAAAATAGCGGAGGTCGGGTTCAAAATAGCGGAGGTCGAAGGCGCCAAAATTCCAAATACTTGCTCGGGTGTTGGGAAAGTAACATTGGGAAGGTGGTAAACTGCTCCACGGCCTCCGGAGGTTTTCAGAAAACCGAGCTTTGCTAGAGTGGTTAGGGCATTCGTGACGTCTGAGTTATGGCGCTGGGAGAAGTCCAGTAGTTGGGCGTGACTTACAGTATTTTTGGATGCGGCGAGTGAAAGCGCTGTGCGCTCCAATTCGTTGAGTTTGCGGTAACTCTCACCAAAAAGTTGGTTGAGAGTAATCTGTACATCGGGAGGAAAAAGATCCACCATCCTCAATTCAACGATGGTCTGATCGTAGGGTTCCATCGCTTCCAAAATGATAGGAGGTGCCCAATGCTGAGAATTCCAGCTGGAGAGGATCTTGGGAATACCAGAGCCGGCCTGTTCACCGATGCCAATCAAACGAAACATTTTATGCAGGGTGCGATTCCGGCAATCGTGCTCTCCACCTTTCAAAGCAATCTCCTTGGGTACTCTCATCAGTCCCGGGTTTCGAAATCTAAATGATAGAGGCCGTTTTAGTATCAGAACGGAGGCACGATCACTGAAATCGGCATGTACCAACGTATTGACCAGAGCTTCGCGAAGGGCCTCGTGTACGGGCGTTTCGTCTTTTCTCACGGTACCTTCCAAGCGAAACGGCACCTTGAGATTATCTATCAGTCTCGCATAAACCCGATGGAAAAAATCATAAAGATTACCCGACCATTTACCATCCAGAGTGATTCGATCACTCCAACGGTTGTTCTCCCCATTTTCCGGCCATTCTTGATAATCCAACATATAGTTTGGGAGAGCATCCTGAATGGAAGAACTGTCGCCAAACATCAGCAAACCCGCCATCGTCAGTCCCTCGACTCCTGATTCGCGGTCTTTTCGCCATCCTCCCATTTTCATTAGAAAATCAATATCGCTCAAGGCATTCCATGGGTGGACGGGTTCTCGATTGGAAAAAACCTGTCGGTACGCTCTGAGTGATTCACTGTGGATATCCTTAAGTCCGAAGTTGGTGAGGATTACTGTATCTCTGCTCTCCTCAGTTTGTTCTGCCAACATCCGTTTCACGTTTTCATCACCAAGTAGGCGATCACCGTCATTCAATCTTCTATAGGAATTACCCAACGGATTTCCGTTCAGATAAACAGTGCGTTGGCCCCGCTTGGCCCGTGGCACCGTAATTAACAACAGTGTTTTCTCATCCAAGGTGATTTCCTTTACGTGCGAATCATCCAACAGGTTGATACTTACCTTTTTCTTGTTGTTCAGAACGTCAAAAAGTTCCTTGCGAAGTTTGTCGGGCTTTTGCAAACCCACGACTTCAAACTGGGAATTTCTTTCTCGGACTCCGAGAAGAATGATTCCGCCCTTGTTGTTTGCAAATACACTGTATGTTTTCCAAAAATCATCTGGTATGGCTCCCATCCCATCTCGCCCTGTAGCCAGCTTGCATTCCACCTCTTCAGATTCCCGAAGAAACGCCATATCCTCTATCGTAATGCATTCCAGCGATTCTGGGAACATTCAATACCTACTTTAGTGAAACCTTTTGGTTGGGTGGAGATTGACTACGCGAACCTAACGCCTCCCCAGTCTTCCCAGAAACACCACCGTCAGTTGCAGCGCCAAGCGCAATAGCACCATCAACCCCGTGAGCAAATCAAGGAACAGCAGCTCCCGGCTGTAGTGCTTTTTGTAGAACTTGTACATGGAAAGGTGCCGCTGTGTAAGGGGCATAAACGGGAACCGACCGCTGGTTTGGCCGATGAGGTGATACACCTCGCCCACGGGGAGATAGATGACTCGCCAGCCGGCCTTCCATACGCGCAGGCAGAAGTCCACGTCCTCGGAGTACATAAAAAACTGTTCGTCCAACCCGCCGATTTTTTCCACCACACGCCGGGGAATCACCATACACGCCCCGCTTACCCAGTCCACATCACGGATGGAGTCATCCACATCGGGCATCAGGTAACTGCGGCTGTAGGGGTTTTGGGGGAAGAGCTTGGTGAGCAGACTATAGCGGTTGAAGAGCGCCTGTTGAAAACTGGGGAAACGGCGGCAGGAGAGTTGGCGGCTGCCATCCTCGTTGAGGAGTTTGAGCCCCGCCACGCCGATGGTGGGGTCCGCATCCATCACCGCCAGAGCTTTGGCAAAGCACCCCGGAAGCGAAACGGTATCGTTGTTGAGCAGGCAAATGTGGCGACCGTGGGCGTAGCGCAGCCCGAGGTTGTTCCCCCGGGTAAAGCCGAGATTCACCCCCACATCCAGGAGGCGAATACCCGGAAACTCCGCCCGCACCATCGCCTGGCTTCCGTCTGTGCTTCCGTTATCCACCACCACGGCTTCCCAGGTAAGTCCCTCGCAAGCGGCGGGAAGGGAGTTGAGGCAATTGCGGAGCAACGCCACGCCCCCACGATGAACGATGATCAGCGTAAGGTCCACGGTGGCGGGGCCTTCGGGGAGGAGCCGTGGCTTTGGCCGGGCGTTGCGACGCGCCTCCACCACCAGCGGATGCCGGGAACGGCGCTGGGGACTCATCGTTTGGCCCGTTCGGGGAGCCGCACCGTGTCGTCCGGGAATCCCCAGTCTATTTTCGTTTTCTTCCACAAAAACCGGAGTCCGCTGAGCAGGTGCTCCACGGTGAGGCGATTCAAGCCCTGGGCGCTTTTGCGCTGCACCTTGTGGGTGATGCGTGCCGTGGGAACAAACGCGATGCGCCAGCCGAGGCGCTTCGCCCGCCAGCACCAATCCAAATCCTCAAACCCAAAATAATAACGGTCATCAAAGAGGCCGATTTGTTCAATCGCCTCACGGCGCATACAGAAACATGCCCCCGCCACCCAATCGCCCAAGTAGGGACGCCGGTGGTCTTTGTCCATCATCAGGTGGGCGCGGTTCCACCGGTGGTTGGGGTTGAACGTTTGAATCGGGGAACGCCGGGCGATGATCGTCATCAGCGTATAGAAGCGCTTCACATTGTGCTCGAGTTCGCCGTTGAGGCGGCGGGTGTGGCCCCCGGCGGCAGCAATACGTGGGAACTTGTCCATAAACGTTACGAGCGCATCAAAACACCCCGCGTGGACTTCCGTGTCGGCATCAAGCATCAGGCAGTACCGCCCCCGGGCTGCGCGGATGCCCACGTTACGCATTTCCGCGATGCCAAACTTCTCGTGCGTGATGACGCGCACGAACGGGTACTGAGCGGCAATCTGCTCGGCGCCGTCCTCACTCGGTTTGTTCACCAGAATCACTTCCGTGGTATAACGGGTCTGCTGACGTTCGATACTCGGGAAGACGTGAGCCAAATCATGGGCCATGCGCCAGTTGATGAAGATGATACTCAAATCAGGGGTGGGCGTCATGGCTGGGGCGTGCGGAGGATTGGGGGATGGGCGAGCCCATAAGGGCGACGGAAGAGGGATGAGGCAAGTGAAAGAGTGAGCAGGGGGGTTGGCAAAACCTGTAACTTTCAAAAGGTATAGGACGTTTTCAAATTGCCTAGATCAAGGCGCGCAAGGCGGAAGACTAAGCGGAGCGTACTGATGTACGTGACCGAGGCTTTCGACCGAAGCGCAACACAGAGATAGGCGATTTGAAAACGTCCTACTTACATCCAGCCAAACCGGCATAAAAACAACGTGCGAACGGCGGTAATAAAGTCGCGCCAGCCGATTTTCTTCCCTTCCTCAAAGGTGCGGGCGAAGAACGTCACGGGAACCTCATGGATTCGGTGCCCCCCGAGCAGCAGTTTGGCCGTCACCTCGGGACAGAACTCAAACCGCTCGCACTTCAAATCAATGCCGCGGATAATCTCCGTTCGAAAGGCTTTGTAGGCGGTGGCTTCATCGGAAATGACTTGCCAGTAGAGGAGTGCCACCAGAAGCGCGAGCAGGCGATTGGCGATAAAGTTTTCCAGGCGCATCCCCGTCGGCATACGCCCCAAAAACCGCGAGCCGTATGTCACTGTACACCGACCATCCATGATGGGGGCCACGATGCTCGGGATCTCAGCGGGCTCGTACTCCAGGTCGGCATCCTGAATGATGACCACGTCACCCGTTACGTGCTGCAAACCGGAGCGGATGGCGCGCCCCTTGCCGCCGTTCTTCTTGTGGAAGACCACGATGGTATCGGGTTTGTGACGCTCCACTTCGCGCAGGTACTCCCGGGTGCCATCCTTGGAGCAATCGTCCACCAGAATCAGTTCTTTTTCCAGAGGAACGGCCCGCACTTTCTCCAGCACTTTGGGGAGGAGATGGCGTTCGTTGTAGATGGGGATGATGATGGAAAGTTTCACGGTAGGGTGGGTAATGGGCCTTTCGCGCCGCGCTGAAGGTGGTGTAGCAAAGCGCAGCCCGTTTGGGGAAGAGAAAAAACCGACTTCAGATAATGATCTTCGGTCTTTGGAAACGTCCGCTTACCCTTTGCATTCGGCTACCCACTCGCCGTTGTTCAAGTACCAATCGATTGTGGCGGCGAGGCCGCTTTCGAACGTGTACCTCGGAAGCCAGCCAAGTTCCCGGGTGAGCTTGGTACAATCGATGGCGTACCGGCGATCGTGACCCGGGCGATCGGTGACAAAGGTGATGAGCGAGCGGCGGGGTTTTCCGGTGGAAAGCACCGGAGCACGTTCATCCACCAGATCGCACAACAGGTTCACCAAATCCAGATTCTTCCACTCGTTGTTGCCGCCGATGTTATAGACCTCGCCCGCACGACCCTTGCGGAAGACCAAGTCCAGCGCCTCGGCGTGATCCTGCACGTAGAGCCAATCCCGCACGTTTTGGCCATCGCCATACACCGGAAGCGCCTGCCCGGTGAGCGCCTTGGTGATCATCACGGGGATCAGCTTTTCCGGAAATTGATACGGCCCGTAGTTGTTGCTGCAATTGGTAATCACCGTGTTCATTTTGTAGGTGTGGTGATAACTCCGCACCAG